>CBFIIP010000072.1:0-12284 GCA_965662705.1 Flavobacteriaceae bacterium
ATAGGCCGCATGCCCATTTGTTTTAGATATTTGAAGTGGGAAAAGATAGCACTTCGGGTGGTCCTGTATTCGTTGTAGGGCAGGTTGAACTCCCGAGCAGTTTTTCTTACAATTTTAGATATTTTGGTGTAATGGATGTGACTAATATGTGGGAAAATATGGTGTTCGATCTGATGATTCAAGCCACCAGTAAACCAATTGATAATTCGGTTTTTTGTAGAAAAATTAACCGTCGTATTCAATTGATGTACGGCCCAAGAGTTTTTCATGTTGCCTGTTATCTTGTCTGGCATAGGCATGTCTGCCTCTCCAATCACATGCGCCAGTTGAAAGACCATGCTGAGAATCAGTCCCGCCGTGTAGTGCATTACAAAAAATCCAATCAAAACCTTCCACCAAGCGATATTAAAAACAAAGATGGGCAATACCAACCAAATCGAAAAATAGATGATTTTGGAGAGGATCAGCCCCACCCACTGTGTGGAGTGACTTTTACTGTTGGTGTAAGACAGTTTTCTTTTTTGATAACGCGTCAATTGAACAAAGTCAGTAACAATGGCCCACTTAAGGGTCAACAAACCATAGAGCAATACAAAGTATAGATGTTGAAACCGGTGATGCGGTTTCCATTGGGAGTGTTTTGAGAAACGCAAAACAACCCCAGCATCTAAATCCTCATCGTGGCCTTTGATGTTGGTGTAGGTATGGTGCAATACGTTGTGTTGAATTTTCCAATTAAAAACATTCCCCGCCAAGATATAGATACTGCCTCCCATCAATTTGTTGATCCAAGGATACTTGGAATAGGATCCATGGTTGCCATCGTGCATCACGTTCATTCCCACACCTGCCATACCAACCCCGATCACTCCTGCCAAAAGCAATTTGAGCCAATCATTGATGTTCAGAGACAAGATTAAAACAAAAGGCGCAATCAATAGGGTAAACATCACCAAAGACTTGAGGTACAACCTCCAGTTACCGGTTTTGGCAATTTTGTTGTCTTTAAAATACTGATTGACTCTCTTGTTTAGCGTTTGGAAAAACTCTTTAGATTCTTTTCGTGAAAACCTAGGAATAATTTTTTTGGTCATAGTTTTGTTAGTTCAAGCTGTAAAAATATTGAATTTTATCCCATTCTATTTAATTTTAATCAAAAACTCCTTTGAATTTTATTCACCAATATTTTCCGGATTTAAATCCCCAACAAA
Source organism: Flavobacteriaceae bacterium (assembly GCA_965662705.1). GTDB lineage: Bacteria > Bacteroidota > Bacteroidia > Flavobacteriales > Flavobacteriaceae > UBA8316. The sequence goes on from CBFIIP010000072.1 coordinate 1,212, forward strand.
AAAATAGCTTTTCATTACTTTTTGATCTCTACAAAGAATGGAATGATCGCATCAATGTGATCTCTAGAAAAGACATGGACTATTTTTATCTGCATCATGTACTACATTCCCTATCGATTGGGAAATTTCTTTCATTTAAAACGGGAAGTAAAATTTTAGACGTTGGCACGGGTGGAGGCTTCCCCGGCGTCCCTTTGGCCATTTTGTTCCCTGAAGTACAATTTCATTTAGTGGATAGCATAGGCAAAAAAATCAAGGTCATCGATGCGGTAAAAGACGCATTGAAATTGAACAACCTGCACACCCATCACCAGAGAATGGAACAATTGGAAATCGAGGTTGACTTTATTGTTTGTCGAGCGGTAGCCACCATGAAGACACTCCTGCACTGGTCTGCCAGTAAAATTTCCAGTCAACACCGACATGACATAAAAAATGGTTTTCTGTGTTTAAAGGGAGGAGATCTGACGGAGGAATTGTCTGCTTTTCCTCAGGCCGAAACCATAGCCTTATATCAATACTTTAGCGAACCTTTTTTTGAAACGAAAAAATTAGTCTATTGTCCTGTAAACTAGTTCAATGCAAAGGGGGCGGACAACTTGAAAGGAGGAATTTCTACATTAAATTTTTTGGTCGACGAAAAGTCGATCATGATGTAGGCACCTTTCATGGCCCCGATGGCTGAAGAAAGCAAACAACCCGATTTGTAGCGGTGTATTTCACCGGGATTGATCACTGGTTTTTTTCCAACCACTCCATTGCCGTTTATATACTGGGTTTTGTTCAACGCTTCAATGATTTTCCAATGGCGGGTAAGCAACTGAACGGCACTTTTACTTTGGTTTTCGATCTCAATTTCGTAAGTAAAAGCATAGTGTAGAAAGTTGTCTTTGAGAAAACTTCCTTCATACGCAGTTTCGACAGAGATTTTAATCCCTCTTGTTACTTGTTGAATCATTAAAAACTTGTGAAAAGTTATAAGCTAATATAACCAAAATCGCTTTGACAATCAATTGTTAAGGTCAAATATTTGGATTTAGTCGATTATTTCAAAAGAGGAGGTTTCGCCAATCCCGATCAAGGAATCGTACTGATCTCCAAAATACCTGTAATAAACCAAGATCAAATAACGATTTTCCGTTAAGGCATGTGAGCCACTCAAAGCTGAGTAAAGGGTTGACTTGGGAGTCTTTGCCACAAATTTATAGTTGTAAACCCCTTGTTTTAGCAACAGCACCCCTTCGTAAATTTCCAGTGACGGATTAAAGTACATTCTATTTTCTTCGTTCAATTGGTAATTGTTGAACTTGCCAAAGATGTAAATCTCTTGATTTTCCAATAGCATGGGCGCGGACAGGCTAAAATGCACCCAACTGTAGTCTGCTTCAATGGCCCCGTTTCCAGAGCCTTGCAGGGTGGTGATCACAAAATCGCCATTTAGATCCTGTGTAAAACTATAGGGGTACCCCCTACGCAAAAAGTTGGGGGTAAGGTAGTGTTCATACAAGCGGTTGAGCTCTACATGGCTCACATTGGCACTGGTGATTTGAATGTCTTTGGTATCAAAAAAAAGATATTCGTTCCCCCCTTCAAATCGGCTTTGCGCATCATATCGATACTCCAGTCGGTTGCCGTTGTTGTATTGCGGATTCAATCCGTGGATGGCGGTCTCCCATTGTTCATTTTGAAGCAGGGTCACGTGGATTTGATTTTGGGGATCACGGAAAAATTCACCTTTGGGAGGGCTGATGGAAAACTGCACACTTTGATGACTTTGGTAAAACGCCAAATCACGGGTCCTGAAAACCCCTGCTGCCACTGAAGCTTTTTCCTCATAGAGGAGAAACCTTCTTTGGAAAACCATTTCATCCGCCTCATTATAGACTTCCAACAGATAATTCCCAGGTATCAAAAAATTGGTCTGTTCATTGGGTAAATCCAGTTGATAGTGGGTGTAGGGTTGGAGGGTATTGAATGAGGTTTGATAATTTTCGATTCTCAAATTGTCAAACCCTTTCATGTATTCATTTTGAAACAAAATCGAAGGGGTCCAATCGTAATTAAAATACTTGATCCTGTAGTAATAATTGCTTTCGTCTGCGTTGAGATCGTCAAAATGAAGTTGAAAAGAAGCACCGAGTTTAACGACAGGCAACTGCAAAGGGGATCCATTTTCTCTAAATACAATCGACTTTATGGCTTGGTTGGGCGATATTTCTTGAATTTTTTGTCCCCAAAGCATGCTTACTTCCAAAAATAAAAAGATCAATTGTTTAACGCGAAAACTTATCAGCATGCTGTAAAATTATGAATTTAAAAGCATTTCATTGGTATGGATTTTTCGTTGATGCCCAAAAGTTAAACGGTTATTTAGAATTAATATAAATTAGTAAATTTTGACAATTTTTCATTTCAGGAGGTGGCCCATTATTAGTAAATTTGTGTGATTTTAGAAAGTATTGATTATATGTCCGCAGGCATTCGCATCCGAAGGGGTGCAACCATAAATTTAGTGGGTGAGGCTGAAAAGATTTTATCTGATGCCAATCCCTCCAAAACATTTGCTCTAAAGCCCGATAATTTTTTTGGAACGGTGCCACGTTTGATGGTTAAGGAGGGAGAAAAAGTAGCCCTTGGTGCTTCTGTCTTTCACTCCAAAAGCGATCCCAGAATTGTTTTTGTCTCTCCTGTTTCCGGAGTGGTGAAGGCGGTGGTGAGAGGAGCAAAAAGAAAAATATTAGAAATTGTAATCGAAGCCGAAGATGCAACTGCAGTAGTGCATAAAATACCTGCGGCCAAAGCTTTGGATCGCGAAACGGTCCGAGATACACTTTTAAAAAGTGGTGCTTGGCCATTTATTAGACAGCGACCCTACGGCGTATTGGCCGATCCGGACATTGTGCCAAAAGCAATTTATGTCTCCACTTTTGCATCGGCACCCTTGGATGTTGACTATCAGTTTTTACTCAAAAACAACAAAGAAGACTTTCAAAACGGCATAGATGTCCTGAACCATTTGATAGATGGCCCCATAAAATTAACCGTTGACGGTAATTTTTCCGGTTATTTTGAAAGCATCAAAGGTGTTGACAAACTTGAGGTCAATGGGCCTCACCCGGCTGGAAATGTAAGCGTACAGATTCACAACCACAGCCCTTTAAATATGGGTGAAAAAGTCTGGGAGGTACGTCCCGAGGATGTGGTGAATATCGGAAAGCTTTTCTCCAATGGAACCTTCAGTGCCCAGCGCACCGTTGCCGTTGCGGGCCAGTCGGTACTTCAACCGCAGTACTTCAAAACCACCATTGGAGCACATCTCAGCTCGATTATCGATGTTTCTGGAATTGACAAGACTTGTCAGAATCGCGCCATCAATGGCGATGTTCTTTCCGGACAAGGTGTGTCCTTAGACGGTTATCTAAATTTTTATAACAATTTACTAACACTTATCCCGGAAGGAAACCATTTCAGAATGTTTGGCTGGTTGCCCTTTACGGACAACAAAATTCCAAGCTTATCCAAAACCTCCTTGTCCTGGCTGTTGGGCCGAAAAGGATACCGCGCCGATACCAATATGAATGGTGAAGAGCGCGCTTTTGTTGTTACCGGTGAAATGGAAAAAGTATTCCCCATGGACATCTATCCCATGCAGTTGCTCAAGGCCTGTATGGCCGGGGACATTGAAAAAATGGAAGCCTTGGGCATTTATGAGGTCATTCCCGAAGACTTTGGGTTGATTGATTATGCCAATACCTCCAAAATTGAGGCGCAGGAAATCATCAGAGAAGGAATTGAATTAATGATAAAAGAAGTAGGATAAAATTTAGCATATGAGTTTTTTGAGGAGAAAGTTAGACGATTTAAAACGCCCCTTTGAAAAAGGACAAAAATGGGAGCGGTTTGCTCCGGCGATCAACGCATTTGACACCTTTCTTTTTGTACCCAACCACACTACCAAGACCGGTGCCCATATCAGGGATGCGGTGGATTTAAAAAGAACCATGGTCACCGTCATCATTGCACTGATGCCCGCCTTGATATATGGAATTTACAACACAGGCTATCAATATTACGCCCAAACTGGGGAATCCTTTACCTTTTTGGATGCTTTTATTCACGGGTCATGGAAAATTGTACCCATGATTGTAGTGTCCTATGTGGTCGGCTTGACCATAGAATTTATTTTTGCTGTTTATCGGGGACACGAAGTCAATGAGGGTTATCTAGTCACCGGCCTACTCATTCCCATGATCATGCCCGTTGACATTCCCTTGTGGATGGTAGCCATTTCAGTCGCTTTTGCCGTGCTGATTGCCAAAGAAGCTTTTGGGGGAACAGGGATGAATATCTTAAATCCTGCTCTTACCGCCAGAGCCTTTGCGTTTTTTGCCTATCCCACCTATATGTCTGGAAACAAAGTTTGGGTCTCCGAGGCTTCCAATGTGGATGCCATCTCGGGAGAAACCATATTGGGTACTTTGGCTGCCGGGGGCAATGTCAATTATAGTTTTTTTGAAATGTTTCAAGGCTCCATTCCCGGCTCTATTGCCGAGACCTCTGCATTTTTCGTTTTGATTGGAGCTGCCATTCTGATCGCTACGGGAGTGGGCAGTTGGAGGATTATGGTTGGAAGTGTCTTGGGAGCCGCTTTAGTTGGTTTTTTATTCAACCTTTGGGGTGCCAATGCCCTGATGAGTTTTTCGTGGGTCAATCATTTGGTAGTAGGAGGCTTTGCTTTCGGAGTTGTATTTATGGCTACTGATCCGGTATCTGCCGCTCAAACCAACAAAGGAAAATGGATTTACGGCCTATTGGTTGGGGTATTCTGTATCCTGATTCGGGTGTTCAATCCTGCCTATCCCGAGGGGGTCATGTTAGCCATTTTGTTGATGAACGTTTTTGCCCCCACCATTGATCACTATGTCATTCAACGGAATATCAATCAACGTAAAAAAAGATGGGCCTCAGCCCTTAAAACCGCTTAGTCATGAACAGAGACAGCAACGGATACACTTTTCTTTTTGCCACCTTGATGGTACTGGTGGTCGCTTCAACTTTGGCATTTACTGCAAGTTCGCTTAAATCTTTACAAGCCAACAATGTCCGTAAAGAAAAAATGCAAAACATCCTGTCTACTATTGGCATAGAAACCGACAGAGAGCAAGCTGAGTCACTCTATAAAAAGTACATCACCGGAACCTTGGCTCTGGATTATCTGGGCAATACCGATGATTCAGTTGATGCTTTCAAGCTGAAGCTGAACAACGAAATCAAAAAACCTGCTAAGGAGCAGCGTTTCCCACTTTATAAGGCTGTAGTGGAAAATGTAAGTTATTATATCATTCCCCTGCGTGGCTCAGGATTATGGGATGCTATATGGGGTTATATCGCCCTCAAGTCGGACATCAATACCATCCAAGGAGCGGTATTTGATCACAAAGCCGAAACCGCAGGTTTGGGTGCCGAAATCACCCAACAATGGTTTATGGATCGATTTAAAGACGAAAAAGTATTTGATGCCTCTGGTAAATTGGTGGGCATCTACGTTTCCAAAACCAACAACGACCCAAAAGATACAGACAAAAACGACCACGAAGTCGATGCCATTTCCGGGGCAACCATCACCGGTGACGGTGTAACCGATATGATCTTGGAGCGACTGACCCATTACCTTCCTTATTTCGAAAAAGAAAAAAATACTGTTGCTCTAATAAACTAGATAATTATGGCAGACCAAAAAGTAACTGACGGAAAAAAACCAACCCTTTTATTCCTCAACAAAGAATCAGAGCCTTTGTTTTCCAAAAAGAATCGTGCGCTGTTGACCGACCCTTTGGACGACAATAACCCCATTACTGTTCAGGTTCTGGGAATATGCTCTGCTTTGGCCATTACAGTCCAGCTCAAGCCCGCTCTGGTCATGAGCCTTTCTGTGGTGGCGGTGATGGGTGCCAGTAACGTCATCATTTCTTTGTTGAGAAATCTTATTCCCAACCGCATTCGAATCATCGTACAATTGGTCGTTGTGGCCTCCATGGTGATCTTGGTGGATCAAATTCTTAGGGCCTATGCCTATGACGTGAGTAAACAGCTTTCTATTTTCATCGGGTTAATCATCACCAATTGTATCGTTATGGGAAGGTTGGAGGCCTTTGCTTTGGGCAACGGCGTATGGAAATCCTTTCTGGATGGGATTGGGAATGCTGCCGGTTATGGATTTATACTGATCGTGGTGGCTTTTTTTAGGGAACTCTTTGGCTCCGGAAAACTTCTGGGCTACCAAATAATCCCCGATTCATTCTACGAAATGGGATATGTCAACAATGGTTTGATGCTCTTGTCTCCTATGGCCTTGATTACTGTTGGAATATTCATATGGATCCAACGCGCTCGTAACCGAAAACTCATTGAAAAAAACTAGTACATGGAAGGATATTTAAATCTGTTTGTCAAAAGTATATTCATAGAGAACATGATCTTTGCCTACTTTTTGGGCATGTGTTCCTATTTGGCGGTATCCAAAACGGTTAAAACTGCCGTTGGTTTAGGTTTTGCCGTCATCTTTGTTTTGGCCATCACCGTTCCGATCAACTTTTTGTTGGACACTTATCTGTTGCGCCCTGGGGCTTTACAGTGGTTGAATCCTGCCTATGCCGAGATAGATTTGAGCTTTTTGAGTTTTATCATGTTCATTGCCGTGATTGCCTCCATGGTACAATTGGTGGAGATGATCGTTGAAAAATTTGCACCTGCCCTTTATGGTGCATTGGGGATCTTCCTGCCTTTGATCGCGGTGAATTGCGCCATCTTGGGAGGTTCGCTGTTCATGCAGCAAAAAGACTTTTCTGGGGTCACCGAATCAGCCGTTTACGGCTTGGGTTCTGGAGTGGGTTGGCTGTTGGCCATTTTGGCCATTGCAGCCATCAGAGAAAAAATCATCTATTCAAATGTTCCGGCGCCTTTGAGAGGACTGGGAATTACTTTTATCATAACAGGATTGATGGCGTTGGGTTTTATGAGTTTTATGGGGATTAAATTATAGAAAGATAGAAATGGATTATTCAATTATCGTTGCGAGTGTTTTAGTTTTTTTGGTGGTCACTTTTGTATTGGTAGGCATGCTGTTGGGTGCCAAGGCCAAATTATTACCTTCCGGACCTGTCAGTCTGCTAATCAACGGTGAAAATGACGTGGAGGTTTCCTCAGGGAGTACCTTGTTAACAACTTTGGGGAACAATAAGATCTTTTTGCCCTCTGCCTGTGGGGGAGGGGGAACCTGCATCCAATGCAAATGCCAGATCCTCGAAGGTGGGGGAGAGATCCTACCCACCGAAGCACCGCATTTTACCCGTAAGGAAATTGCCGAGGGCTGGCGATTGGGCTGTCAGGTCAAAGTCAAGCAAAACATGGTCATCCAGGTACCAGAAGAGGTTTTTGGGATTAAGAAGTGGGAAGCTACTGTAGTTAGAAATTGGAATGTGGCCTCCTTTATTAAAGAATTTGTGGTTGAGATTCCTGAGGCCATGGATTACGAAGCGGGGGGATACATCCAGATTGAGATCCCACAGTGTGAAGTCAAATACAGTGATATCGATATTACTGCCCACCCTGATGAGCATCCCGGTGAACCCGATAAATTTAAGTTAGAATGGGACAAGTTCAACCTTTGGCCTTTGGTGATGAAAAACACCGAGACCGTTGAGCGCGCCTATTCGATGGCCTCCTTTCCTGCAGAGGGGAGAGAGATCATGCTCAACGTAAGGATTGCCACCCCGCCTTGGGATCGCAATAAAAACAATTGGATGGATGTCAATCCTGGGATTGCCTCCTCTTATATATTCTCTAAAAAGCCTGGGGACAAAGTCACCATTTCTGGGCCTTATGGCGAATTTTTTATCAACCACTCCGAAGCTGAAATGCTCTATGTTGGGGGTGGTGCTGGAATGGCCCCCATGCGTTCCCACCTCTATGAACTCTTCAGAACCCTAAAAACTGGAAGAAAGGTTAGTTTTTGGTATGGTGGGCGATCTAAAAGAGAGTTGTTCTACTTGGATCATTTCAAGGCCTTAGAAAAAGACTTTCCGAATTTTAAATTCTACGTGGCCTTGTCTGAACCGTTGGAGGAAGATAACTGGAAGGTCAAAGAAGGTCTGGAAGGCGAGGGCGATGGTTTTAAAGGCTTTGTCCACCAATGTGTGATCGATAACTACCTCAATCATCACGAGGCTCCCGAAGATATTGAAGTCTATTTCTGTGGCCCGCCATTGATGAACCAGGCGATAGAAAAAATGGCTGACGATTTCGGTATTCCTCCCGAGAATGTCCGCTTCGACGACTTTGGGGGATAAATGCTTCAGGCCCAACAAATACACCAACTGGCCATGAAAGAGGTGGGCGACCACCTCACCCAATCCGGTTTTGAATTTTTAGCGGTTAATTCTCAGCTTAAAAAAGACCCCCAGTTTGTTTGTATCAAAGACCAAAAACTTCATTTTATCGTTGTTAGGGGATGTTTGTATCCCGATAATCCCAAAACCTACGATGCCGAACTGATGGAACAAGTAAGAGACCATGGGATCAAATACAAAGCCACCACCTACTATGCAGGGGTGGGTTTTGCCCATGCGCAGGATTATGAATTGCCTTTAACCCAAAACGACCCTTATGCAGTCAATTTTGACGGACTTCAGATTATGGAGTAGCCTTTTTCTGTTGTGGCTGTTCTACTGCTGTAGTCCAAATCCTACAGAAGCCAAAAGATTGCAAGGTTTTGCATTGGGAACTTCCTACAACATCCTATATGTGGCCGAGCTTTCGGAGGAGGAAGCGCAACAAGGCTTGGATTCCCTTTTATATGTGTTTAATAAATCCCTTTCCACCTATTTGCCCGAATCCGATGTTTCCAAAATCAATCGGGGAGACAGTACCTTGGTAGTTGATGGACATTTTAGAAAGGTTTTCGAAAAAGCCACTGAGGTTTGGAAAGCTACTGATGGCTACTTTGACCCAACCGTTGGGGCTTTGGTCAATGCCTATGGTTTTGGCCCTGAAACATCTATAGATATAATTAGTAAAGAACAGCGGGACAGCCTCCTCACCCTTACCGGCTGGCAAAAGGTAAGTTTGAGTCCCAACCAAACTGTAGCCAAGGCATCCCCCAATATTTATATCGACTTCAACGCACTGGCCAAAGGTTATGTCGTTGATCAGGTAGGGGATTTCCTACAAAGAAGAGGTGCAAGTGATTATATGGTCGAGATCGGTGGGGAAATCGTTGCCAAGGGCAACAGTCCCAAATCCCAAAAGGCGTGGAAGATCGCCATCGACGACCCCCGCCAAGGAGAGGAACGCCGTTTTTTACAGACCCTTTTATTGCAAGACCAAGCCTTGGCCAGTTCTGGGAATTACCGAAAATACTGGGTGGATTCCGTCACTGCTCAAAGATATGTCCACTCTATCAACCCCCTGACGGGCTCGGCTCATAAAACCAATATCCTCAGCACTTCCGTCAAAGCCCCCAACTGTATGACCGCCGACGCCTGGGCCACCGCCCTTATGGTCATGCCCTTAGAAGAGGGACAAGCCTTGATCCGAAACCAACCCAATATTGAAGCCCTTTGGACCATTGCTGATGGAGACGATTTTCTGGTTTTGACCTCTGAACATTGGTGATACTTTTAGGTTTTTTTATAAATTAGAACCAACCCAGTTAAAAAAATCTGCTTATGCATCAATACCATCTGAGATGGATTGGAGTGCTGTGTTTCCAACTCTTCTGTTCTGCCACCTTTTCTCAAATGACCCTTTTCGGGGACGTCTATATCGCGCCCGAAAATGAACTCCACATCGCCTCGGGGGAGCTTTATTTTGAATCGGGAAAGATTATCACAGATAGAGGGCTTGACTCTGGCACGCTCTCCTTTGCTCGAAAAGCAAGTTGGAAAAGAGCCAATCACGACACCCATGTCGATGGTTTTATCCGTTTTTACGATGCAAATGAATTTACCTTTCCTGTAGGACACGACAATGTTCTCCAACTCATCCACCTTAACGATTTTAGGGGAAGCGATCACCTTGATTTGTCTTATCATCATGTCCCCCATCCAGTGAATCTGACCGAGGAGGGTATAGCAGCACTGAGTCAAACCCAATTTTGGGCACTGCGCAACCCACAAGGCAGTGGTCGAGTGATCCTTTCTTGGAACGTTTTTTCCAATATCGATCGGCTTTTGGGTTCGGCCCCAAGTCCACAAAAAGCCTTGGAATTGATCACCATTGGTGGTTTTAACGGCCAAAAATGGGAGGTCATAGAAAGTGAGCGGGTGGAGGAAACAGCCAAATTAGATGTCGAAGGAGAAATACGGCTGCGCTCACTGACAGAACAAACAACCACCACAACCTATGAAAACGTACTTGTAGCTGATAACGATGGTAATGTAGCGAAGGTTAAATCAAATTTGTTAAACGGTGGAAGTTCCTCAATTTTTTCTTCCGATGGCACACTTACTGAGTCAAGAACCATCGATTTAAACAATAATGATTTTAGTTTTACCAACGGGAACGTAGGTATAGGCACGCAATCGCCTAACTTTACATTGACGGTCAGTGGTTCCATAGGGCAAACAGGAGCCATTGCTGCATTGCATCCCGATTATGTTTTTGAACATTATTTTGATAAAGATTCCTCCTCAAATGCAAATTACATAAGATACAGTCTGGAAGAAGTCGAAGAGTTTATTCGACAACACAAACACTTACCCGGTGTTCAAAGTCGTGAAACAATTGAAGCTTCAAAAAGTTGGAACATTTCAGAAAATGTGCGAACCAATCTTGAAAAAATAGAGGAATTGTATTTACACACAATCGAACAACAAAAGAAAATTGAAATGCTAATGCAATCTTTGCAGGCCCTAGAATACAAACTAAATGAAAGAATGAAAAAGAAATAACTATTTAAGCATCACTGGAATTGCCTCTGTTTGGGGAAGGGCAAATTGGGCGATCTCCTCGTTAGTCAATGATCTTTGAAGATTAACTGCCTGAGGAGAGAAACCAACAGATTTGAGTCTAAGA
>CBFIIP010000073.1:0-30778 GCA_965662705.1 Flavobacteriaceae bacterium
TGGCGGCTTTTAGACTTGGAAAATCTCTTAGATCCGCTTTCCGCCAGCTGATTTTTTCAAAAAGTGCTTCGGCATCGGGGAACTTGGATTTGAACCGTTCCAAAACAATACTTTTATTGCTTTCGTGTCGGAAGGTGGCTACCGGAAAAATATTTTTTTCAGCCAAATGACACATCAAGTATGAGCCAATAAACCCAGTGGCTCCCGTAACTAAAATCATTTTTAAAACTAATGCTTTTTGAATAATAATTTTTTGTTTTGGGGCATAAATCTATCTTTGTCAGCAAATCATTGGCATGCAATCAAACTTTGTAGAGGAACTTCGATGGAGGGGGATGTTACATGACATCACACCGGAAACTGAGGAATATTTGAACACCCATTCCACCTCTGGATACATCGGATTTGACCCAACTTCTGACTCCCTCCACATCGGCAGTTTGGTACAAATAATGATACTCATTCATTTTCAAAACGCTGGACACCGACCCATCGCCTTGGTAGGAGGTGCTACGGGGATGATTGGTGATCCCTCGGGAAAATCCGACGAAAGAAACCTCTTGGATTCCACTCAGCTTCAAAAGAATGTGGAGGGCATCAGAAATCAACTGCAAAAGTTCCTTGACTTCGATACTGCAAAAGCTTCAGCTGCTCAATTGGTGAACAATTACGATTGGATGAAAGATTACACCTTGATCGATTTTTCTCGAGACATCGGCAAACACCTAACTGTGAATTATATGATGGCCAAGGACTCTGTAAAAAAACGATTGGGCAGTGATGCCAAGGTCGGGATGTCATTTACAGAATTCACCTATCAATTGCTCCAAGGCTATGATTTTCTTCATCTCTACCAAGACATGGATTGTAAGGTTCAGATGGGGGGAAGTGATCAGTGGGGGAACATCACCACCGGGACGGAGTTGATCCGTAGAAAACTCGGTGCAAAAGCCTTTGCCATTACTTGCCCGTTGATTACCAAAGCCGATGGAACCAAATTCGGAAAAACAGAGGGCGGAAATGTTTGGCTGGATAAAACCAAAACCTCACCTTACAAATTTTATCAATATTGGCTGAATGCTTCGGACGAGGATGCAGAGAAGTATATAAAAATTTTCACTTTATTGGACAAGCAGACCATTGAAGAGATCATCCTACAACATCGGGAGGCTCCTCACCAGAGAGTTATACAAAAAACCATTGCAGCCGAAGTCACCCGCATGGTTCACTCGGAGGACGACCTAAAAAAAGCCGTACTTGCCAGTCAGATTCTCTTTGGAAAATCCACCGCCGAAGACTTAAAAAAACTAGACCGCAAAACCTTTCTCGAAGTCTTTGAGGGGGTGCCTCAGTCGGAAATTTCACAGTCGGATTTAAAAGAAGGGATCGATATGGTTCCACTATTGGCCTCACACACCAATTTTTTGAAATCCAACGGAGAAGCCTGGAGGGCATTGAGTGAAAACTCCATTTCGGTCAACAAACAAAAAGTGGGAGAAAAGGATCGGGTCGGTTTCCAAGACCTCATCGACGGTCAATACATCCTCCTTCAACGCGGTAAAAAAAACTACTTCGTGATCAAAGTGGTCGATTAAACCACCATCAAATTACATCCCCTGATTTCTGAGCTATCTAGGCGCCCCATTACTTCGAATCGGGTATCGGAATGCACTTTGCCCAGATCATCGGTAGCGATAAAGGCACAGGAGTCTTTATTGGCCAAATCAATGATGTTCAACCCACCAGTTTGTCCCCAAGGAAGTTGGTGAAAAGGATCTTGATTTTCCCTGGCCGTAACCCGCATCCAAGGGGGGCATTCAAAAAAACCATCTCCTTTGGAATAGGCTTGGGAAAACAATTCCGTCATACCGTATTCCGAATGGATTTTGGAACAGCCAAATCCCTTTTTCAATGCATCGTGTAGCGCCGCCCGGGTCATTTCTTTTCTCCTTCCCTTCATACCTCCAGTTTCCATGACCAAGGTGTGTTCTAGATCAAAAGAATAATGGCCTATCAAGTCTAATAGGGCAAAAGATACCCCCAACAATAGTGTTTTTTGCCCTTTTTCCTCCAGTTTTAAAATTTGATCTCTCAAGGATTCCCATTGGTTGAGGTAAAATCCACTTTCGGGCTGTTGACTGTTTTGGATCATGTCCTTGGCCATATAAATCAAGGAGGAACCCTTTCTTTCCATATAGGAAGGGAGTAGGGCCAAAACCGTATAGGATTGGATAGGGCCATAGAAAAATTCAAACCCTTTGCGGAAGCTCATTTCGTAGTCCGTCAAGTTTTGATAAAAATGTTTAGAGGCCAGTCCTCCTCCAGTGGTGCTGGAACTAAAAAAAGGGGGAGCTGTTGCGGAGAAGGAACACACTTTTTTGGTTTTAAAAAAAGAGATGGGCAAGTGGGGGATTTCTTTTGTTGCCCTAACGTCCACTGGATTACAATTGATCAGATCACAAAAGGAACGGTAAACCGCATTGTTTTTGTATTGAAACCTAAATGTCTCTAATGCCAAACCTTCAAAGTCTGCAGCTCGGTCAATTGACCAAAAATCAAATTTTGTATCCGAAATCATACCCGTTTCAGGGAACTACCAAACGACTGAGTCCACTTTTTGCTCCCTGTTTTATTTTAACAATGTAGATACCGCTTTTGAGATTGTTGGGATGGATTTGATGTTCATAGGTTGCTGTTTGAAAAACCACCTCTCCCAAAATATTAATGATGTTGATTTCCATCATTTCATGCTCATCGGTTTTGATGTTAAGAACATTTCCAGACATGGGATTGGGGTAGAGTTGAAAATCTAATTTTTCCTCAAATCCATTTCCACCAGTTTGCTTTGCATCAAATTGTGCAAGCAAAGCATGGGAGCTAAGAAGAATTAGAAAAAAAAAGACAATACGCAAACTGATAAAATTAAGTTAGATAACCCCTCAAAGGTAATAAAATTAACCACTTGAGTACTTTGAGGGAATGCTTGATTTTTTTTTATCTCAATGCTAATAATTTATATATTTATTACGATAAAAAACCTCATGAAAAAAAAGGACATCAAAATTCTATTGGTCGATGACGATCCCGATATCATTGAGATCATAAAATACAATCTGGAGCAAGAGGGCTACAATATAAAAATGGCTACCAACGGTAATGAGGCCATAAAAAAAGCCAAAAAACACATTCCTCACTTGATTATCATGGATGTGATGATGCCCGAAATGGACGGTATAGAGGCCTGTGAGCAGTTGAGGGCGGATTCGCGTTTTAACGATACCATCATCGTGTTTCTTACAGCCCGTGGAGAGGATTATTCCTACGTAGCTGCTTTTGACGCTGGGGCAGATGATTATATACCCAAGCCCATCAAGCCCAAAATCTTAGTCTCCAAAGTAAAAGCCCTTCTCAGGCGTTTAAAGAAAGACGAAGAAAGCAAGGATCAGTTAAAATTTGGTAGGCTGGTGATTGATAAAGAACAATACGAGGTAATCAATAAGGGCGAATCGTTCTCCTTGCCCAAAAAAGAGTTTGAGTTGTTGTTCCTGTTGGCTTCCAAACCCGACAAGGTTGTAAAGCGAGAAAAAATCATGGAAATCGTTTGGGGGAGCGAGGTCGTTGTTGGTGACAGAACCATAGACGTTCACATGAGAAAACTCAGAGAAAAATTGGGTGATAAATATTTCAAAACCGTAAAGGGAGTGGGATATAAATTTAAAACCCCCAGCAAATAGCAAGTGTTCAAATATAAGAACTACAGAATTGCAATCCGGCTCTCGGTCAATTTGACCTTGATGCTTGTTGCTCTTTTGGTGATGTTTCTCACGTTCAACAAAATTTCCCTTGATTTTGAGCAAAGTTTAGCCTTGTTGGTTTTTCTTCTACTGTTTTTGATCTTTTCAGTGATCATGGTTCATTTCAGGGTCGAGCGGTTTATCCTCCGAAAAGTAAAAGGCATTTACAATGACCTTTTTCCCTCAGGGGTTGCTTTTAACGACCAATCGGTTCAGTCGGACATAGATGCTTTAAAAAAAAGCATGCAGAAATTTGCTGATGACAAAAAATTGGAGATCGAAACCTTAAAAGACAAAGAAAATTACAGAAAGGAATTCTTGGGGAACATATCTCACGAACTTAAAACCCCTCTTTTTACCATTCAAGGCTATGTACTCACCCTTTTACAGGGTGCGATGGACGACAAAAAACTAAATCAAAAATACCTAAAAAGAACTGCCAAGGGTGTGGAGCGATTGATCTATGTGGTTAGAGATTTGGACTTGATCACCCAATTTGAGTCGGGAATTAAAAACATAGACAGAAAATATTTTGACATGGTCAAATTGGTTGAAAATGTATTCGAACTCTTGGAGATTCAATCCAACAAAAACAAAATTTCAATCACTTTAGACAAAGAATATAACTCCCCGATTATGGTTTTTGCCGATGAGGAACGCATCCAACAGGTTTTGACCAATCTAATCATCAACTCTCTAAAATACGGAGTTGAAAACGGGAAAACAGAAGTGGCCATAGAAGAATTAAATGAAGAGAAAATTATCATTCGGGTTACCGACAATGGCGAGGGGATCTCTGAAGAACATCTTCCCCGTTTGTTTGAGCGTTTTTATCGGGTGGATAAAACCGGGAATCGCAAAGCTGGAGGTTCGGGCTTGGGATTGGCCATAGTAAAGCACATCATAGAGGCCCACCAAGAGAAACTATTTGTAGAGAGCAAGCTCGGAGTGGGTTCAGAATTTTCTTTTACCCTGCAATTGGCTTCCACTAAGGCCAGCGAAGGATAAGCCCATTTGCTCTGATCATTATTTCACCTAAATTTGGGCCATGGGAAGTAAGAATAAGCTCAAGCGGTTTAAGGAAAACGAAACCTTCAACAACGTCATCCAACCGGAGCGGTCGTTGCTGGAGCGGGACGATTTTCATCTTAAGGGGCAGTGGCACAGCAAGTATTTCAAAAACGATCGACCGATTGTGTTGGAATTGGGCTGCGGCAAAGGGGAATATACCCTCCACTTGGCCCATCAAAACCCACAGATGAATTTTATCGGCATCGACATCAAGGGGGCGCGATTTTGGAGGGGCGCCAAAACAGCATTGGAGCAAAACTTACCCAACATAGCTTTCCTGCGGGCTCAAATTGAGTTGATCGACACCTTATTTGCCGAGGGAGAGGTTTCCGGAATTTGGATCACCTTTCCCGACCCCCAGCTCAAATTCAAAAGGACCAAACACCGCCTGACCCATCCCCATTTCCTTCAGAAATACAAGCACATCATGCAACCCAAAGGTCGGGTTCACCTCAAAACCGACAGTGAGTTTTTACACGGCTACACCTTGGGAATACTCCATGATCCCGCCTATGAATTGCTGTATGCCCATCACGACATCTACAACAATCCCCAAGCACCGAAGGAGGCCACTGCCATTCAAACGTTTTACGAAAAAATGTTTCTTGAGCAGCAAAAGCCCATCACCTACCTTCAATTTCGATTCTGCTGATGTCTCAATTTTTCAATCAAGTGTATGGAGTAGTTCAAAAAATCCCCTTTGGGAGGGTCACCTCCTATGGGGCCATCGCACGATATTTGGGTCACCCTCAGAGTGCGAGAATGGTTGGCTATGCCATGAACGCCTCCCACAGTCAACCCGATGTTCCCGCCCACCGAGTGGTCAACCGAAACGGGCTGTTGACCGGAAAACACCATTTTCCTGGCTCCCGACTCATGCAGCAACTCCTTGAATCTGAGGGAATCGTGGTTAAAAATGATCAAATCATCGCTTTTGAAGCTTGTTTTTGGGATCCCAACACCGCCCTACCTCCCTTCGAAATTGAAATCTAAACTTTTGTTTCCGAACAGTTTGGAGTATATTTGTGGGCTACAATCTAAGCACGATGGGGATGAAATTTACCAAAAAAAATGTGGAGGATGCGCTCAAAACGATCACGGCACCCGGTGCTGGGGAAAACTTGATTGACAGTCGCGCGGTGACCAACATCATGGTTTTTGGAGATGAAATCGACATCGACGTTCGCCTTTCCAACCCCAGTCTGCAAGCGAGAAAAAAGCTGGAAGTCACCATCTTGGAGGTCATCCACCAAAAAGTATACCCCAAGGCCAAAATAAAGATCAACACCAAAGTGGACGCGCCACCTCCAACAGCGCCCATCAAAGGGCAACCCATTCCGGGAATTGACTCCATCATTGCGGTTTCGTCCGGTAAGGGAGGGGTCGGAAAATCGACAGTAACGGCCAACCTCGCGGTTACCCTTGCCCAAATGGGTTGTAAGGTTGGGATTTTAGACGCCGACATCTACGGTCCATCCATTCCCACCATGTTTGATGTTGAAGGGCAGCGGCCTTTATCGGTCAATGTGGGGGGGAAGTCCAAAATGGCTCCAGTAGAGAACTACGGCGTCAAGGTTTTGTCCATTGGATTCTTCACCCAACCCAATCAGGCTGTTATTTGGCGGGGCCCTATGGCTGCCAAAGCCCTCAACCAAATGATCTTTGATGCCGACTGGGGGGAGTTGGATTTTTTACTCATCGATCTGCCGCCGGGCACTGGGGACATCCACCTAAGTATAGTGCAATCCCTCCCCCTCAATGGGGCAGTGGTGGTCAGTACTCCACAAAATGTAGCCTTGGCCGATGCCAAAAAAGGAATTGCCATGTTCAATCAAGAAAACATACAAGTCCCGGTTTTGGGCATCATCGAAAATATGGCCTATTTTACCCCAGAAGAATTGCCAGACAACAAATATTATATTTTTGGTAGGGAAGGGGCACAAAACCTGGCCGAAGACAAGGACGTTCCCTTTTTAGGTGCTTTGCCTTTGGTTCAAGCAGTGAGAGAGGCCTCGGATTTGGGTCGCCCTGCTGCGCTACAAGAGGGAACTCCAATACAACAATCGATCGTAGAAGTCACCCAAAACATGGTCAAACAACTGTTAAAACGTAACACCACATTACCACCAACCAAGGCAGTGGCCATCACCAATATGGTGGGCTGTGCTGCGATAAAATAAATCATATGGATTCACAAACAATCAAAGAAAAAGTATTGATCGCACTGGATGAAATCCGCCCTTTTTTGGCCTCCGATGGTGGCGACATCTCCCTAGTGGCCATTGAGAATGACAAAAAGGTAAAAGTTAAACTTCATGGCGCCTGTGTTTCTTGTACCGTCAACCAAATGACCCTCAAATCTGGGGTTGAAATGACGATCAAAAAACACGCCCCCCAAATCGAGGAAGTCATCAGCGTGGATCCTGTATAACCCCATGATCAAAACAGATATTCTTATCATTGGAGCCGGCCCAACCGGATTGTTTGCGGTTTTTGAAGCGGGTTTGCTCCAACTCAAGTGCCATTTGATCGACTCCCTTCCCCAACCCGGAGGGCAGTGTGCCGAAATCTATCCCAAAAAACCCATCTACGACATCCCCTCTCGTCCCGAGATATTGGCCGGGGATTTGGTCGATCAATTGATGGAACAAATCCAA
Source organism: Flavobacteriaceae bacterium (assembly GCA_965662705.1). Lineage (GTDB taxonomy): Bacteria > Bacteroidota > Bacteroidia > Flavobacteriales > Flavobacteriaceae > UBA8316. Next base: position 7,523 of record CBFIIP010000073.1, read on the forward strand.
CCCTTTCAACCGGGTTTTACGCTGGGAGAAACCGCCCAAGACATTCAAAAACAAGCAGACGGAAGCTTTATCGTCACCACCAACAAGGGCACCCGCCATCATGCCTCGGTAGTGGCCATTGCTGGTGGTTTGGGAACCTTTGAACCCCGCAAACCCAATTTGGAGGGTCTCGAACAATGGGAGGATAAAGGGGTGGACTACATCATCCGCGATCCTGAAGTTTACCGCAATCAAAAAGTACTCATCGCAGGTGGGGGAGATTCTGCCTTGGATTGGACGATTGTTCTGGCCGATATTGCTGAGCAGCTTACCCTGATCCACCGCCGAAACGAGTTTCGGGGGGCTTTGGATTCGGTTGAGAAAGTACAAGTCTTAAAGGATCAAGGTAAAATTCACCTCATTACCCCCGCGGAGGTCACCGCACTGATAGGTGGAGTAGCATTGGAATCGGTTACCGTTGTGCAGGAGGTAACTTCCAAAAATATTGCTGTGGATCGATTCATCCCGCTTTTTGGATTGACACCCAAATTGGGCCCTATTGCCGACTGGGGGCTGGAAATCGAAAAAAATGCCATCAAGGTGGACAATAGCTTGGATTACCAGACCAACATTCCTGGCATCTATGCCATTGGTGATGTCAACACCTATCCCGGCAAACTCAAGCTCATCCTTTGTGGTTTTCATGAGGCCACCCTCATGTGTCAAAGTGCCTATCAGCGCATCCATCCCGGTAAACGCAACGTACTCAAATACACCACCGTAAGTGGAATCTCTGGATTTGACGGTAGCCGAAAAGAAGCTCAAAAATCAACCATTAAAACCATCGAATAAGTGGACATCAAAATCACTGTGATCGACCGAGAAGGCGACGCCCATCATCTAGACGCTCCAACCGATATGGCCATGAACCTTATGGAAGTATGTAAGGCTTATGAACTCCCTGTTGAGGGAACTTGTGGGGGAATGGCCATGTGTGCCTCCTGCCAGTGTTACGTCCTGTCCGATCACGACTTAAAAGAAAAATCTCCCGATGAGGAAGCCATGTTGTCTGAAGCCTTTCATGTAAAGGAAAACAGTCGTTTGGGTTGTCAGATCAACATGGAGGAAAAACTAGAGGGGCTAAAAGTAGAATTGGCACCAGAATAATCCGTGTCGCATCTTTAGCCCCTCGTTTTGTGTAGGAAAAATCCTATCGTAATAGAACATCCCCTATTGACAACTCTAGTCTACTAACCCTCCTCATAGAAAGAACTGCATGGTTCTCACCATTTGGGGATACTCCTACACCATTAAATTCAACTCAGTACCTTATAAATCCATCCATTAAGGCATCCCGCTATTCCAAAATAAACGACAGACCAAACGGCCTCGACCAAGGTACCTTGAACATCCATTAACTCAATGGTGCCCAATGCGACCATATTCAAGCCCAGTCCTACAAAAAGGCCCAATAAAGCCCCCAATTTAAAACCGCTGGATAGGGTGAAATTGCCCTTGGCCCACTTACCGTAAATCACAGACAACACATAAGCCTCGATCAGCACTCCCAGTGCGATATAATTCATTTCAGAGGACATCATAGACGGCATATTCACATAGTGCTGTGAAAAGAAATCGACGGAGAGGTAATCATAAAAGATCCAACCGCTAAAAAACAAAAAGATAAAACCGACCAAGGTGGCCGAAAGGGTTGCTTTGGATAACATGAGTAGTTATAAGATTTGGTTATCCTAAACTACAAAAAATTTAGATAAACGACCCCTCCATTCAAAAAAGTTGCAAAAATCACCCAGATCAAATAAGGGAACATCAATTGCGTGGCCAAAATATCGACCTTTTTGAACTGTTGCATGGTTTTAACAATCACCAGCAGCAAGATCAAGATCACCATCAATCCTCCGACGGGATTTCTTAAACCAAAGAACACCAAAGACCACAGCCCATTGAGTAGCAGTTGAAAACCAAAAAGGTAGCTTGCAGTTCTCCCCTCGCGATGGTGTAGGCTAAAATACCCCACCCGTCCCACGGCAACACCCATCAACACATAGAGTAATGTCCATACCGGAGCAAAAAGCCAATCCGGAGGGGTAAAAAAGGGCTTCTCCAAGGTGGCGTACCAAGTTTTGACCGACATTTGGGTGGCCAGACCCGCAAGAAATCCTACCCCCAAACAAAGCAGAACACCAATGGCAATGGAAAAAAGTAACTTCTTGTTCATCCCTAAAGTTAAACATTTTCAACCACCTCTATTTTTTTTGGATGGGACATCAAGTATCTTTGTAGCCTATGCATCACCAATCCTTTGTTTTTGATCTACCGATCAAGTCTCATTTCCAAACCCAATGGCAGGCACCGAGCAACATAGCGTTGGTCAAATACTGGGGAAAACACGGACAGCAACTGCCCAAGAACCCATCCATTAGTTTTACCCTCAGCCACTGTGTGACCAACACTTCGGTACACTTCTCGCCCCGCAAAGACGGATCCCCGCACTTTGATTTTAGGTTTGACCAAAAAAAACAGCCGGATTTCCACCCTAAGATCCAACAGTTTTTGGAACGCATCCAACCCTATTTTCCTGCTTTGGCGCAGCATCATCTGTCCATTTCCAGTCGGAACTCCTTTCCCCACAGCAGCGGCATTGCTTCCTCAGCTTCGGCCATGGCTGCTTTGGCCCTTTGTATTGTGGACTTTGAAAAACAACACCATCCCAACTGGACGGAGGAGGACGCCCAACAAAAAGCCTCTTTTTTGGCCCGATTGGGCTCCGGCAGTGCCGCCAGAAGCATTGTAGGGCCTATTATGGTATGGGGTACTTCTAAGGCTTTTCCCGGCAGCAATGACCTTTATGCTGTTGCACCCCAACGAAAATGGAATCGCATTTTTAATAACTACCAAGACACCATCCTGCTGGTGGACAAAGACGCCAAAAAAGTCAGTAGCACGGCAGGACACGGACTGATGGAGGGACATCCTTTTGCGGAACAACGCTTTGCGCTAGCCCACCGCAATATGAAACTCCTCAAACAGGCTTTGACCTCTGGAGATTTAGAAACTTTTATTGCATGCACCGAAGCGGAAGCCCTCAGCCTCCATGCCATGATGATGACCTCCGACCCCAGTTTTTTGTTGATGAAACCCAATACGCTGGCCATTCTCCAGAAAGTAAGAGACTTCCGAACAGCAAGTGGAACCCCGCTCTGTTTTACCCTCGATGCTGGAGCCAATGTCCATATCCTCTATCCCGAGCAAGACAGGATCCCGGCCATGGAATTTATCAAATACGAATTGACCGATTTTTGCCACAGGGGAGCATTCATTACCGATCAAGTGGGGGAGGGAGCAAAAAAAGTGATAGATTAGTTCCATGAAAGGCCCTTTGTTCTTTGCTAAAATCCTGCTGTTTGGTGAATATGGTATCATCAAAGATTCCAAGGGACTGTCCATTCCCTACAACTTTTACCGCGGTGTGCTAAAGTGGGCGGATCAGGAAACCGAAGCCACCCTTTCCTCGCATCAAAACTTACGGGAATATATCGACCACCTCAAAACCCTCCCCACCGATTTGATCGCTTTGGACTGGGTACGCTTGTCGGCCGATATGAATCAAAAGCTGTATTTCGACAGCAGCATTCCCCAGGGCTATGGCGTTGGCAGTAGCGGTGCATTGGTGGCGGCGGTATATGACCGCTATGCCCTAGACAAGATTGACGCCTCCGATGCCTTGACCCCCGAAAAACTATCGCGCCTAAAAACCATTTTTGCGGCTATGGAATCCTATTTTCATGGGCAGTCCTCTGGCTTGGATCCCTTAAACAGCTATTTGAGTTTGCCCTTGCTCATTCATTCCAAAGACAAAATTGAAACCACCGGCCTGCCCGGACAAAACCCCCAAGGCAGAGGGGCGGTATTTTTGCTGGACAGTGGGAGCAGTGGTGCCACTGGCCCAATGGTCTCTCTGTTTATGGAAAATATGAAAGAGGAAGGCTTCCGCAAAATGATGCGGGACGAATTTGCCCAAATGACCGACCGCTGTGTCGAAAATTTCCTCAAAGGCAACATCAAATCCCTTTTTGGAAATGTAAAGTCCCTCTCTGCTTTGGTATTGAAATACTTCAAACCCATGATTCCAGAGGAATTTCACGAACTGTGGAAAAAGGGACTGGAAACCAATGCCTACTACCTCAAACTTTGTGGCTCGGGGGGTGGAGGCTATATGCTGGGTTTCACCCAAGACCTTGAGACCGCCCGAGCGGTGCTGCAGGGTCATCAGCTCGAGGTCGTCTATCACTTCTAAGCCCTATGCCCCGCCCCAAAAGCCCCCCTGCCTTTACCATTGCTGTACTCGGTCTTTTTGCTGTGGTTCGCGGCTATAATATTGCGCTGATCGTCTTGGCGCAGTACCTCACTTCAATTTATATTTTGGCTCCGGAAAAACCGCTGCTGACGGTGCTTTTGGATCCCCAGCTCTTTGCATTGGTCATGGCCACCGCCCTCGCCGCCGCCGCCGGCTTCATCATCAACAACTTCTACGACGACGAAAAAGACCGGATCAATCGGCCTCAAAAATACCTTTTGGAACACCTCCTTTCCCTACGCACCCAAGGATGGCTGTACGTTTTGCTCAATTTTGCCGCCTTGTTGGCTGCCGCTTGGGTATCTTGGATGGCCTTTTTGTTTTTTTTATCCTTTCTATTTGGCTCTACAGCAGCAGCCTCAAACGGCTGTTTTGGATCAGCAATGCCATTGCTGCCGCTTTGGTCGTTTTTCCTTTTTTTGCCGTTACTCTTTATTTTAAAAACTTTCAAACCCTAATTCTCTATCATGCATTTTATCTCTACCTGCTCATACTTATTCGGGACATCATCAAAGACCTAGAAAACTACAGGGGCGATTGGGTGAGTCGCTACCGTACCCTGCCCATTGTTTTCGGTCATCACACCACCAAATACATCCTCAGTGGATTGATTTTACTAACCTATTTGCCCGTTTATTGGCTCATTCATAGTGATTTGGGTTTGATGGTCTATTACTACTATTGGAATTTATTTTTCCTGATGGTGTTGGGGGGTGGACTGTGGTGGGGATCGACGCAAAAAGCTTACCTTTGGCTCCACAATTTGCTTAAAGCCCATATATTACTGGGGGTATTGGGCATTTATTTTATGTACAAATAATAGATTCGTGCCGACCAAAAAAGAAATTCCAAGTGCCAAGGGCACCCGTTTGAACAAATACCTTTCCAATGCTGGGATTTGCTCCCGTCGGGAGGCCGACCGATTCATTGCCATGGGATTGGTACAAGTCAATGGCAAGGTGGTAACCGAAATGGGCTTTCAAGTTCAGGTTGGGGATCAGGTGCGCTACGACGACCGCCCCGTTCAAAGCAGCCCACCGCTCTACCTTTTGCTCAACAAACCCAAGGGATTTGTCGCGACCAAACAAGGCGGTAACATCAAAAAATCGGTGCAGGAGTTGGTACGCAGTGCCCATTCGGAAAAGGTGCCCCCTGTAGGAGATATGGGCCGTACCGTTACGGGACTGCTGTTGCTCACCAACGACGAAAAGCTCCGTAAAAAAATGGCCGACCCCAAGACCCGCTTTAACACCCTTTATCAGGTGGTGCTGGAGCAAAACGCCCAAACGGAAGACCTCGAGGCCCTCACCCGTGGTATTCGCATCATGGATAAAGTCCATCGGGTGAAATCTGCTGTTTTTGTGCAAGGGGCCTCTCCCAAAGAAATTGGGATAGAAGCCGACAACCTCTCGCCTGGTCTGCTCAAAAAAATAATTGAAAAACGCAAGCTCAAGGTGGTTTCAATGGATCGGGTGCTGTGGGCCGGATTGACCAAAAAAGACCTGCCCCGAGGGCGGTGGCGATCCCTTACCGAAAGGGAATTGCAGTTGCTTGCCATGATTTCATAGAAAATATCCCCCCTTGCGATTTATTTTGTAAATTGAGTTAGCCCTAATCGTGAGGTGGCGGCCCCAAAAGCCAATGTCACCTCCAAAAAACCTACTTATGATTTATTTTTTATACCTTTTATTTGGTGTCTCTTGCCTTGCCATAGGACTGCGTATCCGCCAAGAATTCAGAGACGGCTTCGACTGGTTTTCCGGTGCGCTTTATTTTATCATTTTTATAGTTTCCTGTGGTTTGCTCTACGTAACGATCTTTGGAATCTACTATGGCTTGACCCTGTAGTGGGACGGCATCTGAAAGTATTTTCCTACAATAACATCACTCATTCAGTTGCCAGTCGAAGGGCAGGTAGCTGAATCGGGTGCTTTGTTTGGTATTGCTGCAGCCGTATTTTTCGAGGAATTCCAATTGTGCTTTGGTCGAACCAAAATCTTCAGCATACCACATCAAAAGCTTTGACAGTCGTCTCTTTTTGGTTTGGCATTGGTTTTTGGTGGGATCAGAGAGGAATGTTTCGGTGGCCCAGTCGAGCTGTTCGTCTATGCTGCTACTGCGGTAGGCGGTTTTCATCAACTGAGGCCCCGACACAGCTGCGCGATGCAATGCAAAAAACACCCGCAGGTCGTTCATTTCCCTTAAGTGATCTTCGATGGCCTCTATGGACCAGAGTCGGTCTGTGGTGCTGAATATTTCAATTAGGTGGTAATCGGGAACGGATCCCAGGCTTTCTATGGGGTAGTTGTCCAATACCAAGGCTATGGTGGCGGCATTGTAAACGTTGATCCAATAGGCTTTGCGGTCGTCTTGCGTCCAATGGTCTTGTGGAGGGAAATCCTCCAGCGCTTGGAGGTAGGCCGCTAAGGCGTGTTGCTCCTTTTGCCAATCGCTATAATTAACCACACCCGTTGGGGCGATGTAGCGTTGCAATTGTCCTTCCCATTGTTCGTGAATGTTGCGCTGACCATCAAGGGGTTTCAGTAACATCGAAAGGAAAATCCAAAACTTCCAAATCATCCTTTAAAATAAGGATTTTTTGTGAGTTGTTGCTTTTAGCAAACATTAATAGTTATAGTTAGTAATTAAAAATGTCCAGAGAAAACCCCTGATCTTTTACCCACACCTGTAAAAAAATCAGGGGAAACACCCTAGAGCGTTTTTTTTTCTCCATTCTTGGTTCTATGGATGGGATGTTTGTGTCCTCAGCCAGAGGTCCATCTGGGCTACGTTGGTTGCTTCATATTTTACATTCAGTTGTGGGTCCAGTGCAAAAAAGGTGGGTGTACCACGGAGATCGGCGGCGGCCACCCAAGGACTGTCCCACGACTTGCCATCGCAATAGACTGGCCAAGGGGGAGTCCCAAAATTTGGTTTAAAAGATGCATAGCGCTAAATTACAATCCAAAAATTGAATCCCATTTCTCAATGATTGAACGTTTAAAACATTAAAATTTAGTCAAATGAGTCAATTTGACAAAAAATATTGTCATAAACGACAATAAAACACCGTTAATCGATTGTTTTTTTTACACTTAGTATAAAATCGGCGATTTCGGCTATACCATTTTTTTCCAAAAATTTTATGAAAGCCGACCCGATGATGGCCCCCTGGCTGTGTTGGGTGGCCGCCCGATAGGTTTCGGCATTGCTGATCCCAAAACCCACCACCTGGGGGGTTTGGAGTTGCATCGCCCCGATGCGTTTGAAATAGTCCCCTTGGGCATCGCCAAAATTATGCTGCGCTCCGGTCACACTGGCACTGCTTACCATATAGATAAAGCCACTGGACACCCGATCGATATAGCGGATGCGTTCCTCCGAAGTTTGGGGGGTGATCAGGAACATATTGTACAAATTGTATTGGTCAAAAAGGGTCTTGTATTCCTCGTGGTAGAGGTTGACCGGCAGGTCGGGAATGATCAATCCGTCGATGCCTATGGCTTGGCATTTTTGACAAAAACGCTCCACGCCATACTGCATCATGGGGTTGAAATACCCCATTAGAATCAAAGGAATATGGATTTCCTCGCGGATGTTTTCCAACTGTTGAAAAAGTTTTTCGGTGGTCATGCCATTGGCCAACGCTCGTGTGGAGCTTTGCTGTATGGTGGGACCGTCGGCCAAGGGGTCGCTAAAGGGCAAACCGATCTCCACCATGTCCACTCCACAGTCTTGTAAAGCCCTGAGAATAGGAACAGTGTCCTCCAATTCCGGATGTCCTGCCGAAAAATAGATGGAGAGTAACTTTTGGTCGCCTTGAAAGGCCTGGTCGATGCGGTTCATTATAACTTAAAATAGTCAATATAAGTTTCTAAATCTTTATCACCACGGCCAGAGCAGTTAAAAACGATGACCTCATCGGGTGCGAATTTTCTTACATCCAGTGCTGCAAAGGCATGGGCGGTTTCAATGGCGGGGATGATGCCCTCCATCTGGGAAAGGGTCAATCCCCAGTCCATGGCTTCCTGGTCGGGAATGGAGAGGAATTCCGCCCGTTGGGATCGGAACAAATGGGCGTGCATGGGCCCCACGCCGGGATAATCCAGTCCCGCCGAAATGGAATAGGGCTCGGTAATCTGCCCGTCGGGGGTTTGCATCAAGAGGGTTTTGCTGCCGTGGATGATGCCTTCCCGACCCAAAGCGGAAGTGGCGGCACTTTCACCTGAATCGATCCCCTTGCCTGCCGCCTCCACCGCGATAATATTCACCCGCGAATCTTCCAGAAAATGATAGTAAAGCCCCGCAGCATTGCTCCCGCCCCCTACGCAGGCGATCACATGATCGGGGTAATCCCGCCCTTCTTTAACCATCAATTGGCTTTTGGTTTCGGCACTGATCACGGATTGAAAGCGGGCCACCATGTCGGGATAAGGGTGGGGTCCCACCACCGATCCGATGATGTAGTGGGTGTTCTCGGGGTTGTTGATCCAGTCGCGAATGGCTTCGTTGGTGGCGTCCTTTAGGGTTTTGCTGCCGGATTGTGCTGCCCTAACTTCAGCGCCCAGCATCTTCATCCGGGCCACATTGGGCGCTTGGCGACGGATGTCCAAAGCCCCCATATAGACAATACATTCCATCCCCATCAAGGCACAGACGGTGGCCGTAGCCACCCCATGCTGCCCCGCTCCAGTTTCAGCAATGATGCGGTTTTTTCCCAAGCGCTGCGCCATTAAAATTTGCCCGATGGTGTTGTTTACCTTATGGGCTCCCGTATGACACAAGTCCTCCCGTTTGAGGTAGATCTTGGTGTTGTACTTATCCGATAAGCGCTCCGCAAAATATAGGGGAGTAGGACGACCCACATAGTCTTTGAGCAAGGATTGAAATTCTTTTTGAAAGGATTCCGACTCGCTGATGCGTATGTAATTTTCTCTTAATTCTTCCACATTGGGGTAGAGCATCTCGGGGATGTATGCCCCTCCAAAATCACCGTAAAATCCCCTTTCATCTACCTGGTATTTCATTGTATAGTGTTGCTTTAAATTGCTTTATGATTTCAATATTTTTTAGTCCCGGCTGGCTTTCAAATTGGCTGTTGATGTCCACCGCATAAATAGGCAAATTTAAACTAATTATCGATGCAATGGCCGCTGTATCTCCCGGACCAATACCTCCACTTAAAAAAAAGGGTTTGGCCGAGGGATAGTCGCGTAATACCGACCAGTCGAACCGGCTTCCGTTGCCACCTGGCAACGGGCCTTTGGTATCAAACAAATAATAGTCACAAACGGATTCGTAGGCTTCTAATTGTGAAAAATCAAAGGACGCATCAACGGCAAAGGCTTTGATGATTTCCACCCCCAAAAACTGTAGTTTTTGGCAAAATTCCGGACTTTCACTCCCGTGGAGTTGTAAGGCTTGGAGTTGGTGCAGGGCCACTTGTTTGGTGATATGATCTACTGAAGCATCGACAAAAACCCCTGTTTTTTTGATGGATGGGGGTAAAATAGGCGTTGCTTCCCCAACAAAACGCTTGGAGGGTTCCCAAAAAATAAAACCCATATAGTCCGGTTGTAGCGCCGACAATGCCGCAATGTTTTCCGGAGATCGCATACCACAGACTTTGATTTTCATGGGTTTAGGTTTTGAATGAATTGGGCTGCCGCCAGTCCGGGGGCGTCGGTCTTCATAAAGTTTTCCCCGATCAAAAATCCCCGGTAGCCATAGGGCTGTAGGCTTTGTATAGCCGTAGTGGAACTGATGCCACTTTCGGAGACTTTTACAAAATCGTCCGGTATGTGTTCTGCCAACTGCTTGCTGTTTTCTAAACTGACTTCAAAGGTTTTGAGGTTGCGATTGTTAACCCCCAGCATGTTCAATGAGGGCATAATGGCTTGTTCCAACTCGGCTCGGTCGTGGACTTCCAACAAAACCTCCAAACCCAGACTTTGGGCAAATTCCGACAGTTGTTGGATCTGCTTTCTATCCAGAACGGCGGCGATCAACAAAATCACATCTGCCCCGTGGGCTTTGGCTTCGATCAACTGGTATTCGTCAATGATGAATTCTTTTCGCAATAGAGGCAGATGGCTTACCGTACGGGCGGTGGTCAAATCCTCCAAACTGCCACCGAAATATTTTAAATCAGTGAGTACGGACATGCCACAGACACCTGCTTTTTCATAGCCTTGTGCGACATCGGCCACAGACAAGCTGCTGTTGATATTGTCCCGCGAAGGGGAGCGTCGTTTGTGTTCGGCAATGATACCCGAATTGCTGTTTTGCAAAGCTTGAGACAAGGAAATAGCTGTCCGATCAAAAAGGGGCGAGGCTTCCCAGTAGGCAGCGGGAAAGGTTTTTTTTCGCAGTGTCACTTCCTTTATTTTATCGATGATGATACGGTCTAAGATGGTCATGCAGCACTGAGTTTTTGAAGGGTTTTAAAGGCTTTGGCGGCCTTACCGCCAAGCAGGGAATTCTTGGCTTTTTCGAAGCCCTCCATGGGAGTGCAGTCGGTAGCTGTGGCAATGGCCATGGCAGCATTGGCGCATACCACATGGTTTTGTGCCTCGGTACCCTGGCCCTCTAAAACCGCAGTGAAAATTTTGGCGGAACTGGGAACATTATCCCCTCCGCTGATCTGCTCGGCTTGCAATGGTTCAAGTCCAAAATCCCTAGGCAATATTAGACTTTCTCCACCGTTTCGAATGGCTTTGGCTGGCCCAGTCAATGAGATTTCATCATAGCCGTCCAAGGCATATAAGATGGTAAAGTTTTGATCGGTTTTTTGAAAGAGGTAGCCATAGAGCCGTGCCAATTCCAAATTGAAAACCCCGGTGAGCTGGTGTTTCGGAAAGGCAGGATTGACCAATGGCCCCAGCATATTAAAAAAAGTTTTTACCCCCAGTTCCTTGCGGATGGGAGCCACATTTTTCATGGCGGGGTGAAAAAGGGGAGCGTGGAGGTTGCAAATTCCCGCTTGTTCGATGCAGCGTTTGAGGAAATCGGCGTCGTTGGAAAATTTAATGCCCAAATGTTCCAATACATTGCTGGAACCACAACCAGAGGAAACGCCATAGTTACCGTGTTTGGCCACCTTGACCCCCGCCCCGGCGGTGACAAAAGCTGCCAAAGTAGAGATGTTAAAAGTGTCTTTACCGTCCCCGCCCGTCCCACACAAATCGATGGGTGCAAAGTCGGACAGGTCAATGGACAAACAGAGTTTTTGCAGTGCTTTTCTGAACCCCTCGAGTTCCTCTAAGGTGATGCTACGCATCATAAATACGGTCAAAAACGCAGCGATCTGGCTTGGGTTGTATCTTCCCTCGGCGATACCGGTGAGTATGCTTTCCGCTTCTTGGCGATCCAAGGTTTCATGATGGGTCAGGCGGTTGAGTATGGCTTTCATGCTTTAGCTGTTGATCCAGTTTTCTAATATTTTTTTGCCAAAGGGCGTCAAAATGGATTCGGGATGGAATTGAACGGCCCTAACGGCATAGTCTTTGTGACGGAGCGACATCAATTGTTGGCGGTCGTCATAGGAGGTGGCAACCAATTCCTCGGGTAGGGGAGTCTTTACCACCCAAGAGTGGTAGCGTCCCACCTCAAATGTCTTGGGAAGATCACGAAACAAGAGGTCTTGCTCAGTGACCTCAACTGGAGTGGCCACGCCGTGGAAAACGGTATCCAAATTGATCAGTTGAGCACCAAAGACCTCACCGATGGCTTGTTGGCCTAGGCAAACGCCCAATATTTTTTTAGTAGGGGCATATTTTTTGATGGCTGCTTTGAGCAAACCCGCCTCATCGGGAATCCCTGGTCCTGGAGAAAGCAACAAATAGTCGTAGGACTCTATTTCTTCGAGATCGAACTGATCGTTACGTTTTACCGTTACTGCTGCCCCTAGTTCTTCCAAATAATGCACCAGATTATAGGTGAAGGAGTCGTAATTGTCAATCACAAATATTTTTTTCATGCTTGTAGTTTTTCCGCCAAGGTGAGGGCTTTGTCCAAGGCTCCCAGTTTGTTGTATACTTCTTGTAATTCGTTTTCCGCTACCGATTTGGAGACAATGCCAGCGCCAGCTTGGTAGTGGAGTTGTTGATTTTTACTCATAAAAGAACGGATGATGATGCAGTGGTTGAAATTGCCTTCAAAATCCATATAACCCAACGCACCGCCATAGGCGTTACGGGTGGTGTTTTCGTAGCGATCAATGAGTTGCAGGGCCATGTGCTTGGGGGCCCCGCTGAGGGTGCCGGCGGGAAAGGTGTCGGCCACGACCTGGTAGGTTGGGGTCTTAGGTTTGAGGTAGCCCGTTACTTTAGAAACCAAATGGATGACGTGGGAAAAGAATTGAATCTCCCGGTTTTTTTCCACCACTACCTCCGTTCCGTTGCGGCTGAGGTCGTTGCGTGCCAAGTCCACAAGCATGACATGCTCGCTGTTTTCCTTGGGATCCGCCGCCAAACGCTCTGCCGCAGCCCTATCCTCCTCATCGTTGCCCGTCCGTTTAAAGGTGCCCGCAATGGGGTGAATTTCTGCTTTGCCTTTTTCTACCACCAACTGGGCCTCGGGCGAACTGCCAAAGATCTTAAAGTCGCCATAGTCAAAGAAGAACAAATAGGGAGAAGGGTTAATGGAGCGCAGGGTACGGTACACATTGAATTCGTCTCCCGAAAAGCCTTGGGAAAAGCGACGTGAAAGTACCAATTGGAAGACATCCCCACGATAACAATGTTGCTTTGCTTTTTCCACCATGTCTTTAAATTCATCGTCGGTAAGGTTGGAGGATTTTTCGCCTTCTTTTTTAAAGCTGTAAACCGTTGTTGGATTTTTTTTGATGATGTGGATCAGTGCATCCAAGTTATCTTGTCCATCCAAGCTGTGGGAAAAAAGGTGGGCCTCGTGATTGAAAAGGCTGATGGCAATGATGTTTTGATATACCGCATAATAGATTTCGGGCAGTTCGAGATTGCTTTTTTCGGGATTGAGGGTCAAGTGGTCAAAATGGGCCACCGCTTCATGGGCCACAAAACCAAAAAGGCCGTTGGTGACAAATTTAAAGGGGAATTTTTTGGCTTCGAATTGTTGGGCAAAAGCTTCGATCAAAGCAGGAACGCTGTCCTCTGTTGTCAGTTCCCGCTGTTCCTTGGTGCCATCTGGGAATTGGTAATCTATTGTTCCACCGGCCACACGCAATGTGGCAATGGGATTGCAACAGATGTAGGAGAAGTTATTGGCCCGCGCATCGTAGTCACTGCTCTCCAACAGCAGGCTGTGGGGAAACTGATCCCTGATTTTGAGGTAAACACTCACCGGGCTGAGGGTGTCGGCCAATATCTTTTGGTGGGCGGTATGGAATTTATACTTTTTGCTCATGGCGTAAAATTAAAAAAGGCCTGTCGTGATGACAAGCCTTTGTTATATGCAATAGTATCACGAATAGATTAACTCCGCTCGCTCCACCAGATGATTGTATTTTGTTTAAAAATCATAGCGCAAATATATGCGAAAAAAACTTTTTTACAAGCTTCCTAAAGGATTTAGTTCCACTGCAAACTGACTTCCATTCTGATGTCGTCGAGAATAAGTTTGTCCCCGAGGTTTTCGAAAAAGGAACCTGAACGGAATCGAACGTTGTATTTGGATCGGTCAAAAGTAAGCTCGGCAGTGGCCATATTGTTGTCTCCCATGGTCATGGTGAATTCCACCGGATGCTGGATGCCTTTGATGGTGAGTTCACCAAAAAGGGTTTGTGAGTTGCCGGAAGCTTTTCCTTTTTGGGTGATTTTTAATTCCGCTTCATTGTTTTTTTCTACACTAAAAAAATCGTCGGATTTTAGGTGGCCTTCCAAACGGGCTTTTCCACCCCCCGAGAGATCTTCTACGGTGAGGGTGGTCATGTCCACGGTAAAACTACCACTGGTGACGATTCCGTCTTGGACATCGACCATGGCCGATTTAAATTTGAGATTCCCAAAATGGGTTTTCCCGGTAAGCTCTTCTCCATACCAGCGAATGTTGCTTTGTTCAGTATTGGCTGTAAGCTTTTGTGCTTGTCCATGACCCATGGCCACAAAGAAAATGCTGATTGTGATTAATAATTGAAATGGTTTTTTCATAATAGATGGTTTAGGTGGATTGATTTAGAGTAATTTTGTTAATTAAATTACGCAATTGTTTTTGTTCTTCCATGCTAAGGGGTTGTAATATTTCTGCTTCGGTATTTTGAATATTAAGATCCAATTGAGAGAGCACATCAAGACCTTTGTCGGTGATCATCAGTTCAATTTTTCTTCGGTTGTGTTCACAAATTTTTCTACTGACCATTTGTTTGTCAATCAGTTTGTCGATCAACCTCGTGGTATTGCTCATTTTGTGAATCATGCGTTTTTGAACTGTGGTCAAATTGGCGGGTTTTCCTTTGCGTCCTCTTAAAATTCTTAGTACATTGAACTGCTGTAGTGAGATTCCGAAAGGTTTCAAGCAGGTGGTTAGCAGATGCTCAGCTTTGTTGCTGGCCTTGAGTATGCCCACCACTGTATTTTTTGCTATTTCAGAAGACGCCATGTATGTAGCTACAATAATTGTATTTACAAATGTAAAAAATTACTTTTTAAATACCAACCAAATGCTATATTTGTAGTCAGCAAAAATCATACAACAAAGCTTAATTAATGATATGGATTTAACACAAGAAGATTGGAGCAATCGCTTTGAATCAGATGACGATGCTTTTTTATTGGACGTGAGAACGCAGGAGGAATACGATGACGGTCACATTCCCAACGCAACCCTTTTGGACATCCGACAACCTCAATCATTTATGGATGCGCTTCAAGAACTAGATCCCTCCAAAAATTATTATGTTTATTGTCGGTCAGGAGGAAGAAGCAGTCAAGCCTGCCAACTGATGAACCAAAATGGTATTGAAACCACCTATAATTTGTTGGGTGGATTCATGGAGTGGGAGGGGGATACTGCCTGACCTACTTCACTTTGCCCATCCCCCAAATCGATATGAAAGAAGATTTCCTTCAATACCTTTGGCGTTTCCAAAAATTGGGCCCCAAGCCCTTAACCACCGACAGTGGTGCCCCCATTAGTGTGGTGCATATGGGAATCCCCAACCTGGGGGAAGGTCCCGACTTTTTGCAAGCCAAACTCTGGATTGGCGAAACACTATGGGCTGGGGATGTTGAAGTCCATATCAAAGCCTCTTCCTGGTACCACCACCGACACCATATCGATTCAAAATATGAGGCCGTTATTCTTCTCGTGGTTTGGGAAAACGACGTGGAGGTCTGCTATCCCTCCGGCCGAACCCTGCCCTGTCTTAAACTCTCTGAGCGCATCCCACCCCAGTGGTGGAAAAAATATTATAAAAATTTTGAAAAAATACCCCATTGGATCCCTTGTGAAAAGGGAATTGCGCAATTTCCAGATTTCAAATGGCAAAACTGGATCGAACGCCTTTATTTGGAGCGACTGGAGTCCAAAACAATGCAGATCAAGCTACTGCTCCATCAAAGTAAAAACAATTGGGAGGGGGTCTTGTTTCAGCTTTTGGCCAAAAACTTTGGACTCAATCACAACGGGGCTGTTTTTTTAAAATGGGCCCAACATCTGCCTTTTCAAATCGTTCAAAAAATCAGTCATGATGGGAGTTTGCTAGAAGCCTTGTTTATGGGAATATCTGGTCTGCTCTCAGGTGAGATGAATTCGGCCTATAAAAAACAATTGCGTTCCGAATATGACTACCTCAAGCAAAAGTTTGGCTTTAAAGAAATACCGGGAATCCGAGTGGTATTTAAAGGCTTACGGCCCCCCAATTTCCCCACCATACGATTGTCACAACTGGCACAATTTTACGCCCAAAATCCCCGCCCCTTTTCCCGATTGATAGAAGCGGATAATATCAAGGATTTCGATTGGATCCGAAAGGTAGGGGTTTCCCGTTTTTGGAAAACGCACTATACCTTTGATAAAGCCTCCCCCGAAAAATCTAAAAGTTTGTCCCAGTCCTTTTCGGATTTGTTGTTGATCAACACCCTTATTCCCTTGCGGTTTGCCTACCAAAAAAGTCAAGGAGGCAATGCCGAGGAAAAAATCCTACATTGGATCCAAGAATTGCCCCCAGAATCCAACAGTATCACCAAAGGTTTTGCTCAATTGGGAATGACCATGCCCTCTGCACTCTACTCGCAGTCGCTCCTCCAACTCAAAACATCCTATTGCGACCAAAAAAGATGCCTGCGCTGTGCCGTAGGATTTCATTTGTTCGACTTTTCGACTTAAATTTACACCATGAGCCATGTTCACAATTTGCGACATTTTTTTGAAAAGTACGGTTTTGCTGTATCAACTCGCCTGGCGGAATCCCTCGGCATGAGTGTTAAAAGTGTCCGTCTCTTTTTTATCTATGCCTCCTTTACCACCATTGTGGGTGGATTCATCATTTACCTGACCTTGGCATTTTGGCTGAAACTCAAAGACATGGTCTATACCAAAAGAACATCAGTATTCGATTTATGACGTGAGACCCTTTAGCCCCAAGCTTCTTAGCGCACTCCTACTGATTTTGCTGGTTTCTTGTATCGGATCAATAGGCTACTACTTTTTGCTCCCGGGTATCGGTTTTACCGATGCACTCTACATGACGGTGATTACACTAAGCACTGTGGGCTATGGTGAAATTGCTCCCTTGACACCCGAGGCCAAAGTCTTTACCATATTTTTTATCATGATTAGTCTAATCGCTTTTGGCTATGGCATCAAAGAGCTGACCCAGTTTGTGGTTACCGAAAATATATTTGAAAAAATCAAACAAAAAAAATGAAGAAAATGAGAGCTTCTTTAAAAGACCATGCGTTGATTTGTGGCTATGGTCGGAATGGACAGCAGGCAGCGCAACGGCTGCTCAACCACAATCACCCTTTTGTGGTAATCGAACAAAATGCTGAATTGGCCGAGGGACAAAAAAACATCAACTTCATCCAAGGAGACGCACGCCAAGACGCCATGCTACAACAGGCAAATATTCACAAAGCCAAAAGCCTCATAGCTGCATTGCCCAATGATGTAGATAATTTGTTTGTTGTATTATCGGCCAGAGAGCTCAATCCCGACTTGCTGATCATCAGTCGATTGACCGAAATCGGTAATCGCTCCAAACTTAAGCGCGCCGGAGCCGATCACATTATTATGCCCGATAAAATTGGTGGTGACCATATGGCCAGCCTTCTCATCGTACCCGATTTGATTCGATTTATGGAAGAGTTAAGTTGGTTGGAGGAGGACAGCCCCAACCTTGAAGAGGTGTCCATCGATGCCTTACCCGCCAAATACCTCAATCACTCCCTCTCAGATCTTAAAATTCTACAAAAAACGGGTTGCAATGTGGTGGGCTTTAGAAATCCAGCAGGAACACTCATCATCAATCCGGGTGCGAACCTTAAATTGGAGTCCCAAAGTAAGCTGATCGTGTTGGGAAGTGGATCGTCCATTGCCAAATTAAATGCGATGTTTCATTTGGTTTAGTTTGTTTTTCTGATGCTTTTTAGGATATTGCAATTCAGAATAGAATTTTATGAAGCTTCAGTCCCTCTCCAAAACCCTCTTTTTTCTAATATTTACGACTTTTATTCCGCTCAGTACTTCAGCACAGGAACAGGGCTTGGACGAAAGAATCAACGAGGCCTTCACCCCGATTGCCAATTGGTGGGGAGCCGTGGTCTTACACGATTTTCCAGGCACTTCCATTCCCACCATCATTTTGTTGTTGGTAGGGGGCGCTTTGTTCTTTACGTTTTACTTTGGATTTGTAAATGTGAGGCGTTTTCCTACGGCTGTTCAAACGGTAAGGGGAAAATACGATGCGCTGGACCACCACGAAGCAGGTGCTCCGGATTTGGCGATAGAAGGGGACATTAGAGATACCATTAGAGACGAAAGTCAAGAAGGGGAAGTGAGTCATTTCCAAGCTTTGGCAACTGCAGTTTCGGGGACGGTAGGGAACGGAAACATCGCCGGAGTGGCATTGGCCATCGCTGTGGGTGGGCCGGGAGCAACCTTTTGGATGATCCTTTGCGGATTACTCGGTATGTCTACCAAATTTGTGGAATGTACCCTTGGGGTAAAATACCGAGATATTGGAGCCGACGGTACCGTTTACGGTGGTCCTATGTACTACCTCACCAAAGGTTTAAATGAACGTGGTCTTGGCGGTTTTGGTAAAGTTTTGGCGGTTACTTTCGCCCTGCTGTGTATCGGTGCATCTTTTGGCGGGGGCAATGCTGCTCAGTCCAATCAGGCGGCTATGCAATTGGTCAATTCCTTTGGGATGACCGGAGGCAGTGCCAGAACCATAATCGGTCTGATCATGATGGTTTTTGTCGGAATCATCATTATAGGAGGTATCAAAAGAATTGCCTCCTTCACCGAAAAAATAGTGCCCTTTATGGCCTTGATGTACATATTGGCCTGCGTCTATATCATCGGCTTAAATTTTAGTTTTGTCGACGATGCTTTTGGAATGATCTTCACCCAAGCCTTTAATCCTCAGGCTGGATTGGGCGGGCTGTTGGGTGTATTAATCACCGGTTTTCGAAGGGCGGCATTTTCCAATGAGGCAGGGGCAGGCTCCGCTTCTATCGCCCACGCCGCCGTAAAAACAAAATATCCCGCCTCAGAGGGTCTGGTGGCACTTTTGGAACCTTTTATCGATACGGTAGTAATTTGTACCATGACGGCATTGGTGATTATCATTTTTAACGGAGACAGTACGGTCTTTGACTATGGAGGCGTTGGAGGCAAGGTTATGATTGATGGGGTAGCAGTGGAAGGTGCAGCAATTACTGCAGCCGCTTTTTCAAAATACATCGCCTTTTCCGGGCCCTTTCTCACACTTGCAGTGGTGCTTTTTGCCATCTCTACCATGATTTCCTGGTCCTACTATGGTCTGCAATCTTGGATGTATGTCTTTGGAAAAAGCAAAGCGGCTGACCTTTCTTATAAAGTGTTGTTTTTGATTTTTATCGTGATTGGTGCTGCCGGAGATATGTCGGCGGTGTGGACCTTTTCCGACGCCATGATCTTGGCTTTGGTGTTTCCCAATATGATCGGTTTGATATTGCTTTTCCCTAAGGTGAAAGCCGAATTAAAAGTTTATCTGTCGGCCATCGGTCAGATCCGTAGTTGACCATTCCATAGCATTGTGAAGTTTACCGGCCCCAATTTTTACTTAAGCAAAGCGCAACGGAACGCACTTTTGATATTGACAGGATGCCTGTTTATTGTTCCAGGTCTACAGCATTTGCTTCTGGATCATTCCCCCTTGTCATTGGAGGATCAGGCCATGGAAAGCTACCAAATAACTATTGATTCTTTGGCAAAAAACAAAAAAGTGACACCCTCTTTTTTTTCGTTTAATCCCAATTATTTAACCGACGACAAAGCTTATAAGTTGGGCATACCTCCCCATGCTATTGACCGCATATTGGCATTTCGCCAGTCGGGCAAGTGGTTCCAATCGGCGGAGGAATTTCAGCGTATCGCCCAGATCAATGATAGCCTGATGTTGACCCTGGAATCCCTCATTCGGATTCCACAACCAAAAAAAATAAAGCAAGCCTTAAAGGTGGGAGTCCCAAAAATTGAGATCAATCAATGTACTGCCAGTGATTTAAAAACCATCCGTGGCATCGGTGATAAGCTGTCAGAGCGGATCATCAAATACAGAAATTACCTTAAATTTTTTAGTGATATGGATCAATTGTATGAGGTCTATGGTTTGGACAGTACCGTTGTGGAGCACATTCACAATAGATTTGAAATCAAGGTAAAACCCGAGATTCAGAGGGTTTGGATCGATACCGCTACACAAAGAGATTTGGAGCGATTGCCCTATATTTCGGGCCTTGACGCCCGTAGGATTATTGGTTGGAGAACCACACATGGTTCTGTAACCGACAAAGACCTTCAAAAGATTGCAGGCTTTGACTCATTGAAAATAGCAAGAATAAGTTTATATTTGTATCTATTCTAATACTATGTTTGAGTTCGAAAGTGCGGTGAGTGTGAGTTATGGAGAGACCACAGATTTGGTCGCTGGTTCCGCGAAAAATTTTTCAGAACAGTTCATCCGCCCACACGTGATGGAGTGGGATGAATCCCAACATTTTCCTGCAACAGTACTAAAAAAAGCCGGTAAACTCGGCTTTATGGGGGTATTGATTCCCGAAATTTACGGTGGTTCGGGCATGGGCTATCACGAGTATATCGCCATCATTGAGGAAATCTCCAAAGTAGATCCCTCGATTGGCTTGTCAGTGGCGGCACATAACTCTTTGGCTACACAACACATTTACCTTTTTGGTAATGAGGAGCAACGAATGAGATGGCTCCCCAAGCTGGCCACCGGTGAATGGATCGGTGCTTGGGGCTTAACTGAATACAACACCGGATCAGACGCCAAAGGCATGAATGCCACCGCCAAAAGAGAAGGCGGTCATTGGGTTTTGAACGGAACCAAAAACTTTATCACACATGGTAAGTCCTGCGACTTGGCCGTTGTTATTTTTCGTAACGGAGAAAAAGGAGACAGCCACGGTATGACCAGCTTTGTGATTGAAAAAGGTACGCCAGGATTCAGCTCTGGAAAAGTGGAGAATAAACTGGGAATGCGTGCCTCCGAAACAGCAGAAGTGATTTTTGATAATTGTATCATCCCAGACAGCCAGCGTTTGGGTGCAGTAGGGGAAGGCTTTATTCAATCCATGAAGATATTGGACGGGGGAAGAATTTCCATTGCAGCCCTTTCGTTGGGAATAGCCAAAGGCGCTTTTGATGCATCGGTCAAATATGCTAAAGAAAGAAAGCAGTTTGGCAAACCCATTGGCAGTTTTCAGGGGATTTCTTTTATTTTGGCTGATATGGCCACGGAAATTGAGGCGGCCAGTTTGATGACGCATCAAGCGGGTGAAGATAAAAATCAAGGGAAAAATGTCACTCAGATTGGGGCTATGGCCAAGTTGTTCGCCTCAGAGGTTTGTGTTAAAGTAGCCAATAACGCAGTGCAAATCCACGGGGGATATGGTTTTACCAAAGATTACCCCGTTGAGAAATTTTATCGCGACTCCAAACTCTGTACCATCGGAGAGGGAACTAGTGAAATACAAAAACTGGTCATCGCACGCAATTTAATGAAGTCCTAAAATTTACAATTTTCTTACTTGCATTAGGGATACAATTCCTATATTTGCCCACCATTATGAAAGGAGGTGCCCAATTATGTTGATCATACCAGTTAAAGACGGAGAAAATATCGATCGCGCGCTCAAGCGTTTCAAAAGAAAATTTGATAAGACCGGTAATATGCGCCAGTTACGCAGCAGAAAGCAGTTTGTAAAGCCTTCTGTCAAGTACCGCGATAAAATCAAAAAAGCACAATACATCCAACGCCTAAGAGACTCAGAAAACCAGTAAAGTCACTTTAGACGTTTCCTCACAACATTGTAACCCGTAAAGTTTCATAACTTTGGGTTAGAACGTTTTTTTATGTCCGTCAAGCAATTCCTGGATTACATAAAGCACGAAAAGCAATATTCCCAGCATACCTGTTTGGCTTATGAGAGGAACCTTATGGATTTTAGTGTTTTTTGTCAGGAGCATTACGATTTAAAAGATATTGAAAAAGTAGATTACAGTCAGATCAGAACTTGGATCGTGACCTTGGTTGAAAAAAAAAATTCCAACCGAACTATTAATCGTAAAATTTCTGTTTTGAGATCCTACTATAAATTTCTACTCAAAACCGAAACGATATCTATTTCACCCCTTAAGCTTCATCGTCCCCTAAAAGTTTCCAAAAAAGTGAATGTCCCTTTTTCGACCGAGGAGGTAGACCGCCTTTTAAAAGGCGATTATTTTAATCAGGATTACGAAGGCATACTTCAAAAGACCATGATCATCATTTTGTACTACACCGGGATCAGAAGACAAGAATTGATTGACCTGAAAATTAACGCTGTGGATTTTCATACCAAGACTATCAAAGTTTTGGGCAAGCGGAATAAAGAAAGGATGATTCCCCTACTTCCTGGAGCCGTGGTGGCACTCAGTGAATATCTCTCCCACAAAAAACAATTGAATAAGACAGTTCCCGATTATTTTTTTTGCCTTCCCACAGGAATAAAACTCAATCAGGGATTTGTTTATCAAACTGTAAATTATTATTTTAGTAAGGTATCGACCAAGGTCAAAAAAAGCCCCCATATGTTGCGTCACAGTTTCGCAACCCACCTTTTGAACAATGGTGCCGACCTGAATGCGGTCAAAGACCTTTTGGGACATGAGAGCGTTGCGGCTACCCAAGTGTACACACACAGCAGTATGAAGAGGATTCAAGAGATTTATGCCAAGGCACATCCGAGAGGCAAAAAGAAATGATTTAACTTAAAATTCAATAATATGCACGTTAATTTCCAATCTGTCAATTACAACGCCGACGCCAAGTTGGTGGAATTCACTAAAAAGAGAATTGAAAAAATTGCTCAATTTTATCATCAGATCGTTGATGTTTTTGTTTATACCAAAGTGGAAAATTCTTCCGATAGGATCAATAAATTCGCTGAGTTAAAGATTGGAATACCCGGAGATGATGTAATCGTCAAGAAGACCGCCAAGACTTTCGAGGAGGCCATTAATAACGCTGCAGATTCGGCAGAGCGGGTACTGAAAAGACGCAAGGAAAAGCAACGTCTTTTGGGCTGATATTTTTTAAATTATTGTTTTGAAACCCGAAAAATTAATATTTACTTTGCAGACCGTTTTTACGGTCTTTTTTTTTAAAAAGCCGATGTAGCTCAGCTGGCTAGAGCAGCTGATTTGTAATC
>CBFIIP010000074.1:0-2721 GCA_965662705.1 Flavobacteriaceae bacterium
TTCCCAAAACCATTAAAAACAGTTGTAGAAAACCCAATGGATTTGGGTATCCCGAAAACAATGTGGTGGAATATACATTTCAAGGAACACAATACACTACCGAAAACTTTGAGTGGGTATGGCATGACGGAAAAGGTGCTCCCAAACCCAACAAGGAACTCAAGTTGCCCAATAAAGAAAAATTACCCTTGCAGGGTGCCATGTTTATTGGAGAGAAGGGAAGATTGCTCTTGCCTCACTTTATGGAGCCACCACGTTTGATTGTCGATGGAGAATACAAAGACATTGACATCAAAAAATACGATCCTGATGGAAAATTGGGCGTTACAGTCAATGACTATGAAAGAGATGCCCCAAAACACTATCACCAATTTGTAGATGCTTGTTTGGGGAGAGATCAAGTTTCCGCGCCTTTCTCTTATGCCTCTAGGCTCACAGAAACCATTTTATTGGGAGTCATTGCCGGGAGATTTCCTAACAAGATCCTACACTGGGACAGCAATAAAGCGGCCTTTAAGGAAACTGAAGCCAATGAATTTCTCAGTGGTAAGAATCGTAAATTTTAGTTTAAAATTTAACGTCATCAGTGATTGATTAAAATCACGAATATTTTTTTAAATAATAACCCTATCCGAAGGGCAGAGGAGAACACTTCGGTCGCAGGACAAACGCACAGGGAACTGGAACTCATTCGCAAAGAAATTTCACGCAGGAAAGCGGTGCAATCAGACTAATTAATTTAAAAAAGCTTTCGATCCAAACTGTATTTTCCGGGTCCTTTAAGCAGAATTACCAAACTCAGAATGAGAAATAGAATAGGCAGTTCGCTACCGTCAATACCTACTTCTGAAAGCTTTTTATAGCTGGCCACCAACATGGTAAATCCCAACAAAAAAGCTGCTGGACGGGTCAACAGTCCAATGGCAATCAGAAGTGCACCTATGGATTCTGAAAAGGCTGCCATCAAGCCCAAAGGGACTGAAAGCGTATCAATACCAATCCATTGTGTCAAAGTTTTCCCCAGTTTTTCCCAAAGGGATGCATCTGAAAGAAGTTTTGACCAGCCGTGGTAGTAGCACATCATAATCCCGACGGAAAAGCGGAGTATGAAATAGGACGTTTCAGGAAAGAGTAACTTCTTGTTCAAGAGTAGGTTTTTCATTTTTCAAAGAGTATTATTGATAATAAGATTTAATCATTGGGGTTATAAAATTGTACCTTAAATTTAGACAATTAAATTTAACTTTTAATAGACCATCGGTCTCAATGAGAAATAAAATTCAAGACCTTATCATCATAGGAGCAGGGCCCATCGGATTAGCTTGCGGAATTGAGGCTCAAAAAAGGGATTTAGATCATCTGATTTTCGACAAAGGTTGTTTGGTCAACTCTCTTTATCAATATCCGATGAATATGACTTTTTTCTCAACTTCAGACAAGCTAGAAATAGGAGGTGTCCCTTTTATCTCTCATAATCCCAAACCCACCAGAGCAGAGGCTTTGGAGTATTATCGCAGGGTTACCAAGCATTGGAAATTACCCTTGCGTTTGTATGAAAAAATCACAGAGGTTCAGCGAAAGGGCGATTTTTTTGAGGTGACCACCGACAAGGGTAATTACCAATGCAAAAAAATGGTCATTGCTACAGGTTTTTATGATTTTCCTTATTTACTCAATGTACCTGGTGAAGACTTGCCGAAAGTATTACACTATTACAAGGAAGCCCATCCGTTTTTTGGG
The DNA here is from genome assembly GCA_965662705.1 of Flavobacteriaceae bacterium. Classification (GTDB taxonomy): domain Bacteria; phylum Bacteroidota; class Bacteroidia; order Flavobacteriales; family Flavobacteriaceae; genus UBA8316. Next base: position 1,741 of record CBFIIP010000074.1, read on the forward strand.
ATGAATGTGGTCGTGGTTGGAGCAGCCAATTCTGCCGTAGATGTTGCTTTAGAGCTTTATCGTAAAGGAGCTCAAAGTGTTACGATGATCATTAGAGAACCAGAAATTGGTCAAAACGTCAAATATTGGTCAAAACCTGACATCATCAACCGGATTAAAGAGGGCAGTATCAACGCCTATTTCAATTCTCAGATTGTAGAAATAACCACCGATCAAGTTCGGTTTAAAACAACGGATGAGGTCAAGACCATTGACAACGATTTTGTACTGGCCATGACGGGTTATCAACCCAATTTTGAGTTATTGGAATCTTTAGGTGTTCAATTCCATAAGGATGAATACCGGACACCTAAATACGATCCCGATAGTATGGAATCCACAGCAGAGGGCGTTTATCTTGCAGGTGTGGTGTGTGGGGGACTAAAGACCAATAAATGGTTTATCGAAAACTCAAGAGATCATGCCCCCTTGATCATTAAGGATATCACCGGGTCTTGATGAGTGACAAGTTGGGATGACCTAAGTTTGTTGATTATTTCCCCTTTTCTTTCCCCTGTAGGTAGCAATCCCTTTATTAATAATGCCTAAAAGGCTACTTTGTGGAGTCGGCGGGATTGACAAGGTCTTTCCCTTGGTTCCCGTTTAGGAAATGCATCCTATTGTCCTGTATTTATATACAAATAGCTGATAATCATCAATTTTCATTCTAATGTGTGCATATTTGCACCCCTTTTATGGGTAGAATTGTGACATAGTTCAGGCAACTGTCCAGGCAACTGGGGTTGTATTTATAAAATTTAAAATGAAGATTATGAATTTCAAGTTAAAAACACCCAAATCAAAAGATAGTTCACTAATACTATCTTATGTCACTGTCCCTAATGGTAACCGTTTTGTATATTCTACAGGAGAAAAAATACCATTACGGCTATGGGACATAAACTCTCAACTACCTAAGAAAACCAAATCTCAAAATGATCA
>CBFIIP010000075.1:0-29911 GCA_965662705.1 Flavobacteriaceae bacterium
CAGCATTGGAAATAAATTCAAAATGTCTCGTTTCACCTTGGATCACACACCCTATGGCAATGATGGCATCGAAACCCATCTTTTGGGCATGACGGGCACCATAAATCAACTCGAAACTACCGGGAACATCAATTCTCACAATATTTTCTTCAAGAACATTATGATCTACTAATGTAGCCTTGGCCGCTTGAAAAAGAGATGCCGTAATGGACTCATTCCACGCTGAAACGACTAAGGCAAAACGAAGGTTTTTACCATCAGGGACTTTTGTGCGATCGTATTGGGAAAGGCTGTGATCGTCAGTAGCCATTATTAATCGAGGTTTTCCAATCGACCGATCTGAACCGCTACCTTGCGGGCTTCTGCTGAATCGGGGTATTCCGATTCAATCCTTTTAAAGTAACTCAAAGCTACTTTGTTTTTATCTAAAGACGCTCCCAAAATTCCGGCTTTAAAAAGATATTTCGGTGCACTAAAGCTGTTGTCACTCGCTCTAAATGCATCAACGTAGTAATCGAAGGCCTCCTCGGGCTGGCCGATTTGGGCAAAAGCATCACCAATCGCCCCTTTTGCAAGTGCTTTTAGCATCACGTCTTCTGAATTGAACTGATCCAAATAAGCGATGGCATTCACATAATCTCCAAGGTTGAGGTAAGCCATACCGGCACTATACGTGGCCAGTTGTGCTGCAGGTGTTCCGCCATAGTTATCGATGATGTCCAGGAAACCGTATTTCCCTTCCCCTCCGTTGAGGGCTCTATTAAATAAAGAATCTGAATCTTGTCCATTCACGGCCAACTCAAAATAGTATTGCGCTTGGCTCAATTCACTTATCGCCTCGTTTTTCTTTGGTTCAAATATATAATTCTGGTAACCCAAATAGGACAATACCGCCAATGCAATAAGACCAACTCCAGTAAAAATAAAAGTTTGATATTTAGATATCCATTCCTCAGTTTTGGAAGCAGTGGAGTCTAACTTTTCAAAAACCTCCGCCGTGGTACTCTCTAACTCAACTTGCTTCTGCGTATCCGGTGCAATAGACTTTTTATAACCTCTCTTTTTGTAGGTTGCCATCTGATTTTTTTTAAGTTCCCAAAATTAACCTTTTTTAAACAAAACCAAAAAACTCAGCTTAGATTGTATTGATAAGGAGGAAACAACAGCAATTTTAATTTAAAGTAGCGCAAGCTCACTATATTTGTTTTCATGTTTTTAAAACAGTTAACCCTTACGCACTACAAAAATATTGAGGCTTCACAATTCAGTTTTAAGAAGCCTATTAACTGTTTTATTGGAAATAATGGCATTGGAAAATCCAATATTTTAGACAGCATTTACCATTTGGCCTTCACCAAAAGCTATTTCAACCCCTCGGGGGTTCAAAACATACAATTCGGTAAGGATTTTTTTCTGATTGAAGGAAAGTTTGAAAAGGGAGGAAAGGAGGAAAAAATCAATTGTAGTCTCAAAAAAGGTCAAAAAAAAACAGTTAAAAGAAACGGCAAAGCCTATGTGAAAATTGCCGACCATATTGGATTAATACCCCTTGTTATCGTCTCCCCTGCCGATCAGGATTTAATCATCGAGGGAAGCAACACCCGGAGAAAATTTATCGATGGAGTCATTGGTCAGACTGATAAGGTATACTTGCAAAATCTGACTGACTACAATAAAATTCTAGCTCAGCGCAACGCACTATTAAAATTTTTTGCTAAAAATCGCACATTTGATGCAGACACTCTGGATATTTACAATCACCAAATGAGTGAACTGTCCACACCCATTTTCGAGAAAAGAAAAGCCTTTTTGGAGGTGTTTATACCCATTTTCACCAAAAGACACCAAAGCATTAGCGGGGGAGCAGAGGAAGTGGACATAAGCTACCGATCCGATTTGACCAAAAATAACTTATCTGATCTACTGGATCAAAACTTGGAGAAGGATAAATTATTGCAATACAGTTCTGTGGGGATTCACAAAGACGACTTAGATTTGATGCTATCTGGGGTACCAATTAAAAAATTTGGCAGTCAGGGCCAACAGAAAACTTTTTTGATCGCACTAAAATTAGCACAGTTCGATTTTATCAAGGATAAATCTGGAATGAACCCCATTGTTTTATTAGATGACATCTTCGATAAATTGGATCAAGACCGTGTTACCCAGACCATCCAATTGTTTGACAATGAAAGTTTAGGGCAAATCTTTATCTCTGACACCCACCTGGAAAGGATTACAGCCGCTCTGGAAAAAAGCTCCATGGCCTACGAAATATTTAAAATTGGTGGATAGCTATGCATAGAATTATTTTGATCGCTTTGCTGATGATGTCATGGGGCTGTAAAAATGATATAAACCCCTCCGACCTGAAACTCCTGAACGGTTATTGGAAAATCGAATTCATTACCCATAAAAATGAAACTTTTCATCCAAAAGGCTTAACCCAGCTATTGGATTTTTATGAAGTCGATACGAAGGGTGGTGTAAGAAAAAAAGTACAACCAAAATGGGACAATACCTTCTCGGTTACAGACGATCAAAATCAATTCAAATTGCTAATTGAAGAAAAAGCCTATTATCTTCAGTTCAAAACACTATGGGATCAATGGCGAGAGCGTATCATTGCTATAGATGAAAAAAAACTTATATTGGAACATCAAGAAAAAAGATACCACTACAGTCGTTATCAAAACAAGAATTGATTGATGAAATCCTCAAAAAGAAAATTCGAACCACAAAGCCTTAAGGAGGTACTACACGACATTGTGGATACCAAAGCCTTAAACGCTGGGATTACCAATACCCGGGTCAATGCGCTTTGGTATGAATTAATGGGGGCTCATATGACCGGATACACCGACAAAATTCTACTTAAAGGAAATACCCTTTTTGTCTCGCTCAATAATCCAGCACTTCGTGAAGAATTGAGTTACGGTAAAGACAAAATCATCAAGATGATGAACGATGAATTGGGAAAAGTGGTAATCGAAAAAATAATACTGCGTTAAAACATCTCTCTGCCAGAAAAATGAAAAGCACCTTCGATGGCAGCATTTTCATAACTATCAGATCCATGAACAGCATTTTCCCCTACCGAAGTTGCAAATTGTTTGCGTAGCGTACCCTCTGCAGCCTCATCAGGGTTGGTTGCTCCAATCAATGTTCGGAAATCGTCCACTGCATTTTCCTTTTCCAAGATGGCGGCCACGATAGGCCCTCTACTCATAAAAGCAACCAACTCCCCGAAAAAAGGACGTTCTTCATGCACTGCATAAAACAATTCAGCGTCACGTTTGGACATCTGTGTCATTTTCATACTGACAATTCTGAATCCGGAAGCAATAATTTTATTGAGGATGGCTCCGATATAACCCTTTTCAACGGCATCGGGTTTAATCATAGTAAAAGTTCTCTTGGAAGTCATAGCATTTTTTTGTGGTGCAAATTTATAAAAAATGTGATTTTTTTAATCCATAAAGTATTAAATCTATTATTTAAACTTTACTGTAAAATCATAAGCGCCAAATTTTGGTATCTTTGAATGCATGGATAATCATAGGCTTGACGCATTCAAAGAACTGCTCAGTAACCCAAAAAAAACAGTGATCATACCTCACAAAAATCCCGATGGCGATGCATTGGGAAGTTGTTTGGCACTTCAGTCATTTTTAACCAAATTAGGGCACGACGCAATAGTAATCAGTCCAAACGAATATCCTGAATTCTTGTGTTGGATGCCCAACCAAGAGGAAATCATCAAATTTTCCAAATCACCCGATCAATCGCATGCTTTGATCAATGATGCAGACATTGTCTTTACACTGGATTTCAATCAATTGAATCGAATTGATTATATGTCTTCCATAGTCTCCAATTGTCCGGCAAAAAAAGTGATGATAGACCACCACGAAAATCCCGGTGATTATGCCGCTTTGACCTACTCAGAACCAGATAGGGGGTCCACTTGTGAGATGGTTTTTGAACTCATTTACGCCTTGGATGCCTCCTTGATTGATGCCTCCATTGCAACTTGTCTCTACACTGGTATGATGACCGATTCCGGTTCTTTTAGATTCCCCTCTACCACTGCCAGAACCCATCAAATCATTTCGATTCTCATTGAAAAAGGAGCTCAACCCCATGCCATTCATCAAAAAATCTATGATACCTTCACTTTTAATAGACTTCAGTTGTTGGGGGTTGCTTTGAGCAACATGAAAAAAATAGAAGGACTTCCTGTGGTTTACATCACCTTATCCCAAAAGGAATTGGATGACAATCAATTCAAAAAGGGAGATACAGAAGGGTTTGTCAACTATGGTTTAAGTCTCTTGGGAATAAAATTAGCAGTGATAATGATTGAAAATAAATCGGAAAGCATCATAAAAATATCGTTCCGATCCAAAGGGTCTTTCGATGTGAATCAATTCGCGAAAAAGTACTTCAATGGAGGCGGGCACATCAACGCAGCAGGAGGTATTTCCTCCACATCACTTGAAAATACGGTTACTCATTTTAGGAATTCGATTGAAAATGAAAAGGATCAATTTCATGTTTAGAATCTGTATTTTTTTATTTTTCATCGGAGTATTGAGTTGTCAAACACCAGAACCCAGACGCCCTATCAACAAAAGCAAGCGGGTATTTCTACAGGAATCTGCCAAGAGAAATAAAAGCATCATTGCTATTGAGCAATCTTTGTTTCAACAAGTAATCAATAAAGAAAAACAACTGCTTTTCAGCACCACCCCACAAGGGTTTCACTATGCCCACCTGAAAAAGAGCTCTGAAATCAATCCGCTTCCCGTCAAAGGGGATCGTGTCACATTCAAATATCGAATAGAAGACCTGAACGGAAACTTACTTTATGATGAAAAAGAGTTGGGAGATATCAGCTTTTATATAGATCAAGAGGACTTGATCCCCGCTTTGAGAGAGGGCCTAAAATATTTAAGAAGTGGTGAAATTGGTCTATTCCTGTTTCCTTCATACCTTTGCTATGGCTATCAAGGGGACGGCGACAAAGTGGGCATAAATCAGCCCCTGCGATTTACCATAGAACTTTTAAAACTCGAAAAAAACTAAACACCTTAAGATGAAAAAAATCAATTTACTCGGTCTCATTTTGGTCCTATTAATGACAGCATGCAATCAGGAATATCCCAACTTAGACAACGGTATCTATGCCAATATTGAAACCAACAAGGGATCCATTGTGTTACAATTGGCAATGGATAAAACCCCTATTACTGTTGCAAATTTTGTTTCCTTAGCAGAGGGCAACAACCCAAAAGTTGAAGAGCGTTTTGCCGGTAAAAAATACTACGACGGAATTTTATTCCATAGGGTCATAAAAGATTTTATGATTCAGGGGGGTGACCCTACCGCCACCGGTTCAGGTGGCCCCGGCTATCAATTTGACGATGAATTAACAGACCTAGCCCACAGTGGACCGGGAATACTCTCAATGGCCAACGCCGGCCCGGGGACTAACGGAAGTCAGTTTTTTATTACCCACAAAGAAACCCCTTGGCTCAATGGAAAACACACGGTTTTTGGAAAAGTCGTTGACGGACAGTCAGTAGTTGACAGTATTGCACAGAACGACACCATCCTCAAGCTCTCCATTATTCGAAAGGGGGGAGCTGCCAAAAAGTTTGATGCCCCACAGATTTTCTCTGATTACTTTGAAAACAAGATCATTGCAGATCGTGAAAAAGCCGAAAAAGAGGCCATGATCTCCAAAGCCACTCAGGAAAAATTCGATACCCAAAAATCCAAAGCCAAGACCACCAGCTCCGGATTGCAATATCTGATTACCGAAAAAGGAGATGGCCCCAAAGTGACGACCACTAATAAGGTCAGTACCCACTATGCCGTTTATTTTTCAGATGGTATTTTGTTGGAAACCAGTAAGCTGGAAATCGCTGAGGCCCTCAACAGAGTAGACCCCAACAGAAAAGCCGCTAACGCCTATCAACCCATCAACGCTGATGTCAGCCCCGATGCAGGGATGATTCCAGGGTTTAAAGAAGGACTTAGGCTGCTGAATGTGGGGGACAAAGCCACTTTATTTTTACCCTACAATCTGGCCTACGGTGAAAATGGAAACAGAGCCATTCCTCCGCGTTCCGATTTAATTTTTGAGGTAGAGATCCTTGAATTGATCGAAAATTAACACACCGTCCAGCAATGGAAATGTAAAATATAAGCATGAAGATTCAATCAACCACAGTGGTTTGGATTTCCGCTATACCCCTGTGGTTACTGATTGACTTTGCACAAAAAAAACCTCAAATTGTCGAAGAATACTACAGCGGGCTACTCTACCCTATTTTCTTTGATTTACACCAAACTTTTTTGCAATGGATTCCCTTTTCCATAGGGGATTTACTCTATTTAGCACTCGCCCTCTTTTTTCTCAGGACGGGCATCAAAAAAATACCTTATTGGAGAGCCAAACCCATCCAAATTATTCGAGATTTTGGAGCATTAGTGATACTACTGGTTTGGTTGTTTCACCTGAGTTGGGGATTCAACTACCACAGACTTCCTCTTAACGAACAACTCAAAACATCTATTCAATATAGTGAACAAGACCTGGAATACGGTTTGGAACAAATCATTGAAAAATCAAACCATTGGCACCGACAATTGGTCTCCGCCGACACCCTAGCCGTAACTTTTCCCTTTTCAAGAGAACAAATCAATGATATCATCACATTGTACCACCCGGTTCGTCAAGAAAGCATTACCCCCTTTTCAAACGTAAAAAAATCAATTTGGAGCCTTCCCCTGTCCTATATGGGATATGCAGGCTACTTGAATCCATTAACCTTGGAATCACAGGTAAACGCAAAAATGCCCGTCTTGAGTTTGATCACCACATCATTGCACGAAATGGCACATCAATTGGGCTATGCCTCCGAAAAAGAAGCCAATTTCATTGCCTATCTCTCCACCATTCATTCCGATAATCCTTTCGTTCAATATGCCGGGAATACCTTTGCTTTTCGATATTTCTTCTCCGAACTCTATCGCTTGGATGCAAACAAGGCAAATGAAAAAATAAAAAATCTACATCCTGGCATTCTCAAAAATCTGTGGGAGATCGATAATTTTTGGAAACAATATGACAACCCTTTTGAAGTTGTTTTTGACAAAACCTATGACCGCTATCTCAAGGCAAATGGCCTAAAGGGTGGTATCAAGAGTTACAACGAAATGGTAGGCTTGGTCATCAACCATCACAAAAAACAAGATTGATTTTGGTAAGAATTCATCTGCCGCCTTATAACTTTGTAAAAAAACAGATTTGAAATTCATCAGCAGCAAGCAAAACCCACTCATCAAAAAACTCACGCTTTTGATGAACAAATCAAGAGAACGAAAAAAAGAAAATCTTTTTGTCGTTGGAGGACAACGCGAGCTGTCTCGAGCCATAGAAATGGGCTACAAAGTAGATGCCCTTTTTTACAAGGAAGGTTTTGAAGAAAACATCATTTTAGACAGAATAGAGAACAGCTTTGAATTGAGTCACAAATTGTTTGAACAAATCAGTATGAGATCAGGGTCTGAGGAAGTAATCGCCATCTTGGAATCCATGCCCCACAGGGTAGAGGACTTAGCTACCAATAACGATCAGCGGATATTGGTCTTGGAGGCTCCCGAAAAACCGGGAAACATTGGGGCTTTGTTACGAACTGCAGCAGCAGCGGATTGGGATGCAGTCATCATCGCCAATCCCAAAACCGATTTGTACCACCCACAGATCATCAGAAACAGTATGGGAGGGGTGTTTTCCATTCCCATCGCCTGCGATGAAACAGTGAATGTAATTTCATTTTTGAAAAAAAGAGAATTTAACATCACCGCAGCCGCACTTCACAACAGTGCCAAACACTACAAAAGAATAAAATGCCCCACCCCCCTTGCACTGGTCATGGGAACAGAAGACAAGGGTCTTGAACCGATTTGGATGAAAGAGGCCCATCAAGTCGTCAAAATTCCTGTTAAATTTCCTATTGATTCCCTCAATCTCTCCGTTTCGGCAGGGATTTTGATGTATCACTATGGAAATCAATGATTTTGTCGAGTTAAAAGTTTCAAGTACCTTTATATTACTTATGATTGTAAGTGAAGAAATAGAGAACAAAGAGATTGCAAAACAGTACAAGGAATTGCTTCAGATCAGCTATCAGACCCTATCTGATGATGATAAGAAGTTAATTCGTTCTGCTTTTGACACCGCTGTTCATGCCCATCGAAACCAAAGGCGTAAATCGGGGGAACCCTATATCCATCATCCGATCAGTGTGGCCAAAATCGTTGCGCAAGAAATAGGACTCGATGCTACCTCCATTGCAGCCGCTCTTCTTCACGATGTCGTTGAGGATACAGAATACAATTTTGAAGATCTTGAAAAACTCTTTGGCTCTAGCATAACAAAAATTGTCGAGGGATTGACCAAAATCTCCAAACTCAGCAAAGAAAGTGATGTATCCCTTCAAGCAGAAAACTTCAGAAAACTATTGCTTACCCTCAACGATGACATTCGGGTGATCATCATTAAAATTGCCGACCGATTGCACAACATGCAAACCATGGATGCAATGCCAGAGGACAAACAAGAGAAAATCGCCTCCGAAACCCTCTACATTTATGCACCCTTAGCACACAGAATTGGCCTTTATAACATAAAAACTGAACTGGAAGACCTAAGCTTTAAATATACCGAACCCAACCGGTATGAGTCCATCAAAAACAACATTGAAGACAGCAAAGAGGAACAGGAGCAATACATAAAATCATTTTCTGAGATCGTTCAATTTGCCCTTGCCGAGGAAGGCTTGGACTACCAAATCAAAGGAAGGAGCAAATCAATTTTTTCCATCAATCGAAAAATGACCACTCAAAACATCTCTTTCCAGAAAGTTTTTGACAAATTTGCGATAAGGATCATCTATAATGCTACCCACAGAAACGAAAAGTTTTTGGCATGGAAGATCTACTCCATCATCACCGATCATTTTACCCCCAACCCTACCCGACTGAGGGATTGGATTACTTCCCCTAAATCCAACGGATATGAAGCATTACACATCACCGTGATGGGACCCGAAAGTAAGTGGGTCGAAGTTCAAATCCGATCAGAAAGGATGAACGAAATAGCCGAAAAAGGCTATGCTGCGCACCACAAATACAAACACGGAGAACAAAAAGATATTGGAATTGATTCTTGGTTGGACAAACTACAAGAAGTGTTGGAAAGCAATACCGAAAACCCCGTTGATTTTGTCGAAAACTTTAAACTCAGTTTATACTCCAAAGAGATTTTTGTTTTCACACCCGATGGGGAAATTAAATCCCTCCCCAAAGGTTCTACAGCCTTAGATTTTGCTTTTAACATTCATACAGAAGTGGGAATGAAAACCCGAGGCGCAAGGGTCAACGGTAAATTGGTTCCCCTGAGCCGAGCTCTCAAAAGTGGGGAACACGTGGAAATAATAACCTCAGAGAGTATCAAACCTACGGCCAACTGGCTGGATTTTGTTCAGACCTCAAGGGCCAAATCCAAAATCAAATCATCACTCAACGAAGAGAAGAAAAAAATTGCCGAGGATGGCCGAGAAAGTTTGAGAAGAAAACTCAAACAACTCAAAATTACACTCAACGATAAAACCACTGCGCACATGCTGCGCTATTTCAACCTTAACAGCAGTTTGGATTTGTTTTACCGCATTGGTCTGGGAACCATCGACAACAAGCAATTAAAAGCATTTTCCAACGATTTTAACAGCTCCTTCCTCAACTTTTTTAAAAAACGAATTCGTAAACAAAATCCTGTTTACAAAAAAGACGCTCAGGAAAAAATCACCCAAAGATTCGATACCCTGGTTTTTGGAAAACAAAATGAAAGCCTCCAACACACACTTGCCCCTTGCTGTAATGCAATCCCGGGGGATCCGGTTTTTGGTTTTATTACCATTAACGAAGGTGTAAAAGTCCACAAAAAAGACTGTCCCAATGCCCTCTCACTACAATCCAATTTTGCATACAGAATAATCAAAGCCAAATGGGTTGACTCCTCATCCGATGAATTCTCAGCCATCCTAAAGCTTTCCGGCATAGACAATATGGGAATTGTCAGTGAAGTGACCCAATCCATTTCCAAAGACATGAGCGTAAATATTAACAAACTCAGCTTTGACAGTGAGGATGGAATTTTCAATGGCTTGATTAGTGTGAGTGTTAAAAACAAGACCATACTCAACAGATTGGTAAACAATCTTATGAAAGTAAATGGTGTAGATAAAGTACTTCGGGAATGATTTAAAAACTATATTTGCGGAAAATGGAAACAAACAAATCAAATCAGGAAATCGTCAAAGAGGTTTTCGTAAACTTTTTAAATAAGCATGCCCACCGAAAAACACCGGAGCGTTTTGCTATTTTGTATGAAATATATGACAGTGATGAACATTTCGATATCGAATCACTGTATATCACCATGAAAAATAAAAATTACAGAGTCAGTAGGGCGACCCTCTACAATACCATCGAACTTCTTTTGGAATGTGGTTTGGTCAGAAAACACCAGTTTGGTAAAAATCAGGCACAGTACGAAAAATCATACTTTGACAAACAACACGACCATATCATTTTAACCGATTCAGGCGAGGTGAAAGAGTTTTGCGACCCTCGAATCCAAAACATAAAAAAAACAATCGAAGAAATCTTCGATATTGAAATCCACAACCACTCTCTTTATTTTTACGGCACAAAAAAAAAGAGTAAATCAATAATTTAATATGTCGGTAGACTTATTGTTAGGCCTCCAATGGGGGGATGAAGGCAAGGGTAAAATCGTTGACGTTCTTACCGAATCTTATGATATCATCGCCCGATTTCAAGGCGGTCCCAATGCTGGCCATACCCTTGAATTTGAGGGGATCAAACACGTTTTACATACCATTCCCTCGGGAATTTTTCACCCCAGCGCGATTAATCTTATCGGAAATGGTGTCGTCATAGACCCGGTCATTTTTGAGAAAGAATTAAGCAATCTTGAACCCTATAAAATTGATTTTTCCAGCAAGCTACTTATCTCGAAAAAAGCACATTTGATTCTGCCTACCCACCGACTGCTGGATGCAGCCTCTGAAATCTCCAAAGGAAAGGCAAAAATCGGATCTACCCTTAAAGGCATTGGCCCCACTTATATGGACAAAACCGGAAGAAACGGCATCCGGGTGGGAGATATTTTGACTAAAGATTGGGGGGAACGCTACAATACTTTGACCCAAAAACATCTTCGGATGCTCGATTTCTACAATATCAAGTTGGAGTTTAACTTAGATGAATTGGAGCGTGAATTTTTTAAGTCCATCGAGACCTTAAAAAAATGTCAAATCGTCGACAGCGAAAACTACATCCACCGTGCGCAAGCCTCTGGTGAAAAAATATTGGCTGAAGGTGCTCAAGGATCTTTATTAGATGTTGACTTCGGAACTTATCCCTTCGTTACCTCCTCCACCACAACTGCAGCCGGGGCATGCACCGGTTTGGGAGTAGCACCCAATAAAATCAAAGAAGTTTTTGGAATATTCAAAGCCTACACCACCCGCGTGGGCAGTGGCCCATTCCCCACAGAATTGTTTGATACTGTGGGCGAGCGAATCGCCAAGGTAGGTCATGAATTTGGTGCCACCACAGGAAGGGCACGCAGATGCGGGTGGATTGACCTTGTTGCACTAAAATATGCCATACACATCAATGGGGTGACCCAATTGATGATGATGAAAGGAGATGTTCTATCCGGTATTGATACCATCAAAGTTTGCAATCAATACAAAACAGATCAGGGATTGATCGATCACCTGCCATACGAGATCAACGAAAAATCTCTGTCTCCTCAGTACATTGAATTGCCCGGTTGGAAAGAAGACCTTACCCAATTAAATGCTGCCGATCAATTTCCCCAGAATTTCGTTGATTATATCGATTTCTTGGAAAAAGAACTCAACACCCCCATAAAGATTGTCTCTGTGGGACCTGACAGAAAACAGACCATTTTTAGGTAGTCATAAATTGCCCTACGATATTTAATTGCTGTGAAAAAAATCATTCCCATTTTTATTTTCAAGCTGATCATTGTATTGTCTGCAGCAAAGGCCTTGGCTCAAGAAACTCCCAAGATTATTGAGATCATTCAGGCAGGAGGATCTACGCAAGACCAAGTCAATTTTCCTGGTGCTAATATTTTGGTTAAAAAGGAAGGCGTCAGGGTGCACCTTTTCCATGAGGGGGCATTGATAAAATCCGATATTTCCTACTTCTATCCTAGGCAGAATTTCTTTAAAGCCAATGGAAACGTGGTAATGACACAAGGAGATACGCTAAAAATGGTCTGCGAACAAATTGAATACAACGGAACCAGTAAACTGGCCAAAGCATGGGGGAAGGTCGTACTGGAAAGACCTGATATGACTTTAAAAACTGACACCCTTTATTTGGATCGTAAAATAAATAAAGCCTTTTATAATTCTTTTGGGACCATCGTCGACGAAAAAAGAAAATTGACCAGTATCAGAGGCATCTATTTTATGGATGAAAAAAAATACCGTTTCATTTCTAGGGTAAAAATCGATGACCCTGAATATGAGCTGAGATCCCAGCAATTGGATTACTTCACCGAGAGCGATAAAGCTTTCTTTTATGGTAAAACAACCATTGTAGGTGAGGATTATGATATTTACTGTGAAAAAGGAGCCTATGACACCCAATTACAAAAAGGGAACTTTCAAAAAAATGCGGTTATTTTTTACGACAATAAAGAAATCAGGGGAGACAGTCTGTACTTCGAAAAAGAAAAGGATTACGCTGCGGCAACCAATCATATCAGTATCATTGATACCCTCAACCAATCGGTCATCAATGGACATTACGGAGAAATCTTTAAGGCCAAAGACTCAGCCATCATCACCCGAAGAGGAATGGCAATCAATATCATTGACCAAGATTCCCTATACATTCATGCAGACACTTTAATCGCCACAGGGCCACAAGAAAAAAAAATACTCAGAGGTTATTATGATGTTAGAATTTTCAAGAAAGACCTCCGAGGAAAGTCCGATTCACTTCATTTGGATCAAAGTACCGGTTTGATCAAACTACTCAAACTCCCCCTCACCCGAAAAGAAAAACAAGTTTTTACCATCAGTCAAAAAAATGCCAGAAACCCTGTGCTTTGGTTTGGAAAAAGTCAAATGTCGGGAGATAAAATTTTTCTCACCTCTGATATAAATACCAAAAAATTGGATTCCTTAAAGATCATTGGGAACAGTTGGATCATCGAAAAGGATTCCATTAGCGATAGTGGTTTCAACCAAATCAAGGGAGGTATATTGGACGGATCATTTGAAGATGGAGAACTTCGGGAAATTGAAGTCAGCAAAAACACAGAAGTGATATATTACATGTATTCGGACGAGGACAATGAATTGATCGGCATTGACCAGACCACCTGCAGTCGATTAAAAATGGTTACCGAAAACAATGAGATCAAAGACATCACCTTTTTTGTCAGTCCCGATGGTAATTTGTTTCCCGAAAAAGATTTGCCGATAAACGACCGAAAAATGGAAGGATTTATCTGGAGAGATGGTGAGCGACCCAAGACCATACTCGAGCTATTCAGCGAGGAAGATAATCAGTTTCAGCCAATAGAAATCAAGGAGATGAGTACTCCGGAAGTATTTTTGGAAAAGCAGAAGGAATAAATGATAGAGGACTTTTTAAAATATCAAGCCAAAACCACTCCCCACCCCCTCGGCTTGGAAGTCGCCAGTGCGGAGGGAAGCTATATCTATGATACCCGAGGGAATTCCTACTTGGATTTTGTGGCGGGTGTCTCAGCCCTACCTTTGGGCCACTCCCATCCCAAGGTCGTTCGTGCCCTTCATGATCAGATTGAAAAATACATGCACGTCATGGTCTATGGCGAATTTGCCCAAGCTCCAGCAGTGGCGCTTTGCAAAAAACTGGTTCATCTACTTCCCAAAGAACACGAGCTGGTCTATTTGACCAACTCAGGAACTGAAGCCATTGAGGGAGCCTTAAAACTGGCCAAAAGAGCAACGCAAAGAACGGGACTCATCGCTGCACATAATTCCTATCATGGGAGCACTCAAGGTGCCTTAAGCCTTCTGGGTTATGAGGAACAAAAAAAAGGATATCGCCCCCTACTGCCTGGAGTTAAATTCCTCAAGTTCAATGAAAAAAACGACCTAGATCAAATCGATGTCTCCACTGCTGCGGTTTTGTTGGAGACCATTCAGGGTGGCGCCGGATTTATTTTGCCCGAGGACAATTATTTAAAAGAAGTGAAAAAAAGATGCGAAGCCGCCGGTGCTTTGCTCATTTTGGACGAAATTCAACCTGGCTTTGGACGAACAGGTAAAATGTTTGGTTTTGAACACTTCGGAGTGGCACCGGATATCGTCGTAATGGGAAAAGCTCTCGGCGGGGGATTACCCATTGGTGCCTTCTCCACCTCCAGAAAATTGATGGAAAAGTTAGAAGATCAACCCAAATTGGGACACATCACAACTTTTGGTGGAAATCCTGTCGTTGCTACAGCCGCTTTGACCACCATTGACGAAATCGTCAATGAAGAATTGATGGGGCAAATAGCTGAAAAAGAAAAAATTTTCAGAAAAAACCTACAACACCCAAAAATCAAGCACATACGAGGAAAAGGATTGATGCTGGCGCCCCTATTTGACAATCCTGAAATCCCCAATTTTTTAGTCCACCGATGCATTGAAAAAGGGCTCTTATTGTTTTGGTTGTTGTGGGAAAAAAATGCAGTTAGAATCTCACCTCCCCTCAATATTAGCAAAGAAGAAATAGAATCGGGTTGTGAAATCATACGAAAGTGTTTGGATGAAATATAACCCATGTTAATATTTTTGTTGAAAACAAAGCGCTAGGCTTCCCACACCCTCATCAATTCTTCAATAATTTTATTTAAACAAAGTAACCGTATGTTCGATAGTTTATCGGAGGACTCCAACCCTTCATTGTCCAAGTTTGAGCAAATGCTCAAAACGAATCAATTACTCTTTTTTGATGCCATAGAGTTTGAGAACATCATCCACCACTACATCGATTTTGCTCAGTTTTCACTGGCTAAAAAAGCCATAAAAATGGGCATAGAGCAACACCCCCAGAATGTAGAGCTGATGTTATTAAACAGTGAAGTCCTGCTGATTGATGGAGCACACGAAGCCGCCGAAAATCTTCTATTCGAAATAGAAAAGATTTCTCCAGGACATGAAGAGATATTCCTTCAAAGAGCCAATATCTCGTCCAAAAACAAAGATCACCTAACGGCGATTGGCTTGCTCGAAAAAGCATTGGATACTACTGATGAACCCGAGGAAATTTGGAATCTGATGGGTATGGAATACCTTTTTTTGGAAGACTACACCAAAGCCAAAGACTTTTTCCACAAGTGCGTAGAAAAGAACGAAATGGATTACCAATCCCTCTACAACTTACTGTATTGCTACGAGCAGTTAGAGGAAAATATTGAGGCCATCAGTACCCTCAACGACCTATTGGAACGCAACCCCTACAGTGAAGTAGCCTGGCACCAACTGGGAAAATTGTACGTCAAAATCAATAAACCCCAAGAGGCACTGTCCGCTTTTGAATTTGCCATCATCAGTGATGATTGCTTTACCGGAGCCTATATTGAAAAAGGCAAATTGCTCGAAAATATGGGAAGAATCAATGAGGCCATAAACGAATATCAATTCTCCCTCAACTTTAATGATCCCAATGCATTTGTAAATCACAGAATCGGACAGTGTCATCAAAAATTAGGGAATGACCAACTGGCCTTACAATATTACAAAGAATCCATTAAGCTCGAACCCAATCATGAAAACAGCTGGTTGGCCATTATTGACTACTTCATTGACTCTAACGCCCTCACAAAAGCTCAGTATTACGTCAGAAAATCACTTCAAGCCAATGCAGACAGTATAGAATTGTGGAAGAAAAGTGCTCATATCCATTCCCAAATCGATGATCACCAAGAAACCGCGTTTGGATGTAGAACGGCGATTGACTTGGGAGACAATGAACTCAATACATGGCTCTCGTGGATGGACGCATTGATGCTTTCCAATGATTGGGAAAAAGCCATTGAAGTGGCTGACCAAGCACTGCAG
This sequence comes from Flavobacteriaceae bacterium, assembly GCA_965662705.1. GTDB lineage: Bacteria > Bacteroidota > Bacteroidia > Flavobacteriales > Flavobacteriaceae > UBA8316. Next base: position 16,245 of record CBFIIP010000075.1, read on the forward strand.
TACTTCCAAAAAAATCCCAATCTGATGTATCGCCTAGCAGGTTGCAAAATCAAAATGGGTAACAAAGCTGACGCACAGATTGTTTACGATCAGATCAAAGGCGAGATCCATATTCCGAAAAACATCAACCACCTTTTTCCGGAGTTGTTAAAAATCCAATCCTAAGGGCTGGCGGTCTACTAATTCGGTTTTTCGCTCTATATTGTGCTAAATTTCGAATATTGAAACACTTCCCCTCTAAAAATTTAATGTTGTTCTTTAAGGGAATGGCCATGGGCATAGCAGATCTAATGCCTGGGGTTTCAGGAGGAACCATTGCCCTTTTATTTGGGGTTTACAAAAAGCTGATACAATCCATTGATTCCATCAATCTTAAAAACCTAAAACGCCTTAAGAGTGAGGGATTCGTTGCCTTTTGGAATGCGATTAACGGAAATTTCCTCGGCCTGCTTTTCCTTGGAATTATTACCGCAATTTTCGCCTTTTCGTTTGCTATCGACTATCTCATGACCCACCACCCCATCCCCTTGTGGTCATTCTTCCTAGGTTTGTTGTTGGCCACGATATTAATCCTTAAAAACAGAGTAAATCACTGGAGCCCTGTCAACTTTTCACTGATGGTATTGACAGCAGTTCTCTCTTTTTTTGTTACGCAAATTACTCCAAGTGAAACTGAGATTGGAATGCTTTACCTTTTCATTTCCGGTTTTTTCGGTATCATTGCCATGATACTCCCTGGAATATCGGGAGCCTATATCCTTTTAATTCTCGGAGCTTACAGCACTGTAATTGGACTGATTAAAGATACCCTCAGTGGATTGTTGGGCTTTCAAACAGGTTTATTGATCCCCACTCTGAGCCAGCTCATGGTATTTGTATTGGGAATTTTGATTGGATTGAGAATTTTTTCTTCTGTCCTAAAATGGTTATTCGAGCACCAACAAGATAAGACCATGGCGGCACTCATCGGCTTGATGATTGGAGCCTTGCACAAAATATGGCCATGGCAGGAGAAGTTTGATCTGGTTTTATCCAACAGTACCAAAACCATTCTATTGCCCTTATCTCCATTGGAATACGACGGAGACCCACAATTGGTTTTCGCTCTATTCTTTTTTATTCTTGGGATGGGCCTAGTATATCTCTTGGAGAAAAACAAAAAAACAATAACCCCAAGGTGAATCAACATAAAAAATCCCGTACCGAAGACTTGATCCTTATTTTAAAAGGAATCGCCATGGGTGCCGCCAATAAGGTTCCCGGGGTATCCGGAGGGATCGTTGCTTTTGTGGCTGGATTTTATGAAGAATTGATCTATTCACTTCAAAAAATTAACCTTAAAGCGCTGACCATGCTTATAAATAGAGGTTGGAAACCTTTTTATCAATACACCAATGGGCGTTTTTTGGTATTACTTTTTTCAGGAGTGATCATCAGCTACTTCACTGTTTCTTTGATACTAGATTATTTGATTAAAAACTTTGAAATACAGGTCTTGGGTGTATTCTTTGGAATGATCCTCGCTTCCCTCTACTTCGTTTACTTTCAGTTGGAAAAATGGAATTTAAAAAACCTTCTTTTTTTTCTAATGGGACTCTCCATTGGACTGATTATTATGTTCTCCAAACCTTCCGCCGAAAACGAAAACTTACTCTTTGTCCTATTTTGTGGCATCATCAGCGTATCTGGAATGACACTTCCAGGATTGTCAGGTTCTTTTTTATTACTCTTACTCGGAAACTATTCCCTTTTATTGGTCGATGCAGTCAATGCCATCTATTTCACACTGACGGATTTAACAAGATTTGATTTTCAGTTTGTTCATGACGCCTCACGAATGAAATTACTACAATTGGCGATGGTTTTTACCCTTGGATCTATTACAGGATTGGTCTTATTTTCTAACCTTCTCAGCTTTGTTTTGAAACATCACAAAGAAGTTACCCTCGCCACCATCATTGGTTTTATTGCTGGCTCACTCGGAGTAATATGGCCGTGGAGGGACAAAATTTTCAAAATGAATGACTTGGGTCAAATTCAATACAACCAAGTGGGAAACCCCGTCATTGAATCTTATGATTATTTTTTACCAAACATTCTCAACCCAGAATTTTGGTTCGTTACGATATTTATAATTTTGGGAGTCTTGATCGTCACTTTACTTGAAAAATATGGAATCCAAAAAAAAGAGCATTAGACGCTACGGCCTAATTGGAAAAAATATAGAATACTCCTTTTCTAGAGGTTACTTCAAACAAAAATTCGAAAACGAAAACTTGATCGACTGCAGTTATGAAAATTTCGATTTGGAAAACATCAATGCACTTTCTGAAGTTTTAAAGCAGGAACATATCTCAGGGCTGAACGTCACCATTCCTTACAAAAGAGAAGTAATTCCTTTTTTGGACACCCTCTCTCTGGCGGCCGAAAAAATAAATGCAGTAAACACCATAAAATTTGAGGAAGATGGAAGCATCAGCGGTCACAATACGGATGTTTACGGATTTGAAAAGTCGCTTTTTGAGCTGGTAGCCACTCCCCCAAAAAAGGCACTCATCTTAGGAACAGGCGGGGCATCTTCTGCCATTGCGTATGTGTTTGAAAAATCTGATATTGAATTTTCATACGTGTCGAGAAAAGAAGGGGCCAATACCTTTCGATACAATGCGTTAGACAACGAAATACTTCGTGAACACCTTTTGATTGTTAATGCGTCTCCTGTTGGCACATTTCCCAATATTGATCAAGCTCCAGAGCTCCCCTATCATGGACTCACAAAAAATCACATCCTATACGATCTCATATACAATCCCCTAGAAACAAAATTTCTTAAAGAAGGAAAGCAAAGAAATTGTATAATCTCCAATGGATTAAAAATGCTTGAATATCAGGCCGAAAAATCTTGGGAGATTTGGAATCAATAGGATGACATGTATTTTTTTTGTAAATTTTAACACATTTTAGTATAAAATTACCTTACATGGCAAAAGAAACAAACAAAGCCAATGATCCTCAGGAGCTAGAAAAGGTTGATTCGCCTCAATCGATCAACCCTCCTGAAGGTGCCTCCGATGAAAATCTTAACCAAGACAACCAGACATTGGATGCAACATCCTCCGATGAAGAGGCATTGAATAAAGAGGCATCGTCAAATGAGGAAACTAACCCTAAAGAGCCTCCGACAGAGGCAACTGAGGAATTCGGGAAACTCGGCGTGGATGAATTATTGGTTCAACTTCAAAAAAGAACCAAAGCGGAGCAGTGGTTCAACGATTCAAGAAACATACAGGAAATCATTCTAGCTTTCGAAGGGAAGTTCAAAGCTGAAATACAAGAAAAAAAAGAAGCCTTTATCAAAGAGGGAGGGAATGAAATTGATTTTTTCTTTAGACCACCATACAAAAATGAGTTCGATCAATTGATCAGGGACTACAAAAAAAACAAGAGAGCTTATTTTCAACAAAGAGAACAAACCCAAAAACTCAATCTAGATCGTAAATTAGAAATCATTGAGAGCATCAAGGAACTCATCAATGTTGATGAAAACATCAATACTATCTACAAAAAATTTAAAAACCTACAAGAAAGCTGGCATAAAACCGGACCTGTTCCACGGCCACAAAGCAACAATATCTGGCAAACCTATAAACACCACACTGAAATATTTTATGATTTTCTTCATCTGAATCGTGAGTTAAGAGATTTGGACTTTAAGCACAACTATGAGGAGAAAGTTAAGATCATCGAGCAGGCCGAAGCTTTGTCAAAAATTCCTGACGTACTCAAAGCATCACGCGACCTCAATACCCTTCACCGGCTTTGGAAAAATGATTTAGGTCCTGTAGCTAAAGAACATCGGGAAGAATTGTGGTCGCGCTTTCAGGCCGCCAGCCAAATCATTCATGCCAAAAGGCAAGAGTTTGACAAAGAATACGACAACATACTGGAAGACAACCTCAATAAAAAACGGATGCTTTTGGGGCAATTGGATGAAATCATCGCCAATCCTCCAAAAAGTCACAATGAATGGAGAAAAACCATTGATACTTTTAACAAAATTAGAGTGGATTTTCAGTCCATAGGTCAAGTCACCAAAAAGTACAGTAAAGAAAACTGGAGAGACTTCAGAGAGAAAAGTCGTGAAATCAATCGTGAAAAAAATCAGTTTTATAAATCCCAAAAAGCTGATCAAAAAAATAATATCGACCTCAAAAAATCGCTCATTAATGAGGTAAAAGAGATCCTTGAACACGATGATTGGAGAACCTACAACAACCGGATGAAAAACATTCAAAAGGACTGGAAAGCCATTGGATTCGTACCCCGAAAATTGTCCAATTTACTCTGGGAAGAATTTCGAGCACAATGCAATCTCTATTTTGATCGCATCAAATCCAGATACCAAAAAATTAACGAAAGTGAACTGGAGGCGAATAAAAAGAAAGAAACGTTTATCCAAGGAATCTCCAGTCTTAAAATCCCACCGGAAATGGATGCTTTTATTGCTTTTTTCGAAATGCAATGGGAAGATTACAATCAATTGGGAGTACTCACGGGCAATACCTTGAGTAAAAGCGTTGAGTCCTTTAGAAGGGCCTTTATTTCGCTTATCAATCAGTCTGAAATGGATGGGAAAGTAAAGCAAGAGGCCAAGAGTCACGTACGCCTAACCCTGATCAAAGAGAATAAAAATGAATTGTCCCTTGAAATTCAAAACATTAAAAAACGTATTGACGAGCTGAAAGGTGAAGCCCGACAATTAGAAAACAACCTAGACTACTTCTCTGATAAAAGTAACGACAACCCTCTGTTTTTGGATGTTAATTCAAAACTCGATCAACTCAGGTCAGAAGTTGAAAACTACCAAGAGCAGTTGGTCAGCTTCAGGAAATTAAAAAGAGAATTAGAGTCTCGGAACGAAATAGCTGAGGCAACGGTGGAAGTAGAAGACCAAGAGGAGGGAGGGGAAACAGAAAATTAGATCAGTCCATTTTTTTTGCCTCCTGCCAGTAGGATTCCATATCGTGAAGACTCAGTTCATTCACTTTTTTCCCGGACTGTTCGGCTTTACTTTCGATGTACCCAAAGCGTTTGATAAACTTTTTATTGGTACGCTCCAATGCATTTTCAGGATTAATTTTAAGAAATCGGGCATAATTGACCAATGAAAAAATAACATCCCCCATTTCATCCTCAACTTTTTGGGAATCTGCCTCCACCTCTTCCTTTAACTCATCCAGCTCCTCCCGAACCTTGTCAAAAACAGCATCGGCATGCTTCCAGTCAAATCCAACACCGGCAACCTTATCTTGAATTCGAAAAGCCTTGACCAAAGCAGGTAAACTTTTTGGAACCCCTTGTAAGACACTTTTTTTACCCTCTTTTAACTTGATGGCCTCCCAATTTTGTTCCACTTCGTTGGCATTTTCAACCGCTATATCACCGTAGATGTGGGGGTGGCGGTGGATCAATTTATCCGATATCTCATTGGCTACGGTGGCAATGTCGAACGCATTGGTTTCACTTCCTATTTTGGCATAAAACACAATGTGAAGAAGAAGGTCACCCAACTCCTTTTTGATTTCCTCTGGATCATCGTCCAAAATGGCATCTCCCAATTCATAGGTCTCCTCTATGGTCAAATGTCGCAACGATTCAAAGGTTTGCTTTCGATCCCAAGGACATTTTTCCCGAAGTTCGTCCATGATGTCCAGCAACCGCTCAAAAGCTTTTAGTTGTGCCTTTCTTGATTCCATTTATCCTTCTTCGCCTGGATCAGTAGGGTTTTGCTCCTTTGGCAACTTAAAATTTAAAAGCTTAGCTTGGAGTAAAAGATTGTACCACTGAATGATTTTCTTAATGTCACTCGCATAAACACGATCCTCGTCATAGTCCTGAAAAACTTCAAAAAAATAGGATTCCAACTCATCTTTAGAAGCTTTGGGTTTGACCCGAGCAGCTTTTCCTTTTTCAAATTGAAACATCATTTTAAAAACCTCCTCCAAAGGCAACTCCTCTTTTAAACCAAAAACTCTAATTTCTGACAATACATTGATCTGCTGTCCCATGTTGGTGACCAACTTCTTTTGATCCATAAGCGAAATGGCAATGACTCCTGTTCGGGTCTGTGCCATCATTTGATATAATCCGGGCTTACCTGATATGGTTAAGATTTTATCTAATTTATTTTTACTCATCTTCTTGATTTGCTTGATGGGAAACGCATTTTGTAATCCGCATCGGTTTTGCCTTTACTGATTTCGTTCAATTTTCCTTTCAACAACCTCCTTTTAAACGGACTCAACTTATCGGTAAACAAAATGCCCTCAATGTGATCGTATTCATGCTGGACAACCCGAGCTGCCAAACCCTCCAATTTTAGGGTCTGTTCCTGAAAATTTTCATCCCAATATTGCAATGTGATTTCCTCCTTTCTGTATACATCCTCTCTGATGTTGGGGATACTTAAGCATCCTTCTGTAAAGGCCCACTCTTCTCCATTTTCTTCTAGCATTTTCGGATTGATGAAAACCTTTTTAAAATCTTTTAATACCTCAGCTTCCTCTGGACTTAATTCCTCATCCTGTGCAAAGGGGGAGGCATCGATAACAAATAAACGCTTGGACAATCCCACTTGTGGAGCAGCCAAACCCACGCCATTGGCATTGTACATGGTTTCCCACATATCATCAATCAAAGCATTTAGATTGCTATCACTCATATCCACATCTTTGGACCGGACTTTTAAAACATTCGAACCATATGCCACAATCGGTAAAATCATAAAACAGCTTTTTTGTTTGAGGTTAAATAAGACTGTAAGATTAAAGTTGCACTGATTTCATCGATCAGGCCTTTGTCTTTTCTCTTTTTTTTCTTTGCACCTGTTTCAATCAAACTGTTAAGCGCCATTTTAGAAGTATAGCGTTCATCCTGACGGGTAACCACTATCTTAGGAAATTCCTTTTGTAGACGATCAATAAAATGGAGGATCTCGTGCTCTACCTCAGAGGGCTTACCGTCTCTGTGTTTGGGTTGCCCAACAATAAATTTTTCAATGGTCGTTTCTTTTTGAAAATTTTTTAAGAAAGGAATGACCGAAGGGGTGTCCATAGTATCCAAACCACTAGCAATGATTTGAGAGGGATCAGTATGCGCCAACCCTGTCCTTTTTTTTCCGAAATCAATTCCAATCAATACCCCCATTGTATTTACAAATATACTTTTTTGAGCAAACAATTATGGCGGTAAAAACTACTGAATTGAGTATTTTTGAAAAAAACAATATGCAAAGCATCATAGAATCCGCATGGGAAGACCGATCACTACTTGAAAAAAGTGAAACCCAAGAAGCCATCAGAGCCGTTATCAATCAATTGGATACTGGGGCAATAAGGGTGGCCAGTCCCTCCGATGGAGGTTGGCGGGTCAACGAGTGGGTCAAAAAAGCCGTCGTACTCTATTTCCCTATCCAAAAGATGGAAACCTTGGAGGCCGGCCCCATGGAATTCCATGATAAAATGCCCCTAAAAAAAGGCTATAAAGAAAAAGGTATCCGAGTGGTTCCCCATGCCATCGCCCGACACGGAGCCTACATTTCCAGTGGGGTGATCATGATGCCGAGTTACATCAACATTGGTGCTTATGTGGATGCAGGCACCATGGTAGATACTTGGGCCACGGTGGGCAGTTGTGCTCAAATCGGGAAAAATGTTCACCTCAGTGGCGGGGTTGGTATCGGGGGCGTTTTAGAACCCTTACAAGCAGCTCCCGTCATCGTTGAAGACAACGCATTTATTGGATCAAGGTGCATCGTTGTTGAAGGAGCGCGAATCGGTAAAGAAGTCGTACTGGGTGCCAATGTGGTCATCACTGCCTCCACCAAAGTCATCGATGTGTCAGGGGCAAGTCCTGTCGAATACAAAGGAGAAGTCCCCGAAAGATCAGTAGTCATCCCCGGCAGTTACACCAAATCTTTTTCCGCAGGCGATTATCAAGTCCCTTGCGCACTGATCATTGGAAAAAGAAAAGAAAGTACAAACAAAAAGACATCACTCAACGACGCATTGAGGGAACACAATGTAGCCGTGTAGAGCAATATAAGTGATGACAGATCTCAGTATTGTTATTGTCAACTATCGCTCATGGTCCAAACTCGATAAGTGTTTACAGAGCTTGGAACAGCAAACGAATGGTGCTCAGCAAGTCATCGTGGTGGACAACCGTTCCGATGATGGCCAAATTGAAAGCTTTGAAAAAAAATTTACTGGGGTCAACTGGATTAAAAACAAGAGCAATGCAGGTTTTGCAGCCGGTTGCAACTTGGGTGCGCGTCATGCATCATCCAATTGGATTTTATTTCTCAATCCCGATACCCAACTCCCCAAAGACTGTTTGGAAACGTTGATCCCCTACTGCGATCGTCATCCGGATTTTCACTTGATCACCATCAAGCAATTGTATGAAAATGGAGAGAACAGCCACCCCTACGGTATTTTTCCAACCCCTTGGAACAGTGCGGGCCCGATTCGATCACTGGAACGTTTACTGCTCCATCCCGATCAAACCAAAAAAGTAATGAAGACCAATCCCATTTGTTTTCCAGATTGGATCTCGGGATCCTTCGTACTGATCCGAAAAAAACACTTCGAACTGTTAGAAGGATGGGATGAAAGATTTTGGATGTACTGCGAGGACATCGACCTGTCCAAAAGAGCTGCCACAAAAAGTTTAAACAGAGTCTTGCTCAATAACTGGGAATGCCTCCACTCCCACGGGGTTTCCTCCAGAAGCAACAGAGACACCAAAATCAAGACCAAAGCAGAGGTCATCAAATCCACCCATTATTATATCGAAAAACACTTTGATAAAAAAAATAAAAAATGGGCCCATCAATGGTTGAGATTCCACAAAATGACCGGATTGTATTTACTGAGTTTTTTTGATGATTCAAAACAGGAATTATTAACTATAATTATGGCTTTTTGGCGGGAGTTGTTTTCTGAACAGGTTTAATGTTGATCATGCAGGGAGAAAGCCGTATTTTTGTATTGACAATGGAAAAGATCATCAAAATGCTTGAAGCCGGTCGCTTACTTCTTGCGCCTACAGACACCATTTGGGGGATTCTCTGTGATGCAACCAATCCCCATGCCGTTGAGCAAGTCTATACATTAAAAAAAAGACCCGACAGCAAGGCGATGGTGTGTATGGTTTCTGACATCGAAATGCTCAAAAAACACGTTGATGATTTACCTCAAAAACTGGATCAATACATTAACGACCACAGACCGACCAGTGTCATTTACAACCACCCCAAAGGCATCGCACACAATGCGATTGCCCAAGAAAACACAGTTGCCATTAGAATTGTGAATCATCATTTCTGTACCCCATTGATCGAAGCTTTTGGAAAACCGTTGATTTCAACCTCGGCGAACATTAGCGGTGCTCCCCACCCCCAAAAGTTCTCTGATATCAATATTGAAATTCTTAATGGTGTGGATCATATCGTTGCGATGGATCAAGAAAAAACCAACGGTCAACCATCTCGAATCATCAAAATTGAACCCACAGGAGAAATAGCTATTCTCAGAGATTGAAAATGCTGAACCAAAACTTCCATAACATACTAGAACAAGCCGTTTTTAAAAGTCTCACCCAATGTGTGGAGGCATTGAAAGTGGAGGGTTATCTGGTGGGTGGTTTTGTTCGCGATCATCTTTTGGGCAGAGGAAAAGCAAAAGACATTGATGTGGTGGCGGTAGGTTCCGGTATCGAACTGGCAAAAGCCGTTCAAAAAGAATTGCCCAATGCCCGGAAAGTTCAAATATTCAAATCCTACGGAACGGCCATGGTTCGCTGGGGTGATATTAACTTGGAATTTGTTGGGGCAAGAAAAGAATCTTATTCCAAAGGAAGTAGAAACCCCAAGGTTACTGAAGGTACTTTGGAAGATGATCAAAACCGAAGGGATTTTACCATCAATGCCATGGCAGTCAGTTTAAATCCCAAAAATACGGGAACACTCATCGATCCCTTTAACGGTATAGAGGACTTGGAGCGGGGCATCATCAGAACCCCTTTGGAACCCGGAATCACCTATTCCGATGATCCTTTGCGTATGTTGCGTGCCATTCGATTTGCTACCCAGCTGAATTTTAAAATTGAGCCCCAATCACTTCGAGCCATCCGAGATCACGCCCATCGCATTTCCATCATATCGAACGAGCGCATTGTTGACGAGCTCCATAAAATTATGAGTGCCCCCAAACCGTCGATCGGATTTTTATTGTTGGAACAAAATGGATTGTTGGAACGTATCCTTCCGGAACTGATCCAACTTAAAGGAATAGAGGAAGTCGAGGGCCAACGTCATAAAGATAATTTTTACCACACCCTTGAAGTAGTGGATAACATTTGCGAGCATACCGAAAATTTGTGGTTGCGCTGGGCCGCCCTTTTACACGATATTGGTAAAGCGCCGACTAAAAAATTTCACCCCAAAATCGGTTGGACTTTTCACGGTCACGAATTTGTAGGGGCCAAGATGGTTTACAAGCTATTCAAGCGACTGAAAATGCCCCTGAACGAAAAAATGAAATACGTTCAAAAGTTAGTGTTTATGAGCTCCAGACCTATCATCATTTCTGAGGAGATCGTCACCGACTCTGCCGTCCGGCGCTTGGTTTTTGATGCCGGGGAAATTTTAGAGGACTTGATCACCCTTTGTGAGGCGGACATTACCACAAAAAACCCTGCCCGGTTCAAACGCTATCACAACAATTTTAAGCTGGTAAGACAAAAAATTAAGGAGGTCGAAGAACGTGACCGCGTTCGAAATTTCCAACCCCCTGTAACGGGAGAAATGATAATGGAGCATTTTAGTTTAAAACCCTGTAAGGAAATCGGCATCATCAAAGAAGCCATCAAGGAAGCCATCTTGGAGGGGGAGATCCCCAACGAATACGATGCTGCCTTTGCGTTGATGCTTAAAAAAGGAAGTGAAATAGGACTGGAAACACATGGAAAATAAATTTAGAATATCTGTCAAGGCAAGCTTGATCCTGGTCTATTTGGTCATTGCTGCGGGTGCCATTGTCCGGATGACCGGAAGCGGAATGGGATGCCCCGATTGGCCCAAATGTTTTGGCTATTGGATTCCTCCTACGGAAAGAGCACAACTGGATTGGAAAGCCGATCAAGAGTATCGCAAGGGACAGGTAATTATTTTGAATGAAGAGCTCAGAGTGGCCAACAGCGACTTTAAGTCTTCTACTGCATTTAAAGAAGAACATTGGGACTTCTACACCCAGCACGACTACGCCCTATTCAATGCCTATCACACTTGGATTGAATATCTGAATCGTTTGTTGGGGGCACTGGCCGGATTGGCGGTTTTGGTCATGACAGTCCTTTCCTTTTGGTTGTCGAAAAAAAACACCACCTACCCCATCGTTTCCTTTTTGATCCTTTTGGGAATGGGATTCCAAGCCTGGTTGGGAAAAACCGTTGTTGATTCCAATTTAGCGCCCTATCGTATTAGTCTGCACATGGGCATGGCCCTACTGATTGTTTTGGGCTTAATCTTTTTACGCCATACCGCACAAAGAAAAACTTTTTCAATCCCTCCCCATCCATTCATGAAAGTCGTGGCAGGATTGGCTGTATTGCTCACCATTTTTCAAATTGGGCTGGGTACACAAGTTCGACAATTTGTTGACCTGCAGATGCACGAACCTGCCGGTCAGTGGCTCGATCCTGCGCCCCTTAAATTTTATGTTCACCGAAGTCTTTCCCTTTTGGTCTTGGCAGTACATTTGATCCTCTTTTGGATGTTGCGTAAAATTAAACGCAACGTCAGGGTCTTTAATCAAATCATAGGTTTGATTGGATTGGAAATATTTACCGGCATACTGATGTTTTATATGGACTTTCCTTTCAGTTCTCAACCTTTACATTTAATCATTGCAGCCCTCTTGTTCGGGGCGCAATCTTATTTTATATTGCAACTCCTATCAAAAAGACAAACCTATGATCTATAGAATGCGCGCCATTTTAGATACTGAAAATGATGTGATCCGTGATTTTGAGATCGAAGCCAGCGCCACATTAGAGGAATTACACGATGCCGTTTCCCAATCCTTTGGATTTGCGGGAAACGAAATGGCCTCTTTCTTCCGCTCCGATCAAAATTGGACACAAGGAGAGGAATTGCCATTGGTGGATATGGGGGTAGGTGAAAAACCTCTCAATGAAAAACCCTTGGAGAAAATACTCACCGAAAATGAAAACCGCCTCATTTATGTGTATGACTTCCTCAACCTTTGGACTTTTTTTGTAGAACTGATGGAAACCGCTGAAAAAGACCACCTCAAAGGCTATCCCAGTTTGATTTTCTCCCATGGTGAAGTCCCGGAAACCCCACCCGAAAAAGACTTTATTTCCGACGACGACACCGATGACTTTTCAGAGGAGGAAGACCTCGATGATGAGGAATACGACGGGGACGAATTTTATTAGAGCAAATCTCCCAGACTCACGTTTTGATAATTGCGGCGCATATAGTCAAAAGCCGCCTGCATCAATTCGCCCATGGATTTACTTTTTGTAAAGGCATCGTCTTTGGTGAAAACAAAAATTTCATTTTTGAGTTTTTCAAGATTTTCTGGCAGGCTAAGGGTATCGTTTTTCATGATGTTGACCAAAAACGAAATACGGTTGCCCGAATTAATCAACCTACGCGAAACGATGGAACGTTCCTCGATCTTGTATTGAATGATGGACTCATGGTTTAACTTTTCTTTGACCACCTCCATTAGTGGATAATTTTCTTTAAAAAACTGCGGTCTGTAAACAGACAATTTCCCTTCGTAGCACTGTTGATCAAAATCGATGGCCCTAATCCGGAAAATCACCTGATCAAAATCGTGAATCGGTATCACCACATAATTGTAGGCACGCATATCTCCGAGGAGTCGAATCATGCAGCGTTCATTGAATTTGACATACTCTTTGGCAATTTGGGCTTTTTCGGAGGCACTGCAATGCTGGAGGGATTCTTTGATAAAAACATCTCCCGGAATCCCTGCAATATGCTCTTCGATCAAGGTGTCGTTATTGACCAAATAATTGAGGTTGTAGGGCGAAAGAATGTGTTCAAATTCCAGTCCGTACACCCTTGAGGCATCGGTTTTCTTAACATAGAAATAGGTGAAATTGTCATTTAAGATGTTTCGAATCTTAACACGAAAAGGCTTAGAATTTCCAAAAGTACAATAGTCAATGGCATCAATATTCAAGTCGGGTAAGGAGGATGTACTCCCATCGGAATGCAAAAGGGTATAAATCGTTTTAAGGTGGGCATCAATTTCCGACCGGTCGGAGTCGGAATAGTAAACCCGCACCCAAAGGGTATCGTGATCGTTTTTATCGTAAACCGTAACCGAACCGGAAAAGCGCAGCAAATCCTCATAGCAAATCGAGGACTCCATCCAACGATCGTATTTTCTAAGAAATTGCATCAAGGCGTCGGAAATGGGAAAAAAGGGCTTTTTTTGGCTGATCAGTTTTTCCTCCACAATGGTATTTTTACCAAAAATACCTCTTTTTCTCGATTGCATTTCTATTCAGCTGCTATAAGGTAAAACATGGGCATAATATTGTGC
>CBFIIP010000076.1:0-4653 GCA_965662705.1 Flavobacteriaceae bacterium
GTCCATACAGTCATCTTTTAATCGTTTGTAAACCCTTGAAAAAGCATTGTTGTTTAGATCAGCGCATATGATGGTGGGATAGGTGTTCTTTTGATTAACTTTTTCAAATCGGTCAACTTGCAACTCCTGTTTTTGGACTACGGATTTAATCCTTTCCACAAATTTTTGTGAGTGTTGCTTCGTAAAAAGGGTATCTTTAAGATTGATCCTCAATGACTCCAGATGAACATTGTATATTCTGATACTGTCCCTTTTGTAGAAAAAATCAGCATAGAGGGCACTATTGTTCGAATCCTCAAAGTCCACACGTCCTTGATTGTTGAGGGGGTACTTGGATAGAATACAGAGTCCATTTTGGCCTTTTCTCATCGACGGAGCAATGTATTGGTGAGGATAATTTTTAAATTTAGGACTGGATTCCTTTGAGTATTCTTGCAAACAAACAATGTCGGGATTTTCTTGCTGGATAAAGCTTTCAATCGATTGAGGAATGTCTTTTGCATCGATCCATTGATAACTATTAAACAACCGAACATTAAAGCTCATCACTTTAATACCGCTTGAAATGGGGATGGCATTGTTGGGTAGCTTATAAAGTCTACCCCACTCTTTGAATGCAATTAAAATGGAGAAAACAAAAAGCAAAAAGGGCCACTTGAATTTTATGATCCAAAAAACAAAAAAAAGGGCATTGACCAAGGCCATGAACGGAACCATCAAACTCAAGAAAGGATAGTTGTAAAAATCCCAAAATACTTGCATCAAAAAGAGTTGAAGTACCAAAAATACAGTGTTGATCAACAGTAAAACTTTGGAGATAAAATTCAATTTCATAATAGGAACATTTAAGCTGATTTGGGGAACTATTCTTTTCCGGATCTGAATAAAAAGTCTTTTTCTTCTTTGCTTAAACTATCGTAACCCGACTTACTGATTTTATCTAAAATTTCATCAATTTTATTTTGATGCGTCGAATCGCTTTGCCTTTTTGCTGCTTCAGATTTTTTTTTTGGAGCTCGATAAACGGTTTTCATTTTTTTTGGGGTAAAAACGTTTTGCCATAAATTTTGAAATCCGATACCAATATCTCTTCCCGAGCTCAACTGTCTTGCGTAAATAAATCCAAGGACAGCTCCTCCAATATGAGCCAGGTGACCTCCGGCATTGCCATAGGGGATTTGGATCACATCAATAAAAAAGAAAGCGAGTCCGAGATACTTTAATTTTAGGTTGACAAAGAAAAAACGGATTTCCTGATCAGGTGTATATGCACATATAAATATAAACACCGCCATTACGCCTGCAGAGGCACCCACCATAGGCGGATAGCTTCCCTTGAAAACCGGAAACAAAGCATAACTCCCGACAAAAATTAATCCTCCCACAATCAATCCTAAAAAATAATTATTGATGAAAATGCGATCCGGAAATAAATTCAACAGCAATCGACCTGCATAAAACAAAAGCACCATATTCCATAAAAGATGAAAGAATCCACTATGGATAAAACTGTAAGTAACAAGTGTCCAAGGTCGGGTAACCAAAGTCATCAAGTTTGGGGAGAGCTGCAACCAACTCATATAAGTACTGCTCGGTACGTTGAATAGGAAGAAAAATACATTGATCAACATCGGTAAGACGAAACAAACCACATTGATGAGAATGATTTTTTCTGAAATGGAAAAAGTGGCAAGCCTGTATTTGAGTTGGTCCAAAAAACTCATAAATCCCAGCGATTGTTATTGAATTCCTTTTTTTTCCAATACCACATCATGGCCAAACCGGTAATGGCACCTCCAACATGAGCGAAGTGTGCAATCGGCCCAATAGAGTAGGACGAAAAGCCAAAAAAAAGATCGGCAAAAATCAGAATGGGAACCAAAAATTTTGCTTTAATGGGTATGGGAGGAAACAACAGCATCAATTGTGCATTTGGAAAAAGCATGGCAAAACCGACCAAAACCCCATATAATGCCCCAGAAGCACCTACCATAACCGATCGGAAAGCATTGAATGCCCCAGACAATTGATCCTCTCCAATAAAATTAATCACTGCAGTAGGCAATTCTGCTGTTTCATAAAAAGTTTTGATCTCAGGAGCACTAAGACCAAAACCGGTCAATGCGGCATTGACTTGTTCCACCTGAAAATAGTAAAGCAGCAATTGAAGGGTTGCTGCACCAAAACCTGTGGAGAGATAAAAGAAGATGAACTTTTTCTTTCCCCACATTTGTTCCAATGGTGTTCCAAACATCCACAATCCAAACATATTAAAGAAAATATGAGAGATGTCTCCGTGCATGAACATATGCGTTAAGGGTTGCCATAGCTCAAATTTGGGGTTGTTGGGATAGTGCAATGCGAACCAATCATACACCTGATTACCGAGGGTGAGGGTGGCTAAGAAAAAAATCCCGTTGATGATCAGTAGGTGCTTTACCGTTTCAGTAACGTTCCGCATTAATTCAATTTCTTTTCTAATTCTTCTTTATCTAAAGTAATAAAAATCCTACGATTAAAAGGGCTAGTCAAAGTATCTTTACAAGCAAAAAAATCATCCAACAAGCCCTGTTGTTCCTGAATAGAAAGCACCATATTGGACTGAATAGAAAGTGATTTAGAGAGCATTTTAGCCATATAATCGGCTTGACTGAAGCTTTCAGTTTGATGATCGCTATTGATGGCAGAAAGAATGTCTTCAAAAAGCTTTCCCAATTGTTTATCGTCACAGATAGCAGGAATACCGGTAATGATTAATTTTTGTTCCTGAAGTTTGACCGCAAAGCCCATGGCATTTAAATTTTCTTCAAGCTCTCCGAACAAGGCCATTTGCTGTTGTGACAACTCTATTTCTTTTGGGAACATCAACTGCTGACTGGACAAGTTTCTTTTAGTGATTCCGGTCAGAAACTTCTCATATAACACCCGCTGGTGGGCACGTTGTTGATCAATGATTAAAAGACCCGATCGAGTGCTGGTTACGATAAACTTCCGAAGCAGTTGAAACACCTTTGGTGCTTCCTCTATGGCCATTTCCAAAGTGTCATCAGAGGAAACGGGTTCATTGGGAATTTGTAATCCCGAGTATAAACTTTCCCAACTGCTCGGCGAACCCTTTGGCCGATTACCCTCCGGACTTTTAAAAGGGTTAAAACTGGAGTCCACTTCGATGGGAGGTTGCTCCATGGGAATTTTTTGCTGTAAAGCATAGGGCGTATCGAGGTTGGGATCGCGGTCAAAATCCAAAACAGGGCTCGCTTGAAACATCCCCAAACTGTGTTTTACCATGGATTTAATGATGGCATAAAGGTTTTGCTCTTCCTCAAATTTAATCTCTGTTTTGGTGGGGTGAATGTTGATATCAATCGTTTTCGGATCAATCTGAATGTAGATAAAATATCCCGGATGAAAGTGATCCCGGAGCAATCCCTCGAAAGCCGAACTAACTGCATGGTGTAAAAAAGGACTTTTAATAAACCTTCTGTTGACAAAAAAAAACTGTTGTCCCCTAGATTTTTTGGCAAATTCAGGTTTTACCACAAAACCCTCAATACCGGCAACAGTAGTCATCTCCTCCACAGGGATCAACTTTTCTTCAATTTTATTTCCAAAAATATTAGCAATTCTTTTTTTAAAAGACCCTGCAGGGAGATCAAATAGCTCCGAACCGTTTTGCAGAAAACTAAATTTTACTTCTGGGTGGGTCAGGGCCACCCGATGAAACTCATCAATGATGTGCCTTAATTCTACTTTGTCCGACTTGAGAAAATTTCTTCTGGCCGGAACGTTAAAGAAGAGATTCTTAACAGCAATTGAAGTGCCAGTAGGGGCAACAGAAACTTCCTGTTCCTCAATTTTACTTCCCGATATTTTGACACAACTCGCTGTTTCTCCTTCTGCGGTCTTGCTGTGAACTTCAACTTGTGCGATAGCAGCGATTGAAGCCAAGGCTTCACCCCTGAACCCTTTTGAACGGATCGAAAACAGATCATCTGCCGACTTAATTTTGGAAGTAGCATGACGTTCGAAGGACAGCCTCAAATCGGTGGGTGACATCCCAATACCATTGTCTATTACCTGAATTAACGTCTTCCCTGATCCGTTGATTAACAATTGAACGTCAGTTGCTTGGGCGTCGATGGCATTTTCAAGCAGCTCTTTAACGACAGAGGCAGGTCTTTGAATGACTTCGCCAGCGGCAATTTGGTTGGCTACATGATCCGGCAAAAGCGTTATTATGTCAGCCATTAGCCATTGAATATGGATAGATCAAAATCAATGACGTAAAGGAAAATCAAAATCAAAACAAAAATGATGATGACCAATCGTGAGGAAACGCCTCGGTTACTGCGCGTGCGCATTTTCATACGAGCCTCTTGCCACTGTTGTCCAAAATCATTTTGATTGTAGGTGTCTCGGTACTTTGAGAACTTAGAATCAAAATCATAAGGGTTACCAGCCTCTTTACCATTATAGTATCGAGGGGTATAATTGTAGCGACGATTTTTTCTGAGTTTAAGGAGGCTGATTTTCATTCTTATAAGCTTGAATTAAGAAAAGGGCAACGCTTACCAAATTTAAAGAAAGTGATCCAAAACACCATTGCTCTGATCAATAATTAAATGATAAATCTAAAGTGAAGCCATATGAAGC
>CBFIIP010000077.1:0-56795 GCA_965662705.1 Flavobacteriaceae bacterium
CCTTCATCATCCTCAGGAATGTTTAGCATCAGCATTCTATCGGATTCAATATTCAAGTCAAAACCCCAATCTGAAAAATTAAAGTGATTGATCTCACCCTTAAGTTTTCCTTGGGTACCAAAAAGGGAGTCCTCAAAAGTGGTGCTTTGAAAATCAAATCTCTGGTCAATCAAATTTACTATTGTCCCATCTGCAATTTGATAATCGGCATGGATGTCTGGCACCGCAAGCCCCCCCTTGTTTAAGATCAATTGACCATTGTGTTTAGGAGCATCAAGTAAACCCCAAAGATTGACATTTCCCGTTACCTCCCCCCTGATGTTATTGATGTCACCTCCCCCAACAGGAGTAAGGAAAGAAAGGTCAAATTCGTTAAATTTAAAATCCAAATCTAACTTTGGAGAATCATCGAAGCCTAAAATATTCCCATTGGCTTGCAAAGTGCTCTTACCAAGGTGAGACAAAAATAAATTGACCTCGTAAGAGTTAAGTTCTGTGTTGCCGGTAGTAAAAAATTTTAAATCCCCCATTTCCAAATCGTTCATGATCAAATCATTTACAGATCCATCGAACTTTAAAGCGTTATTCGTGGGTGAGCGCTTCACATTCAAGCTTAAATCTAATCCCCCCTCGAAACTGAAGTCCTCACTTGATATGGAGAGGCGCTCAAGTGGAACTTTGTCCAATTCTAAAGAGAGACTAAATTTTTTGGAAGACGAATAGCTCGCTTGGGCCTCAATTAGGGCATCCCCGGATTGAGCCGCTATAAAATTCAAAACAATTTCTTTTGTTGAACGATCAAAGGAAATCAAATGTTGGTCATCATCATTTGGATTTAGCTTCCAACGGGTTTCTCCAAAATCAACTACTGAGGGTTTAAGCATTAAAAACGATTTATTCCCGTTGAGTTGGAGTGCATAATTCAACTCATAGGTGTCATTTTTATCATTTCTTCCAAAAAATTCAGTTCTAAAAAGGAGGGTGTTGTCTCTCTTTATGCCAAGGGTATTAAAGTCAGTTACGGTGTAGGAATCGTTGTACAATTTACCAATGGAAAGAAAAGAATTGATCAGCGGATTTTGGTTGTCCAACTGCAACTCCAAATTATCAATATTGATCCCTTTAAAACTAATTTTCGGAACATTGAGATTCATTTTAGAAACATTTTGATCTGTAGATAAAACACCTCTGAAAACAGCTTTTTTGTCAATCCTCAACTCAGGAAAAACAGCGTTGAGATGATCGGTTTTGACACTGATATCATAGCTTAAATCTTGCTGCTTGATGATAGCCTCTTTTTCGTAAAATGGAAAAACTTCAGCAAAGGCGTTATTGAATAGCGGAATTAATTTACTCAATTGAAAGTCCCCTTCAATACGAATATCCATTAGGTCTGAATTGATCGTTCTGATCAACCTTTTTCGATCCTTAGAAGTGATTTCAAGAATAAAATCATTGAAATGATCAGACTTAGTTTTATTTTCAAATTGTAGGTCTTTAAAAAGTAAATTTCCTTGGAGTTCGTCAAAAGTATTCCCCACCAAAAAGAGATTGAAATTGCCGGAATAAGTGGCCTTTCCCCCTCCGAGTTGTGAATCAAAAAGATGAAGATTGAGCTGATTCAAATCCAAATTAAATTGATATTTATTTTGGGATTGCTCTTGAGAAAAGATAAAAGAGGAAGTAGCTGCAATCACGTCATCCTCAATCCTTAAATCTGCAATGAGTTGTTCATCCTTATAACTCCCTTTGAGATTTAAACTATTGTATTTACCATACTTATTAATGTTTATAACAACCTCATCCACATCCAGGTCAAAGTTAAAATCGAAATTCCCTCGGGCAGATCGATTCCCTGAAATGATAAACCGGGTGTTGATTTCACCCAATCGATCATGCCATGGCGAAAGATCTAAGTTTTTAATTTGGGAATTACTCTCAAATTGCTGTAGCCCATAAATTCCGTCTTTAATGTCGAAATATAATTGGTTTTTACTATCAATTATCGCATCTCCTACTGAAAGCTCTAAAGCAGATTGAAGTTCCTCACCCTGCAACAGAAGTTGCCCCTTTACATTGATGGGCGAATACTCAAGTAGCACCTTTGGAATAGACTCAATATACTTAGGGGGTAAAACTTGAGTTAGTTTTGAAGGGACAACATTCAGGTCTTGTAAATTAAATTCTCCTTTTATAGATTTTGAAGAAAAAACCTCTTCTAAATGGGCAGTAGCATTAAGATCAAGGGCCTCTTGATTCACCTCCAGCAATGAAAAAACCATATCATTGAGGGTTCCATTGGCTCGGAGGGCCACTTTTACCGGCATCAAGTTTTTTGGAAAAGCATCAAAATTATTAAGAAGCTTTTGTTGGAGTTCCCCTTTTAAATTCAGATCGATAATCGCATTGTCTGAAAAAGCCTTGAAATTGTCGTGGGGAACGAATATGTTGACCCCACCCTCCACATAGCTACCCATATTTGAAAGCCTAAAATCATTGACCTCCACAGTACAAGAATTGTAGTAAAGCGCTGCTCCCGACAAATTGATCATTCCATAGTCAAGGGCTGATAAATTCAATCTGTTAAGAGACAATTCTACCCCATCGTCAACTACATAAAAGTCCTTTGCTTGTAGACTGATTTCATTAAATTGCAACGGTTTTTGAGGGAGGTTTTTATCCTCAATCGAAAAACGTCCGTTGGATACTTCAAGTGCGTCAATTCTAACAAAAACATCATTATCACTTTTGGGTTTTGCATGTCTCAAAAGTTTGTCTGTAAACTGAAAAAAGGAATTGTTCTCCTCTCCCTCATAGGTTGTAATTTTTAAGAAAATATCCTCAAAATCAGTCGTGGAAAAAAATAAATTTCCATTGACCCACTGTCCTAAACTGTAGAGATCAGTTTTAAAATTTTTAGCATAAAAGAGGGTGTCGGAATGGTGGTCAGCAATAAAAAAAGAAGCCAAATTTACTGCACCGTCAAAACCAATGGATACCCCTTCCACCACAATATCCGTATCATAATTTTGATTGATTTCTCTTGTCAATCGATCAGCCAATCGATTTTGAATGGAAGGCATACTCAATAAAAGTACCCCCAACAAAGACAGTACAATGAAGGTCAGCAGAAGCAAGGGCACTAATTTGTATAATTTTTTGATCGTAATCCTTTATTTTTGTTGCCGAAGGCAAATTAAAATGAAAAAAACAAGCTATATACTAGGGATAGAGTCTTCTTGTGACGACACCGCTGCTGCGGTATTGAGAAACGATGAAGTGCTTTCCAATTGTATTGCCAATCAAAAAATTCATCAGTCATACGGCGGGGTGGTGCCAGAGTTGGCCTCCAGAGCACATCAAGCCAATATTGTCCCGGTCGTACAACAAGCCCTATCCATTGCAAATATCGATAAAAAACAGCTTACTGCAATCGCCTATACCCGTGGTCCTGGATTACTGGGATCCCTGTTAGTAGGGAGTGCTTTTGCCAAGTCGCTGGCCCTAAGCCTCAATATACCCCTCATTGAGGTAAACCACATGCAGGCCCACCTGCTGTGTCACTTTATAAAAAATGACAACCATGCCCCGCCTGCTTTTCCTTTTCTTGGCGTTACCCTATCCGGCGGACATACCCAATTGGTTTTGGTAAAAAACCATTTTGAAATGGAAGAAATCGGAAAAACCTGCGATGATGCGATTGGTGAAGCCTTTGATAAATGTGGGAAAATCATGGGGCTAAATTACCCTGCCGGCCCGGAAATTGATCGACTGGCAAAAGAAGGGAACCCCAACGCTTTTCAGTTTCCCATTCCCAAAGTAGCAGATTTGGATGTCTCCTACAGTGGTCTCAAAACTGCTTTTATCAACTTGGTCAATAGGCATATCCAAAAAGATCCGAATTTCATAGAAGAACATCTCAATGACCTTTGCGCTTCCATTCAGAAAACATTGGTGACCGTTATCATGCAAAAAATTTCCCAAGCCAAAGAAAAACATAAACTTGACAGGGTTGTCATCGGTGGTGGTGTGGCGGCCAACTCTGAAATAAGAAGGGTGCTGTCTACAAAAGCAAAAGATGAAAATTGGGATATCTTCCTCCCCCCCTTTCAGTACACCACCGATAATGCAGCTATGATAGGTATTGTAGGCTATCACAAGCTCCTCCAAAAAAAATGGTCAACAATGAACCAAACCGTCAGTGCAAGATTAGCGATTTAGTGATGGAATTATTCTTTTCAGAAAATCTAACATCCAATGACGAAAAGGTAATCTTCGAATCAGGAGAAAGCCGTCACCTGACCAAGGTATTGCGAAAACAAGCAAACGACATCATTAGGGTAACCAACGGAAAAGGGCTCGAATGGATTGGAGAAATTGAATCCGAAGACCATCGGAAAGTTACTGCGATAAAGAAAAAATTAATCACGCACCAATCCGATATGCCCGGCCTTCACATCGCCATTGCTCCCACCAAAAACAACGATCGAATGGAATGGTTTCTGGAAAAGGCAACAGAAATTGGAATCACAGAAATCACCCCTATTGTTTGTGACCATTCGGAAAGAAGAAATATCAAACCCGATCGGATGAAAAAAATTTTGGTAGGAGCCCTCAAACAGTCCGCCCGATTTTTCTTACCCCAACTGAACCCTTTGGTTTCTTTTGAAACATTTATTGAAGGGCAGCATCCCGAAATAAAATTATTGGCTCACTGCCAAAAGACTGTCAAAACCCCCATGCACAAAGTCGAACATTTAAATCGGGAAGTTTTGATGATGATCGGCCCTGAGGGAGATTTTTCTGAAAAAGAAATAGCCATGGCAAATGATTTGGGGTTCCTATCAATCAGTCTTGGAAATCAACGATTGAGAACAGAAACCGCAGGAGTAGTCGCCTGCTCCAAGCTGGCCACGCTTCGTGAACTTTCTGTGTCAGTATAAACCTTTATCTTTACCTATATTTAAACTATGGATTCAAAAAGCATTTCGAAAGGAATAGTGAACGCCATCCTCAAATTGGGGTTGATTTCTTTGGGAATCTATCTACTTTTCGAACTGCAAGTTTTATTGGTTTACCTCATCGTAGCTGCGGTAATCTCTTTGATTGGAAGACCCATTGTACTTTTACTCAGGAACAAACTCAAATTCAATAACCTTTTGGCTGCAAGTATTACACTCATTTTTTTGGGAGGCTTGCTCTTTGGAATCCTATCGCTTTTTATCCCATTGGTCATTCAACAAGGGGAAAATTTATCCCTACTCAATCTTGAAGAATTGGAAGGTAAAATTGAGCAATTGGTCATTGAAATTTCTACTTTCTTTAATTTAAACACTTCTGAGATTCAGGGCAATTCTTCAATTGCTAGCATACTCAATGTAGAAAATCTGGGTGCCATACCGGAATTTCTCAATTATATTTTAGGCCTACTGGGGAGCCTGACGGTGGGGCTGTTTTCTGTTACTTTTATTTCATTTTTCTTATTAAAAGACAGCCGTATTTTAGAAAATGCCATTTTGGTATTCGTCAACGTCAATAGCGAAGGAAGACTAAAAAAATCTTTTGAAAAAATCAAAAACCTGCTCTCAAGGTATTTTCTTGGTTTACTGCTTCAGATCAGTATTCTTCTTACGATTTACAGCATCATTCTGCTGATATTTGGGATCAAAAATGCCATAGTGATTGCATTTTTGTGTGCTTTGTTGAATCTTATTCCGTACATCGGTCCGTTGATCGGAGCAGTGCTGATGATGTTTTTAACAATGACTAGTAACTTAGAGGCTGACTTTAGTAGTGTGATTTTACCCAAAACCATTTATGTGATGATTGGTTTCTTTGTCGGTCAACTGATAGATAATTTTTTCAGTCAGCCCATGATTTTTTCCAACAGTGTAAAATCCCACCCCTTGGAAATTTTCATCGTAATTCTTGCTGGAGGCAGCTTATTGGGGACCACAGGAATGATTGTTGCCATCCCGCTTTATACTGCGGTAAAAGTGATTTTCAAGGCTTTTATGTCAGAAAACAAGATTGTTAAATCCCTTACCCAAAAGCTGTAATTTTTGTTATTGATAACGATCTAAATAATGCTGTTGTTTTTTAATGGCAGTGATAAAATCCAATTTCAAATTTGCGATCAATTCTGAAACACTAAGGGTGTTGGAAATATTGCTTACCCCCTGCCCTGCTGACCAAATGGTTTTCCAAGCTTTGGCTTCTTCACTCAAAGCGTCGGAGTGAGAGCCAAAATCCATTTTTTTATTGTCTTTCCACTGTTTTTCTGTGATGCCCATGGCCTCCAGACTGGGTTTTAAAAAACTGGCATTTACTCCAGATACAGCGGCAGTATAAACAATATCTTCGGCACTGCTGTCCATGATCATTTTTTTGTAAGCTTCATCGGCCATGCTCTCATGGACATTGATGAATCGTGTACCCATGTAGGCCATATCTGCTCCCATTTGTAGTGCTGAAGCAATATCATTGCCATTGGTGAGACAGCCGGAGAGAATGATTTTTTTATCAAATACTTTCTTGACTTCATCAATCAGCGGGATGGGATGAAGTGTACCAGCATGCCCCCCCGCACCGGCGGCAACAACGATCAAACCATCCACACCAGCTTCGGCAGCCTTTTCGGCATGTCTTTTCTTGATGATGTCATGATAGACGATTCCTCCATAACCATGAACGACATTGACGATCTCTGCAATCGCTCCTAGAGAGGTGATCACCAAAGGGACTTGGTGCTTAACACAAATGTCCAAATCGGCTTTTACCCTTATGTTGGTGGGGTGAACTATCAAATTAACACCAAAGGGGGCTGCTTTTTTTCCGGTTTCCACCTCAAAAGCGGCCAAGGATTCCTTAATCTGCACCACCCAATCCTCAAAACCCTCAGAGGTTCTTTGGTTTAAAGCTGGAAAAGTGCCTACAATTCCATTTTTACAACACTCAATTACCAATTCCGGACCCGAGATCAGAAACATGGGTGCCGCGATAAGAGGGAGTGCCAAATCATGATGATAATCTTGATTCATTTTACTTTCTTTTTTAATGACCATTCAAATTCGAATTCAGAGACAATATCTCCTGCTGCATCTGTACCTGTAGATTTTAACCTAACCGTTACCGCTTCATTTCCATGAATTGCCTTTTTTACAGCAGCAATGGCTTTATCTGCTTGGCTACAATGAAACTTAATCAATCCCTTGGCCTTCTTTTTGAAATTTGCTTGATTACTCAATACAAGCATGGAAACCGACTGATTCGATTTTTTGATGGTCCACATCAAAAAAACAGCAGTTGATAGTTCGGCTGCCATACCTTGTACAGCCCAAAAAATAGATCCAAAAGGATTTTGATTTACCCAACGATGTTTGACAGAAACCTCTGTCAATTGATCTTCGATTTTGGTTAATCTCACACCCGACCACCAAGCCGATGGAAGTTTGAAAAAAGTATAGGTATTGAAGGTGGAAAGGTTCATTAAACGCAAAAATTTACTTTATATTAATTTTCTTGGAATTTAATCAATAATAGTTTATTGTTAAAATAACAAAACAATTTACCATGAAATATTTTAACAAAACACGCATCATTTAGCAAAAAATCACAGACTGAGAAGTGATCAAACAACTAAAACTACAATCTGAATTGCTTAAACGATTTTAAAATCTCTTTCAAGCTCATAATAAGTATACAATTTTAAAACTATCGATTTCAATAAAAACTGTCAGATAGCTTTTTTTTCACTCAAAATAAATCTACTGATAATCAATAAAAAAACACTTGTTTCATAAATCATTATTGTCAAAAGTTATTTGCTAACCAAAGATTATCTAATTTTATTAAAAGATTTTTTTGGGAACGATTTACGAGCGATTATCTTTTATAATCCAAAATGAGGGGGTTTCTGTTGCGGCTTTTGAAAGGAAGATTGGTGTAGGGAGAAATTCTATATCCTCCGCACTAAGAAAAAAATCTTCCATCACCCATAGTGTAATTCAAAGTATTTGTGATCATTATCCACAGTACTCTTCCGATTGGATTATTTATGGAAAAAAATCTCCACACATGAAGTCGATAGAAATCCTATTCAAGGTGAAAAAACTTTTGAAAGAACTGAACGCTGGAGAATTGTAACCTCAATCTTGGGCTGTTTGATCGTTCTTGATTTTGAACGCGATGAAGTGAACGCGACAGGATTCGAACCTGTGACCGTCTGCTTAGAAGGCAGATGCTCTATCCAGCTGAGCTACGCGTCCTTTTAAAAAACTTAAAAGAAAGTTTCGATCGGCAAATATAATGTTTCCATTTTTTCTGTGCTATAGCTTTTTCCATAATTCCATTTTCATTAATTTAAATAATTATATTTTGTCGATTAACATTGAATTAAATTTAGAACTTAAGATATGAACCGAAAAGAATTTATCAAAAATACAGCCATTGCTGGAGCCGGCGGAATGTTTCTTTCCAACCTAAAGAGCTATGCACAATGGGGCAAGAAAAATAAAATTTCTGCCAATGACCAGCTCAATGTGGGTACCATAGGTATCAATGGCATGGGATGGGCCAATACCATGAAGGTACTGGAAGTGCCGGGCGTAAATCTTGTAGCGGTTTGTGATGTGGATCAAAATGCGATCAGCAAACGATTGAACGACAAAAGGGTGGCCTCTTTCAAAGAAAAAATCAAAGTGTATGACGACTACCGCAAAATGCTGGATCAAAAGGATATTGATGTCATTTATATTGGAACACCCGACCACTGGCATGCCTTGATGATGGTTGATGCCGCTGCTGCAGGAAAACATGTTTACGTTGAAAAACCCATTGGAAATTCCATAGCAGAATGTGAGGTCATGGTGGCTGCGCAAAAAAAATACGGAAGTATCATCCAGGTAGGGCAATGGCAAAGGAGCAGTAACCATTTCCAAGAGGCCATGGCATTTGTCCACAGTGGAAAATTAGGCCCCATCAGAACTGTAAAAGTTTGCTGCTATCAAGGTTGGATGCGCCCCGATCCTATCGTTGCCAACAGTGCTCCACCAAAAGGAGTTGACTATAATGCTTGGTTAGGACCTGCACCCAAAAAACCTTTTAATGCCAGTCGTTTTCATTTTCATTTCCGTTGGTTTTGGGATTATGCTGGTGGATTGATGACCGATTGGGGTGTACATTTATTGGATTATGCCTTGATTGGGATGAAAGCCACCCTTCCAAAAACCATCGTTGGCTTGGGTGGAAAATTTGCCTACCCGGATTTGAGTCAAGAAACACCCGATACCCTCACCACACTCTACGAATTTGAAAAGTTTAACTTAGTTTGGGACGCTGCTATGGGTATTGATAATGGATCATATGGAAGAGACCATTGTATTGCTTTTATTGGAAACAATGCGACGCTGGTATTGGATAGAGGTGGATGGGAAGTAATTGAAGAAAAAAGAAGTGAAAATAAGGTTTTGATTCCTTTACAAAAAAATTCAAACAACGGGCACCGGGATCACCAATTCAATTTCATAAAAGCCATCAGAGAAAACAATCCGGATCTAATTAATTGCAATGTAGAGGAAGCTGCCCATGTTGCTAAGGTAGCCCAAATGGGGAATATTTCCTTCCGCTCAAATCAAAAGCTGAGTTGGTCTGCAAAACACAATCAATTTGATGATCCTAAAATTAATAAAAACTATCTTGCAAAAAAATATCATAACGGTTATCAATTCCCCCAAATTGATTGAATTTAAATGAATAAAATCATATCAACAGCTCCTGGTCGGGTCTGTCTTTTTGGAGACCATCAGGATTATTTGGAGCTTCCTGTTATAGCCTGTGCCATTGATTGTTCAATGGAAATAGAGGCTACGGAGAATGGAAAAGATCATTTTGAGATCGAGATGCAAGACATGGGGCAGAAAAGAATCTTACCTCTAGAAGAAGGATTTGACAACATTGAAAGGGGTGATTTTTTAAAAATCGCCCTAAAAGTACTCGCCAAAAGACAAATCATTCCTTCAAAAGGATACCATCTAACCATTCGGAGTAATATTCCCATCAATGCTGGTTTATCGAGTTCATCGGCACTTACAGTTTCTTGGATTCGCTTTTTGATTGCTGCATTTTCAAAACGTTCTTTTACCCCCAAGGAGATTGCTTTGCTTGCCTATGAAACAGAGGTCATTGAGCAAGGTTCCTCGGGGGGCAAAATGGATCAATTTACCGTTTCTGTTGGGAAAACCATTTACTTGAATACACATACCGATGAAATATTGGATTTTGAGCAACTCAACCTCAAAATGGTGGTTGGTGTCTCAGGCTTGAACAAAGATACTTTTGGAACTTTGGCCCACCTTAAGACCAATGCACTGAAATCGATTGAACAAGTAAAAATTAAAAATTCCGATTTTGACATCAAAAAATCAAAATTGAGCGAACTCAACAAAAACATTGAGCTTGTAGAACCGGCCTATAAACCTTTTTTCTATGCTGCTGTTTGTAACCATGATATAACCCAAAGAGCATTGCAAGAACTCCAAAAAGAACAACCGAATCTTCAATCCTTTGGAGAATTGATGAACGAACACCACCACATTCTAAAAACATACCTCAAAATTACCCCTCCTTTAATGGACAAAATGATCGATGAAGCCAACCTTGCAGGTGCCTTGGGGAGTAAAATTGTCGGTTCAGGGGGCGGCGGCTGTATCGTCGCCATTACAGAAGAAGATAATACCAAGTCCGTTATAGCGGCTATAAAATCTACAGGAGCATCAGATGCCTTTTCGGTTTCAATCAGCCAAGGTGCACAAGTAAAAACATTTCAATCGTGACCAATACGCTCATTATCCTAGCCGGAGGTGCTTCCTCCCGAATGAAAAATTCAGTTGATCCTCATTTATCTAAAGAGAAAAGCAATCAAGCCAATCATCGCAGTAAAGGACTCATTGAAATCCATGGAAAGCCCTTTTTGTATTATTTGATCAACAATGCCTCTAAAGCCGGTTTTGAAAATATTTATATCATAACGGGAGAGGATGCAAGCCAATTTCGCTCCGCATTGAGTAATCAACCCGACTTAAAAACCCTAGACATCCAATTCGCTACCCAATATATTCCCTCCGAAAGAGTAAAACCATATGGAACCGCAGATGCAGTATATCAGTGTTTGGAGCAATATCCAAAACTAAAAAATAAAACTTTCTGTGTTTGTAATAGTGACAATTTATACACTACCCAAGCTTTTGAATTGTTGAAAAAGGCTCCCTCCAATCAAGCCATTCTGGCCTATGATATTGATGCTCTAGAATACCCCATTGAAAAAATATCCCGTTTTGCCGTTATGAAATTCAATGAGCAATATGATTTATTGGACATCATAGAAAAACCCGATCCCGATGTCATTTCAAATTATACCAATGCCTCAGGTAAGACAAGGGTAAGCATGAATATTTTTCTTTTTGATGGCAATATCTTCTTTGATTATTTAAAAAACTGTCCGCCCCACCCCGAAAGAAATGAAAAAGAGCTCCCGACCGCACTTAAGAATATGATAAAAGACGGAAAAGAGGTTTTGGGTATTCCCATTGCAACACATGTACCTGATCTGACCGCTAAAGGGGATATCATAATTCTTGAACAATATTTAGATCAAAATTGATCTAAGGCTATTTCAATATTTTATTATTTTTATTTAAATATAATAACAATTTATCATGAGTAACCACCTCTCCCTAAGATCGGGAAACCCAGTACTTTCCAAAAGTACCTTTACACAGTCTTCGACCCATTCCGATACCATGACCATCAACGGAACGGTCAATAAAACTGCCATTAGCTTACTCCTTTTAGTGGGAACTGGCTATTTGACTTTCAATACCATCAATCCAGGAATATTGATCGCTTGCGGAATTGGCGGATTCATCGTTGCTATAGTTACCGTTTTCAAAAAAGAATGGGCCCCCATTACAGTCCCCCTCTACGCCATCTTGGAAGGCGGTTTATTGGGGGGCATTTCGTTTATGTACAACAGCCTCTATGATGGAATTGTAACCAACGCCATATTTCTTACCGTTGGTATCCTTTTGTCTCTGCTTGTGGCCTATCGCTCTGGATACATAAAGCCTACAGAAAACTTTAAATTGGGAATTTTTGCTGCCACAGGGGGCATTGCCATTGTCTATTTGATCAACTTTATCATGGGCTTTTTTGGCTCTGGTATGGGAATCATGCAAATTGATAATGCATCGCCGATGAGCATAGGATTCAGTATTGTAGTGGTAATCATCGCAGCCCTCAATCTGGTTTTAGATTTCGATTTCATCGAGGAGGGAGCCGAAAAAGGTGCGCCCAAATATATGGAATGGTATGGTGCTTTTGGACTTTTGGTAACCCTCATTTGGCTTTATCTTGAAATCCTCAGACTTCTGGCCAAACTTAATTCCAGAAAATAATAAAACCCCTATTTGTTAAATAGGGGTTTGAAAGTAAATTCTATTTAATTATTAATTGAATTTGTAACGCACACCTAATTGCATTTGCCAAGTATTAAATGGACTGGTATTGTCTCTATATGATTTATAGTCTAATGATCCATTCACAGTATTCATTGTATAGGTGGGCTCATTGTTGGCATTCAATCCTTGGAATTCTAAAACGTCTCTTTTGTTAGCAGATTGAAATACTCCGGCTCTACTGTTTGCCAAATTTCCAATATTAATAATATCTAAACTGATCTCTATTTTATTGGTTTGTCCGGCAATGGTGGGCATATCAAATCCTTGGATAAGCTTTAAATCAAACCTTCCAACGTAGGGAAGAACGGCACCATTTCTCTCAGCAATTTTCCCCCTATTTTTTGACAAGTAATCATCCTGTTCGATAAATGTATCGAAAGCAGCAGCTTGCTCAGCAGCAGTAAATGAACCACTGTCAATAAAGTTTAACTCACTTGCAGTTTTGGGAATATAAATTAGTCTTTCTGCATTATCCCCAAAATCGTCCCCATAAACATAGCTAAATCTTCCTGACTCCTGACCTCTATAGAAAAGGAAAATATTTGTATTTCCTTTTGAATAATTTAATGTTCCAATGACCCTATTTGGAATATCCCAAGAGGCATATCCAATTTCAGGTCGGTTTCTATTTTCCTGAACTACACCCGGCCAGCTTGAATATGCTGTAGAACCATTAAAAGTTCCATTGTCTTCAGCCTTACCAGTAGTATAAGCTAAAGTAGTTATAAAGCCATTTTCAAAATCTTTTTCTGCAGACAATGTCAAAGAATAGGACTGTGGTAATTTACCCAGAACGTTAGTAAGATAATAGACATTTGAATAATCAGGATCGATTTCACGTCGCGACCAATATGGTCTTTGGTCGGGACCGTTCATTGTAATTTGCGGATCGGTTAGAATTATATCCTGAACTATTGGATTTTCAATGAATTTAGTGTAAAGTAAATTTACTCCGGCATTAATACCGTAAGGTAATTTTGCATCTAAAGAAATTGATGTTCTCCAATTTTTAGGCATTTTAAAGTCTTTATCGGTAAATGCGATGTCACCGTAGCCTCCGGCAATCATCTGTGGACTTGGACCTACGGGTCTACCGAAGTTAACGCTTGGATCAAATTGGTAAGCACCTCCTGCCAAAGCATCCATTTGAGCTCTAAAATCAGCTTCACCCATCTCGTCCTGATCATATCCAGTAAAATTTCTTAAAACTCCCGCAGCAGAGATCTGATTAGAAATCCAAACAAATGGAATAAATCCTGTATTAATTCCGGTGGCAAAACGAAGCATATATTTTCCATCACCATTAATATCATAGATCCCTCCGGCTCTAACTGAAAGGGCAGGTGCAGGCTCCGGGAATTCTCTAACATCTGCTGTAAATGATCTTCCATGAGGCGGGGTAAAAGTCTTATTTAGAGCTGTAATGGCGGTGTTTTCAACGATATCTATAGGAAAACTCAAAAACTCCAGGCGTGCGCCTGCTGTTAGTTCGAGCTTGTCATTTATTACAAAGTTATCTTGAGCATAAACTGCAAACTGTCTGAACTCGGTAACATCCATTGGTGCATTCAATGAACCATCTAATGCGTAACCAATACCGAATGCATGAGGATATGCCCCCGGTACCTGATCAATTACAACATCTTTAAAGCTTTGCATTGACTTGAACCTGTATATTCCGTTAAAAATTGGATTAAAAGCATTTTCAAATGTTTGAGATTCGTACCTCAACCCAAACTTGTATGTATGTCTTCCCTTAAACCAAGTAAAATCGTTTGTTATGTTAAATGATTTATTATAGACTTTGTTACCTATTGAATACAGTTCATTTCCAAAAGCAGTATAATATTTGTCAACTCCATTTTCATCAGGTTCCATGATTTCAATCATTGGGAACGTTTGACCACCTGGAATGGTTCTTTCAGGGTCTACAATAGCAGAGGAAGTAAATCTTAAAACATTTGTTGTATTGGGGAAAAACTCTGATCTCAGTTCAGCTGAGATTGACTCAACGATTCTTGTTTGTTCAAATTGATTGTTTTCAAATGGAACAGCCTCAAGTACACCTCTTCCACTCCATCGGTAAGTTCCTCGCATTCTCTCAATACCTCTGACCGATTGATCAGACTGTCGTGTATCATTTTTTCCATCAAATTTATTGTACCGAAAAGCAAGCTTATGTTTATCGTTTATATTCCAGTCAAATCTTAAATTTAAACGTTCACCGACATTGCTGAATGGAATATCACTGCCATAAAGACCGGGGTCATAGTCGTAAATTGACTTCATGTTGGTTTGTATGTATTCAAGATCTGAAATTCTTACTCTTGATAATGTTTCTCCATTTCCAACTCCATCTTGAGAAGCCTGATAACCAAAAGCAGCTAATAAATAATCATATTCCTCATAGTTTGCGTAAAAGAAAAGTTTGTCTTTGATAATTGGTCCACTTACGGTAACTCCCCTTAATACATTATCCCCAATACCAGGATCTTTACCTATCATTTGGTCATTTTGAATGTAAGAATATGCTTCTGCTTTGAATTCATTCGAGCCGGACTTAGTAATTGCATTAACCGCAGCTCCCGTGAAGTTACTTAATGACATGTCAACTGGAGATAAGTCAACTTGAATCTGCTCTATTGCCTCAATTGAGATTGGATTTACGCCTGCAAATTGATGAGAACCGAGACCAAAATTATTATTATAAGACGATCCGTCAACCATATAATTGTTGAATCTATTACTGGCACCAGCGAATGCACTGTTACCATCTGATTGAGGAACAAGCCTTGTAATATCGGTAATGTTTCTCGTAATAGTAGGTATTGATTTTACCTTATCAGATTTTATGCTCGTTGAAGCACCTTTGGAATTTGATCTGTTTTCTGAAACAATAACTTCAGATAATTCCATTCCTTGGGATAAGGAAATATTAACTGAAAATGTTTCCCCTAGATCAATATTTATATTTTCGATGGTTCTTTCTTGGGATTCCATTTCAGAAATAGTTACGGTGTAGGGCCCACCCGGGATAACATTTGTAATGTTAAAAAATCCCCCTTCAACAGATGTAGCGTTAAAAGTTGTTCCAGTAGGTTCATGGGTGGCAATAATTGAAGCACCCTCCAGCGGTTCGCCGTTTTCATCGGTTAATTTCCCGTCAATATTAGACCCTGTCGTTTGGGCATATAAACCGGAAAATAACAACAATAATAATAAAGTGTAAATCTTTTTCATTTTTGAATAAATTAAGTTTATACAAAATTCAACTAATCTTTTAGTCCAAATATTTTCACAATTTTAGGATTGTGTTATTGGAACATTATCAAACAAGAAAATCTCTTAGCATTAAATTAATCCAAAGGAAAAATCAAAAAATTCAGAAAAAGAAAAGCTGTTGATTATTAGTAATTTAATCAGTCTCAATACGAAATTTTGACTTTTATTGGTCGCCCCAAACTGTTTTTATTTGTTTTTGTTGATCAAAATGATACCTAAAGATTTTTAAGAGCAGAATCAAGGAATTGACAATTTGAAAACTGTTTTTGACCAAGTTTTTCTTTATCAGTAGATTCTTTTTGCAGTAAACTATCGGATATGAAGCTGACATTAATACAGTTGTGACAAGTCAAGATTTGGCTTTACAGGGGATATTTAATAATAAGTTTTAAATACCCCAATTTTAACGCCTCACTCTGTATTGCAGTTTAAAAGAACTATTTATTTAAAATTTAAAGATTAAATCGTGAAATAATTGCAAGAAGTCACCTATTGGTTTTGAGATATTAATCAGTAATTTTTCGGATCATCCGAATTAGGGTTTGAAAAACTCTTCTTCAGTAATCATCATAAAATTACCCTCCATAGAGGCATCAAAGAAAAAAGTAAAGGTATGACGCTCTCCGAAATTAATCACCGTGTTTTGGTTATCTTCAAAGTAGAATTCTTTGGATTTGTATTGTAAATAAATCCTCGAAATAGGTAATCCGGTGAATAAGTATTCATCATTGTTTCTTATATAAACATGATTGAGGTACTTTCTGTATTGGTCTCGAATACTCACGATGATGTCATGATCAACAGTATTTTTAACCAGTAAATAAGTATTGGTGATGGGGTCGATCACATCCTCTGGAAAACGATCAGCAAAAGTTTTATCTCCAGTATTCCCTCTTTGAGCACTTGTCAAAAAAGAAAAAAGCAGTAAAGCTATAAAACCGATACAAGTTGATCTTCTCACCTTCTCACAATTTACCTAAAGATAAGCATTTCTATCATTTTGATTTCAGTTGGAAACAAAAATTCACTAATGTTTTGTTAAAAATTCAATGATTTTTTCGATGACCTTTTCATCTCTTAAGATTCTCCTGTGACCCAATTTATCAGTGATCAATAAAGATCCATATTTTAATTTTTTTACAATACTGTTTGCATCTTTAACATCTACTTCTCTATCATTTTTGTCATGAATTATCAAGACCTTAGCTTTTACTGTTACGGCAACTTTAGCTGCAGAAAAACCTTTAACTTCTTTTTGGGTTATTCTTGTAAAGTAAGAATACATGAGTTCACGAGCTTTTTCGCCCAAGCGAGCCATTTGATAATACTTTTCAAAAACATCAGTTACCTTGTCGAAAGGGCTGATCAGAATCATTTTTTTTATTTCAGGATTCTGAGCCGCAACATAAACACTGGAAAAACCCCCACCAGAGTGAGCCAATAGAATTTCAGGCTCCCATTTTTGGGTCAACTCCTTTAAGGAGTCGATTAGCTCAGGCATATTGGTAGTGACGCCCTTTGAACTTCCATGTGCTACTCCATCGAAAGCATAAATATCAAAATCCATTTCCTGAAGTTTTTCAATAATTGCAGAAAACTGTGTAGCCCTCCCACTCCATCCATGTACCAAAAGTATTTTGGGTCCGCTCCCTTTCCAACGATAGCAACAAACTGTTTTCTGTATATTATGAAGGAAATGATTTGATCTGTCGGCACTGGATAGCACGGGAATTTCTCTCTTCGGTCTTTTGTATCTAAAGGGCTTGCTAAAGAAAAAGGCAGCGAATCGCATCCCCAAGTATGGATTAAAAAATTCCAAAACTTTTAAAATCATTAAAAAAGCCTTTGGCAAAACTATTCCTTGTTGATCCTTTCTGTTATTCCTCATGTGCGTAAATGTAGATTGAAATAACTATAGATAAAAATAGAGAGAGATTGAAATCTAAATCTTAAATCGAAATATTATAAGCTTATCTATTTGTTTTGAATTGTTTAAGTTTATGATGACATCATCGTCCACTAGCTAGGGTAAAACTTTCAACTCCAGAATAATCTACCAACCGATTCTCTTCATCCCAAATCCTGACCTTCCAATAATACGTTTTACCTTTTTCTAAAGACTTGCCCTGATAGACAATGTCCATTAGTGCGTTTGATTCCACTCTTTGACTGTTCCAAAAGTCTGAGTTATTACTGTCTAAAATTGATTTTTTTGAAGCTACTAAAATTTGGTAAGCCTTTTGAGATTTGTAGGTTGAGGGTAGGGACCAAGCAAATTTCGGTTGAAAATCGATTATTTTTCCATCACTGTTCGGTATGCGAACAAACGCTACTGTAAGGTTCTCGGGTGGAATCCTATAGGAATTACTGTTCCGCTTGATGAGTTCCTCTAATTTTTCTTTGAGTGCTTTTACAACCGCAGTGTATTTTTCATCTCCGATCAAATTATTCTTTTCTTGAGGATCGTTTTTGAGGTGGTAAAGTTCCTCTAGTGTTTTATCATTGACGTATCTAAAATATTTCCATTCTTTGGTTCTCACCCCTTCACTCGGTGGTATATGCTCAAAATCCCAAAGGTGCTCAATCAAAACGGTATCTCTTTCTATTGTATTTACCTCTTGGTTCACAATGGGCATCAAACTCTTGCCCTGCCATGACAGGGGGAGATCCACCTCAGCCAAATCAACTATCGTTGATGGAACATCGATATTGAGTACCATCTCATCCACTTGATTTTTCTGACTGCGCCTTGGATCATATACGATCAATGGCACTCTGATGGAATTGTCATACATCAACCACTTTCCCGCAAACTGACGTTCTCCAAGGAAATAACCATTATCCCCCATGAGTATAATAACTGTATTGCCCTCAATCCCCTTTTGTTTCAATTTTTCTCTGATTTTTCGAATCTCCAAATCGATACCCGAAATCATACGATAATATCCTTTAAGGCTGTGTTGGTATTTTTCGGGAGTATCGTAACGCCAAGTCCATCGCAGTCTGTTGAATCCCTCCCGAACCGCCTGAGGTTGTGATTTAAAATATTTGTCCTCGGCAAGTTTTGGACCCGGAATGACGGTGTTCTGCAACAATTGATCTGTTGTTTTCTGCCAAAAATATTGTTCTACAGCACCGTCGTGGGCGTGAGGTGCGCTAAAACTTAGCGAGAGACAAAACGGTTTTTTCTTATTCGCGTTTTTATCAATGAAATCAAGCGCTTTTTGTCCGGTGTATCGGGTCAAATGAACCGTATCTTTGTCAAGCGTCTTGTAATAATATCCTCTTCTGTCTCTAAAACGATTGTTTCTGTCGTAAGATTCGTATTCGTCGAACTGCTTTTCCAAACGACCGTATTTAACCCCATATTTTCCAAAAAATCCGGTACGGTAACCACTCTTTTTTAGCAATACAGGGTAGGACATCGTCATATATTCCTCCCTTATGTTTCCGGTCTGAAAATTATAGTTGTGCGCTCTTTCGTATAGACCAGTAAAGATACTGGCCCTACTGGCTGCACAAATCGGAGTGGTAACGATCGCTTTATTAAAATAAGTCCCCGAGCGAGCGAGATCATCCATCTCTGGGGTATGTACGAATTCATTTCCCACAAATCCGATGGCATCATGTCGTTGATCATCGGTCAAGATAAATATGATATTGGGTCGATTCAACCCGTTATTTATTCTCTTTTGGGATTGAAGATTAAAGCTGAGCAACAAAAGAGAAATAATAATGAAAAATCTCATTTGTTGATGATTTTTTGTATTGTAAAGAATTTTTGAATGCAACTTAACCAAATTTTTTCGTTACATGAGTAAATAGAAAATTGATTATCAAACCTAAAATAAATAATTCTGTTTTTCCACAGCATTTAAGATTTTCCAATATCACTATTTACCATATTTATTGATCTTTAAGAGTGAAACATTTTTTTATTGTAAATTTAAATATAAATTAAATTGGTATTTCAGAATGAGCCGGAGCATATTAATTGCTACAGTTTCGACCGTTGTGTTGATTTCCTTTCTTTTTATTCCATTGGATGGAAAGATAGATAATACTTTTTTGTTCTTCTTGGGCCGATTTCACCCCTTAATCCTTCACCTTCCCATTGGTGCTCTGATCATCTTATTATTTATGGAGATCATCAACAGCACAGGTCCTCAGTTGAATCTTAATGCTGCTTGTGATTTATTACTTTGGTTCGCTGTGATCAGTATCATTCCCACCATTACCTTGGGTTTTTTGCTCGGTTCCAGTGGAAGTTATGACGATGAATTACTGAACGTTCATAAATGGCTGGGATGGTTCACCGCTTTGATTTGTGTTTGGCTGGTGGTACTTCGACAATACCAACCCAAAGCTGGGGAGACAAAAGTAAGTCGTTTTTACAAAGGTTTTCTCTTTACCAATGTGATACTCTTGTCTCTTGCAGGACACTACGGTGGCTATTTGACCCATGGAGAGGATTATCTCACCAAATACATGCCCATAGTCATGAAAGATTTTCTGAATATCAAACATGAAAACAACGAGTATTTGGTCATCAACAGGGAATTGGACTCTACCTCAGAGCAAGCAATTTATTACAAAGAGCATATCCAACCCAT
Source organism: Flavobacteriaceae bacterium (assembly GCA_965662705.1). Taxonomy (GTDB): domain Bacteria; phylum Bacteroidota; class Bacteroidia; order Flavobacteriales; family Flavobacteriaceae; genus UBA8316. The sequence goes on from CBFIIP010000077.1 coordinate 20,411, forward strand.
CCTAAAAACCTATTGCTATGAATGCCACAATGCCGAAAAGCAAAAAGGAGGAATGCAATTGGATGCATTGAGTTGGAACATGATGAATGGAGCAGATGCCGAAAATTGGCACTCCGCATTAAACGTGATTAATTTGGGGGAGATGCCCCCAAAGAAGAAAAAACAATTGGAGGATGCTGAGCGCATAGCACTAGTTGATTGGATTTCTGGAAATTTGAGAGAGGCAGCCATCGCCAAACAGAAAGACAACCAAAACGTAATCCGTAGACTGACCAAAAACCAGTATACCAATACATTAAATGAATTGCTTGGGGTCACCGCCAATTTTGGTGAGGTCTTACCCGACGACGGTAAATCTAAAATGGGTTTCAGTAACAATGGAAATATTCTTCAGACCTCTGCCTTGCATATTGATTATTATCAAAAAATTGCCCGACAAGCGCTCGATAAAGCTATCTTTTTTGGTGAAAAACCTGAACCCAAGCGCTACAAAGTCATCATAGGAAAAAGATCAGGAGACCAAACCGCTGCAGAGTTTGGTGGTTACCAAACCGCTGCCGTGGACAATGAAGATTTGATTGTTGAAATATTGGATAAAAACGGTCAATCCATCGAAAGCTCAGATAATAGAAATGAGGAATCTATAGCGCTTGTCAAAAAGAAAATTGGAATCGGAATGAGAGGTTCCGCAAGTAACCGATATCATGTGGTAAAAGAAGGAATGATTCTCAATTCTGCCCTTCCTGCAAAAGAAGTAACCCCAAAATCTTGGCAAGGCCCCTCCCCCAACCTAAAATTACTAATAAAAGAAGATTTTCCAAGGTCGGGTGATTTTGCTTTTAGGGTTGAAGCCTCTAAAGGCTATAATTCCATGGCTATAGAACGGCTTATTGATTTGAGAAACGATCAGCCTGCCCAAGCTTCCGATAAAAGCGTAAGGGTAGTAGCTAAAGATTTGGAAGGTACCGAAAACTTCATTTTAAAAAACAATCGTTGGTTGATGCCAAAACAAGTGGCCTCCAATGTCAATGTAAAGTTTAGCTTTACCATTCCCAAAGCAGGAATTTATCAAGTAGATCTAATTCATCCTTATGTAAAAGAAGATGCAACCCCCTCCTATCATATCGGTTTATTGGGACGAAAGAAAGAGGGCATGGTTAGTAAAAGACTCAATTTAGATCCTTCCTTGAAGGATAAGGACCAAATTCTAACACCCATCACCTTGGCTTATTTTTCGGAGGGAGAGCACAAAGGCAGTATTGGAGGAAAATTCTTTGTAGGTTTCAGCCATATCGTAATTACCCCATTGCCACAGGACGATCCACTCCCTAAAATCCTCGCAGAAGAGGCCAAATTAGACGATCTCAAGTATGCCGATGTAAATCCCACCATTCAGGTATTTGCAGGAGCTAGAACCGATGACGGTATGGACTACAAAACTTTTGGAGAACCCAAGGAAGTGGTCGTGTCTGATGGAAAATACCAAACCTTTGAATTTACCGGAAGATTGGAAAATTTTCCCATACCTTTAGGAAGTGATGAAGTCAGTGGTGAATTGGCTAACATATTAACTGTGGGACTGTGGAACAACCACTTGGTAAAAGAAAGCAGTTTAAAAGGGCCGCCGCTATTGATCAGGTCAGTAGAGTTCGAAGCGCCCTACTACCCCATATGGCCTCCAAAGAGCCATACTCAAATATTCTTTGACTCCCCACATAAATCCAACAAGGAATTGTACGCAGAGGAAGTGATACACCGATTTATGCAAAGGGCTTTTAGGCGCTCTATCAAACCAGCAGAATTGAATCGATACATGAATTTTTGGAGCAATATCAAGGGGGAATTTGATCGTTTTGAAGATGGGATAAAAGAAGTCTTGATTGCCGTGTTGTGTTCGCCCAATTTTATTTATATCTCAGACCCTATCCTACCAGAGGAAGATAAAATCGAGGATGAGTTTTACCTCGCCTCTCAGTTGTCCTATTTTTTGTGGAACTCACCACCAGATGAGAGATTAACAAAATTTGCTGCCGATGGGGACTTATATGACAAATTGAGGAAAGAAATTGACCGTATGATCGAAAGCCCCAAAATATTTGAGATGATCAACTCATTTGCTTTTGAATGGCTTCGATTGGACCGCCACAAAAGCATGGATATCGATGTACACAAATATGAAGACTTTACCCGCTTTGTCAAAGAAGACATGTTTAATGAAACCTACCATTTCATTCATTACGTACTGAAAAATGATTTGAGTATACTAAATTTTATTGACTCTGACTTTGCGATGCTCAATCAGAATCTTGCAGAATTTTATGGAATTAAGGGGGTAGTTGGAAATGAATTCCGTCCCGTAAAGCTCAATGAAACCTACCAAAGAGGGGGGTTATTGTCCCAAGGTTCCTTTTTAAGTGGACACTCAGATGGGGTTCAAGCACACACCATTAAAAGAGCCGTTTGGCTGAAAGAAAAAATATTGGGAGATCATCCCCCGCCGCCGCCGCCTAACGTGCCTGAAATAGACCCAGATACTCCTGGGTTTGAAGACCTGACCCTTAAAGAGCAACTGTTTTTACACAGAAACAAAGTATCTTGTATGGACTGTCATCGTAAAATCGATCCTTTCGGTGTAGTATTTGAAAATTATGACGCTGTGGGGAGATTCCAACAGACCGCAAAGAACAAACCCATAGATGCTTTTTCTGAACTGCCTGATGGTTCAAAAATAGAGGGAATCAAAGGGATTAAAAAGTACATTCTTGATTTGAAAAAAGATAATTTCACCAAATCTTTGGTAGAAAATATGTTTGCATATGCTGTTGGGAGAGATGTTGGTTTTGCAGATGAAGAAGAAATTAATAATATTGTAAAAGAAGTGATTGATGATGATTATCGTTTTAGAACGGTGGTTGAGCAAATCGTCCTGAGCCCTTCTTTTAGTAAAAAAGAACAAAGTTGGTTGGATAAAATCTTTTAAAATGAGTAAAAAATCTTGGCATCTCGACCGTCGAACCTTTCTTAAAGGATTGGGAGTGACTTGTATGTTGCCCTACTTTGAAGGAATGGCAATGACCAGTTTTTCGAAATTTGCAGCACCTGCATCACCCAAACGTCTTTGCTTTCTTTACTTCCCAAATGGGGTAGGAATGCCTCCTGAAGATAGTTCCTTTTACAAAAAATGGCATTGGTTTCCTATGGGGGAAGGAACCGACTACCAACTGACCCAATCTCTAGCGCCATTAAACCCTTACAAAGGTGATATGTCCATTATGGGAGGATTGAGTCATCCCTTCAGTCGAGAAGTTCTGGGACATATGGCGGGAGATTCGTTTTTAACTGGTGGTGATCTTCGTGGAGAATACAAAAATAGTGTTTCTGTGGATCAAGTGGCTGCTCAGCAGTTGAGCCGTCATACTCGTTTTCCTTCACTCACATTATCAACTGATGGAGGGGTGGGCTATAAGTCAAGAACTTCTACCCTATCTTTCAATTCATCAGGAAAACCCATCCCTTCAGAACATCGCCAACGTGAGATATTTGAACGTTACTTTTCTCCCTCCGGAGGAGCCTCAACCGACGAAAGACGCAAAAGTTTAAACCAAGGAAAAAAGATCGTAGATCTTGTTTTGGAAGACAGCAAAAGTTTTAAAAAGCGCTTGGGTGCGAATGACCAATCCAAATTGGACGAATACTTGACCTCTCTCAATGAAGTAGAGCAACAACTGACAAGAAACGAAAGATGGTTGGATGTCCCCATGAAAGAATTTGATGCCAGTTTGATCAATTTAGATGTAGATCCAACTGCTGCACCGGAAGATTATGTTCGTTCGATGATCGATCTAATGGTACTGGGCTTTCAAACGGATGCCACTCGAGTAATGACCTATATGATGGCTCGTGAAGATGGTATGGGATTCGGAGATAACTTCCCAAAAATAGCCCTTGGGCTTCAGGGACACCACACCATATCTCACGATAGGGCTACTGGTCACTGGGAGGATTGGGGGCGTTTGGACCGATGGTATGCCAAACAATTTGCTTATTTCATAAAAAAAATGAAAAGCACCAAAGATGTTCACGGTTCATTAATGGATAATACACTTGTCCTCTATGGTAGTGCTTGTAGTACCACCCACAACGCCAGAAACTGTCCTTTGATCTTGGCTGGTGGAGCCAATATGGGACTTAAACACGGTGCATATACTGTTTTTGACGAAAAAAAGGAAAGGCTTTCCAACTTGTATGTTAACATGCTCAACAGATTAGACATAGAAACCGAAAGCTTCTCAGACAGTACTGGAAAACTGAATACCTCGATTGTTTAAAAATCCTTCCCAAAACAAATAGTTTTTAGTAAGTAGAGCAGAAGAAGTCTCTAAGACCACTTTTGAAGTTCCTATTGAGCCTTGGAAGCGTGAAGCCATTTCTACCTTGGGGCAAAACAACCATTCTATAAGAGAAGATCAATAGCGTTAAGAATCCTATGCTGAGGGAATTGAAGCGCTTTATGTCCGTATTATTGATCCTTATGAATTGTGTAATCTTGTTTTTAAAAGAAATAAATCCCTCTACCAAAAGTAAACGTTTCGCAGCGGTCTGATTGATATGTATGTGATTTAAAAATTATTCCAATACCTTAGATAAAAAAGTGGTTTAACATTAGATTGATTTAATATTTTAGTAAAATAAGAAAAGTAAATTAAGAACATGAGTAAAATTAAAAGAAGGGCTTGGCTCAAATCAATAGGCGCCTTTTCTGTTGCGGCAGGACTTCCCGGTGCGCTCCACGCAGAAACATTGGTCAAACCCTACAGAGTCAAGGAGAGTTTTTCAGAGACAGACATCTTGATCGTTGGTGGAGGAACTGCGGGAACCATTGCGGCCATTCAAGCCGGACGAACAGGTTCTCATACGACCTTGATCGAAAGTGGAAGTCAATTGGGGGGATGCACCACCACCGGAGGGGTATCTTTTCCTGGGATTTTCCACGCTTGGGGCGAACAAATCATCGGCGGAATCGGTTGGGAATTGGTTTTGGATGCTGTAGAACTCAATGGAGACCAATTGCCCGACTTTTCAAAAATACCCAAATCACATTGGAAACATCAGGTAGCGGTCAATCCAGCACTCTATGTGATGTTGGCCGAAGAAAAATGCCTCGAGGCAGGCGTGGACATACGCTATTACGAAACCCCCACATCGGTTAAGTTTGAAAATGGCAGATGGCTGGTAGAGAGTGTAGGTAAAGGTGTAAAAACCATTATTTCGGCCAAGCAATTGATCGATTGCACAGGCAATGCATTAATCGCTTCTATGGCCGGATACAAAGTGCTTAGAGAAAAAGAAACCCAACCAGGCTCCCTAGTTTACAGTATGGGAGGTTACGATTTCGACCAGTTGGACTTGTCCAAAATTCCCAAGCGATACCACAGGGCGTTGCATCAGAACATGATGACCTCTCAAATCCGAAAAACCGGAGAGAACACCTTTGTTCCTTATGGATATGTATATGTCTATGGCGCCGACTCCACAACATCGGAGGCCCACACCATGGCCAACCAAAAAGGGCGTCAGAATCTGCTACAGTTAATCCGAGAATTACGCGAGCTCCCAGGTTGTGAAAACATCAGGATAACCTCCATGAAAACAGAAACAGCCGTTAGAGAAACCTTTAGAATTGACGGTTTGTATAAAATCACAAAAGAAGACTATGTGTCCGGACGTTTGCACGAGGATGCCCTATCCTACAGTTTTTACCCCGTCGATCTTCACCGTGATGGCAAATCCATTTATCAGGAATTTCTAAAACCCAATGTGGTGGCCTCCATCCCCATGCGGGCATTGATTCCCAAAAACAGTCAAAACTTTTTGGTTGCCGGTCGTTGTTTGAGCAGTGATCGCCTGGCCAACTCGGCACTTCGTGTACAGGCTTCCTGTATGGGTATGGCTCAAGCCGCTGCTGTAACCGCTTCCTTGTCCATACAAGAGGGAATGACGCCTGCCAAAATCAACCCCAACTTGGTTAAAAAAACACTTAAAGAATACGGGGCAATTGTACCCAGTTGATTTTGTGATATAAAAAATATTTGATGCCCTTTTCTGATGCTAGCTCACATAGAAAACATTCTCTAGCTTGTATTTAGAAGAAATAAGTTTGTTTGTACAGTTGCGGGCGGTCATTAAGTGTACTTTATAATGAGTTCTATTTGTAATAAAGTAGTTCAAGTCAAATATTCTAAGGAATTCAGCATATCCGTTCTTCATTTTCATAATTTTGGGTGTAGGCAATAAGAGACATTAAGGCTTTCTATGCTTAGTTGGTTTTGCATCGTGTAAATTGAATTAGATTTTTATTTGAATACTTAAAGATATTCAAAAATAAAACCGCTAAACTTGAGATATTAGAGTGAAGGTTGTAAAATAGAGGAAAAGGCAACGCTACAGGCAACTAAAAAAAGAAGCCCCAAAAACACTGGGTCTTCAGGGCTGTAAAGCGGAGAGACAGGGATTCGAACCCTGGCAACGGTTACCCGTTGACAGATTAGCAATCTGCTCCATTACCACTCTGGCACCTCTCCAATTGCGAAATGCAAATGTAATTCTTAAGTCTAAACAAAACAATAGTTTTTTTGAAAGAAGCTATTCTGGGTACTCAACCCTGAGGTGATAAACATTAATCAACTTCTTAGAGAGTACCTTTTTAACCGTTTCAATCTCTGAAAGGGTTATATTACAATCGTTAAACTGTTTTTCATCTATTTGCTTGTTAATGATAGCATCCACGAACTGTTGAATTTTGTCAACGGTAGGCTCCCTGAGACTCTTAGATGCAGCTTCAACAGAGTCGGCCATCATCAAGATGGCAGTTTCCTTAGAAAAAGGCCTTGGGCCGGGGTAGCGAAAGTCTTTTTCGTTGACATCCTCTCCACTCTCCTGAGCTTTCTTATAAAAATAATAAACCCACGAATCGCCATGATGGGTTCTTATAAAATCGATGATTCGATCTGGAAGTTTAGCTTTTTTAGCCATTTGAATCCCCTCAGCGACATGGTCAATGATGATTTTGGCACTTTGATTCGGCGCTATTTCTTCATGGGGAGAAACGCTTCCTGTTTGATTTTCCGAAAAATAGGTGGGAGCACTCATTTTCCCAATGTCGTGATACAAAGCCCCTACCCTTACCAACAAAGCATTGGCACCAATCTCATTGGCTGCAGTCTCTGCCAGATTGGCCACCTGAAGTGAATGATGAAAAGTCCCCGGTGCACGATCAGAAATTTCTTTTAGCAACTTTGAATTGGTGTCAGATAGTTCAAGCAGCGAAACGTCTGAAACCAATTTAAACAAACGTTCGAATAGATAGATCAACGGTTGGGCAAACAAAGTCAATAAGCCATTGAGTAGGAATAATCCTATGACCTTAAAATCAAGTGAAGAAATATTACCCTCATGAATAATTGTAAATGATATATACCCTACCAAATATACTAAAACGATCCTTCCTACAGTGACAAATAAATTGGCTCGGTTCTGCAACTGTGTGGTGGACAATATGGTCACAATACCCACCAACATCTGCAGGAACACGAACTCAAAACTATTAGGAACTATAAATCCAAGGTTTAATACAGTGATAACATGGGTAAAAAGTCCTAATCTCGGGTCAAAAAATGTTTTTAAAATCAATGGAAGAATACAAATCGGAACAGCATACAAAAAAAGAACCTCAAAGTTGACTACTAGCGTGGTCAAGGCGATCATCCCAACCATATTCAGGAAAATAAAAGTAATCTCTTTATTGTCCTCAAAAATGGAAGGCCTGTAATTGTTAATGAACAAAACCAAAGACATGAATGTCAACACCACTAAAATGGTATAGCCAAAAAGAATCCAATAATAGTTGTATTCATTCCACAATTGGGAAGCATATTCTTCTTTGAGAGAGAGTAGCATTTGTAACTTTTCTCCTTCAACCACCTCACCTTGGTCAATGATTATCGAATTCTTTTGAACCAAACCTCGGTATATGGAAATATCATCGAGAGATTCATTCAAAGCATTGTTGGTGAATTTCTCGTCTATAGAAATATTGGGCTGAACAATCTCAAAAAACAACTTGTAATATTGATCGATATAGGATTCAAAATCAGAATTTTTGGATAGTGTTTCAATTTTTTGTCGAAGCATCTCAATTTTAACCAACTCGTTTTTTTCAAGGGTTGATTCATTATTTCCTTGAATCAAAAAAACGCTTTTTCCACCTTGGTGTTCAAACCCCAATGGCAAGAGACCATAGGCGTATATTTCCTTAAGCATAGTGGTTCCAAAATCGTATAATTTACCATAGGAATCGCTGGAAACAGGAAGCTTAAAGAAATTGGGAAATTGACTGGCATAAGATCGATTGGCCTGGTCTATGATGGTAGCGTCAGCTCTATAATAGGGAGAATTGGAGTTGATAATGGCCTGCCTTTCAGCCTCCAATTCACTGGCAGGCTTCAAAACAGAAAAATCAAATGGCGCATACAAGCTAGCATATTGCCAAGGTTTTCCTTTTTGAAACTCGTATTTGAAGGTAGCCCCTTTGGGAAAAAGATAAACAATCAAAAAACTACAGGTCGCCAACAAGATCCCTTTGTAAATCAGATTTTGATTGGTTAGTAAAAAGCGCCAAAAGTTTTTCAAAGCTCAGATAATAATATTTCAAATTTAAGGAAATAAGATGCTTTACCTCGGAATTAAAATAATGTATTTAGAATAATATGGCATCAATTTGATTATTTTTGCTAAAGCTAATTACCATTTGGCCAACTAATAAACCTTTTGTAAACAAACCGATTTGGAATACGGTATCTGCCATTTGGGAGTCATTCCCCTGAGAAATGAAAACAGTCACAAAAGTGAAATGGTCTCCCAAATCCTCTATGGGGAATGTTACAAAATCATAGAGAAACGAAAAGATTGGAGGAAGGTCAGACTGGAATGGGATGGTTACGAAGGCTGGATTGACCAAAATCAGGTTTTTGAACTGGCCAAAGCCCAATATGAAAAGGTCACCGAATCGAAACTAAAGGTATCAACAGATTTAATTAACTACATCACCAATCAAGACCAACTGTTATTTCCCGTTCTAATCGGCAGTGACCTTCGGGGTCTGAAAGTTTTAAATCACCGATTTGAAGGAGAATCCATACAACCCAAAAAAAATAAAAAATCATTGACCAAAACAGCCTATTTATTTCTCAATGCGCCCTACCTATGGGGAGGCAGGAATTTACTTGGAATTGACTGTTCTGGATTTACACAAATGGTTTATAAGATCAATGGCATTCCCTTGGACAGAGATGCTCGCCAACAAGCACTTCAGGGACAAACCCTTAGTTTTATTGAAGAAAGTGAGGCGGGTGACTTGGCATTTTTCGACGACCCAGAGGGCAATATCACCCACGTTGGCTTGCTATTGGAGAACCATCACATCATTCACGCCTCCGGAACCGTGAGAATTGACAGGATCGATCAATCCGGTATTTTCAACAGTGAGACACAAAGCCACACCCACAAACTACGCTTTATCAAAAAAATGATATAAAAAAACCTCCCGAAGGAGGTTTTTTTTATAATGTAGAGTTCTTATTTAATTAAGAAGTGCTTTCATCTCTTTGAAACCCTCTGTTTCACCCAAAGTTCCATAGATATTCATCAATGTTTTGATGGCATCCTCGTTCTTATCAATTTGGATCAATGAGTTTAGAATGGGAACACACTCTTTGTATAGTTCCTCACGTTCAGTTTTTAGCGCATCATACTTGGCATTATCTGCTGCAGAGGTTCCCAAGCTGTTCATTTCTTCAACAATTTTTTGCTCACCCTCAAGAATAAGTGCAACTAAATTCAAATACGCATTCTGAAAATTGGGATCGATTTCTATTGCTTTTTCATAGTAGGCTCTAGCCGATTCCTTTTCACCTAAATCTGAGGTTACAACAGCGAGGTTGTAATACAAATTGGCATTGGTGGGATCCTGAGCGATGGCCTCACTCATCAACTCCTGGAATTTAGCTTTTTCATCCAGTTGTATATAGATATTGGCTTCTGTCAAAATCAAATTCAAATCGTTGGGATCTGAAAGTCGGGCCTCTTTTACTGCATCCATTGCCTTCTCGTTGTCCCCTAATTGGGCGTATATTAGTGCAATATTTTTTACGATTTCAGGAAATTTAGATTCTGTTTCTTCCTCTCTGAACCCTTCATAATCTTTTGATTTTTTATAAAGATTATATTCAGACTCCGTAACCTCACTTTCATCACCAGTCGATTTCTGGGTTACAAAGAATTTTTTTACAATTCCTTCATACTTCATATCTTTAAGTTGATTGTAATAATCCAAAGCCACATCGAAAATTTCGGCATTGACTGCACTGGATGCTGCATAGTAAAGATAATCCTTGTTGACCTCTGGATCAATGGTGTAGGCCATATACAACTTTTCAGTCGAAGATTTAAAATCACCACTGCTATTGTCATCAATTGCACTATTGACAATATCTGAGGACAATAAGGTTAATTGCTGCTCAACATCAGCCTGTAAGGCAGCCTCCTCTTTCAACCCATTATAAAGGTCGAGTGCGACTATAAATTCTTTATTGTTTTGGGCTATTTTTCCCTTTAAAAATTCGTATTTAGGTTTGATCTTTTGGTCTGCATTTTCCAAAATGGATTGGGATTCCATCAAAACCTGAGATGCTCCTGCAATATCTCCCTCGTCGTATAATTTCTCTGCTTTTCGGAGCTCCTTTTTTTGGGAAAACCCAAAGTTAATGAGCAACATAAAAGCCAATAAAGCGATTTTTTTCATCAGTTTTAATTCAGTTAGTTTATTTTTATTATTAAATATGAGCAAAAATAAGATTTGTTATGAATTATTCAACAATTGTATCGCCCTGAACATCAATATCTGAAATATCTTCTACGTCCTCATCGTCTTTCATTACTTTAGCAACGGCAGCAATGGAGTCATCTTCCCTGAGGTTGATCAGTTTAACTCCTTGCGTAGCACGGCCCATTACCCTAAGGTCAGAAACTTCCATCCTGATGGCAATTCCTGATTTATTGATAATCATCAAGTCATCTTGATCCGTTACATTTTTAATGGTTACCAATGACCCGGTTTTATCGGTAACTGAAATGGTTTTGACTCCTTTTCCACCTCTATTGGTAATTCTGTAGTCATCAAGGTTGGAACGTTTCCCAAAACCATTTTCTGAAACCACCAAAATATTGGTATCCATGTCATTGACAGAAACCATTCCAACAACCTCGTCATTTGCATCAGCAAGGGTGATGCCCCTAACGCCAGAGGCACCGCGTCCCATTGGACGGGTCTTACTTTCTTCAAATCGAATGGCTTTCCCGGATCTAACTGCCAAAAGAATCTGGCTGTTTCCGTTGGTCAATTTAGCCTCTAACAATTCATCCTCATCCTTGACGGTAATGGCATTGATTCCATTGGCTCTGGGTCGGGAATATTGTTCTAAACTTGTTTTTTTAACCTGCCCCTTTTTAGTGGCCATGATCACATAATGATTGTTGATGTAGTCCTCATCCTTAAGATCTTGGGTACATATAAAAGCTTTTACTCTGTCATCTTGTTCTATATTGATCAGGTTTTGAATCGCGCGGCCCTTAGAAGTTCTGGATCCCTCAGGGATCTCATACACTCGCATCCAAAAACATTTTCCTTTTTGTGTAAAAAACAACATGTACTGGTGATTCGTACCTATAAAAAGGTTTTCAAGAAAGTCTTCATTTCTTGTGGTCGAGGCTTTTTGACCAACTCCTCCCCTGTTTTGAATTTTATAATCCGTCAGGGGAGTCCTCTTAATGTAGCCGGCATGGGAAATGGTGATTACCATTTTATCATCCGGGATCATATCTTCTATGCTGAAATTTCCACCTGCATATTCGATTTTAGATCGCCTCTCATCTCCATATTTCTCCTTGATCTGAAGCAACTCCTCTTTAATAATATCCATTCTCCGATCCTTCTTATCGAGGATATCTTTTAAATCGGAAATGGTTACCAATAGATCATCGTACTCAGAACGAAGCTTATCTTGTTCTAGACCGGTCAATTGTCTCAATCGCATTTCTACGATGGCCTTGGCCTGTATTTCAGTAAGCTCAAATTTGGAGATCAAGTTGGCTCTGGCCTCCTCAGCATTTGACGACCCTCTGATGATGGCAATGACCTCGTCTATATTGTCTGAAGCGATGATCAGACCCTTTAGTATGTGGGCGCGTTCTTCCGCTTTTCTGAGTTCAAATTTTGTTCTTCGAACAACCACATCATGACGGTGTTCAACAAAATAACGAATCAGTTGTTTTAAATTCAACAATTGAGGTCTGCCCTCAACCAAAGCAATGTTGTTCACGCTAAAAGAAGATTGTAGCCCTGTGAATTTGTACAATTTATTAAGAACGATATTTGGAATGGCATCCCGCTTGAGTACATACACAATTCGCATCCCATTCCGATCGGACTCGTCGCGTATATTACTAATGCCATCAATTTTTTTATCGTTTACCAATTCAGCAGTCTTCCGAATCATTTCCGCTTTGTTGACTTGGTAAGGTATTTCTGTCACAACAATACACTCCCGGTCTTTGACCATTTCAATATTGGCATTACCACGCATGACCACTTTACCCCTTCCAGTCAAAAATGCTTCTTTAACACCTTCGTAACCATAGATGGTCCCCCCTGTAGGAAAATCGGGCGCTTTAATGGTTTCGATCAAAGTCTCAATCGTAATATCGTTATTGTCAATATATTGAATGGTGCCATCCACAACCTCTGTCAAGTTGTGAGGGGGCATGTTGGTTGCCATTCCAACGGCTATCCCTGATGCTCCATTAATTAAAAGGTTGGGAACTCGGGTAGGAAGAACGGTAGGCTCCTCTAATGTGTCGTCAAAATTGAGTTGTAGGTCAACCGTATCCTTGTCGATGTCTGCCAATAAATCTTCAGACATTTTCTTCATCCTGGCCTCGGTATATCGCATGGCGGCTGGACTATCACCATCGATAGAACCAAAATTTCCTTGACCATCCACCAGTAGATAACGCAAGCTCCACTCTTGTGCCATCCTGACCATGGTGTCATATACAGAACTGTCACCGTGAGGGTGATATTTACCCAAGACCTCACCTACAATTCTAGCAGATTTTTTATAGGCGGTATTGGCTCGGATTCCCAATTCGTGCATTCCGAAAAGAACCCTTCTGTGAACTGGCTTTAATCCATCACGTACATCTGGCAATGCACGTGACACAATGACAGACATTGAATAATCAATGTATGCCGACTTCATCTCATCTTCAATATTGATGGGAATTAACTTTTCTCCGTCAACCATTTTTAAATTTTTAGGTATTAGCTAAAATACGCTAACACACCATCTATATTGAGATTTATGCAATAAATTTTACCAAATTTATCAACATGATAATATTGATATTTACTTGTTAAATTTTGTAATTGGCATTTTGCCAAATGATATTTTTTTTGTCTATTAGCTTTATCTTTTGGTACATTATTTGATACTGTATGCTAAGAAATTAATTTTAAAAAATGGACGACAACTTTTCACCAAGGGTTAAAGATGTTATTTCCTATAGTAAAGAAGAGGCACTCAGATTGGGCCATAACTCTATAGGAACTGAACATCTCATGCTGGGGATTTTACGTGATGGAGGAGGAAAAGCTGTTTCGATTTTAAAATCAATTGAGATTGATTTGGAAGAATTGAGGCGCAAGGTAGAAATACTCAACCCTGCCGTTATTGAAAATTCTCAAGCCGTAAACAACAAGAAAAATTTACACCTCACACGCCAAGCCGAGCGTGCTTTGAAAACTACATTTCTCGAAGCAAAGCTCTTCCAGAGTGATATCATCAACACGGCGCATTTGTTACTTTGTATCCTTAGAAACGAAAATGATCCGACTACAAAACTGCTTCTAAAACTCAACATTGATTATGATCTTGTCAAAGAACAATTCAAACTAATGATTGCCAGTGACGATCAAGATTATATGGATCTTCCCTCTGCCTCCTCTTTCCCAGAAGAAAAGGATGATGAAGGAGAATCTGGAAAAGAAAACCCCTTCATTCCCACTACAGAGTCCAGAGTAAATGTCAAATCCAAGACCCCTGTACTGGATAATTTTGGACGGGACATCACTGCCCTTGCTGAAAAAAACAAATTAGATCCTGTAATCGGTAGGGAAAAAGAAATAGAGCGGGTATCTCAAATCCTCAGCAGAAGAAAAAAGAACAATCCACTACTTATTGGAGAACCCGGAGTGGGTAAATCAGCCATTGCCGAAGGTTTGGCGTTACGGATCATCAACAAAAAAGTATCGAGAGTGCTCTACGGCAAAAGAGTTGTTTCTCTTGATCTGGCCAGCTTGGTTGCAGGAACCAAATACCGAGGACAATTTGAGGAACGCATGAAAGCCGTGATGAACGAATTGGAAAAAAATGACAACATCATTCTCTTTATTGACGAGATTCATACCATCGTCGGTGCTGGAGGAGCTACTGGAAGTTTAGATGCCTCCAATATGTTCAAACCCGCCCTTGCCAGGGGTGAAATACAATGTATTGGTGCAACGACACTTGACGAATACCGACAAAATATTGAAAAAGACGGTGCCTTAGAAAGAAGATTTCAAAAAATATTAGTGGAAGAAACCACTGAAGAAGAAACCCTCGAAATCCTCAGAAATATTAAGGATAAGTACGAAAATCATCACAACGTATCCTATACCGATGATGCTTTAAAAGCCTGTGCCGAACTTACTTCTCGCTACATGACCGATCGTTATCTCCCGGACAAAGCCATTGATGCCCTCGACGAGGCTGGTTCTCGTGTTCATATCAACAACATGAATGTGCCTGATGAGATCATCAAATTGGAGGAAGAACTCGAAAAGGTCAAAGAACACAAAAACTCTGTAGTCAAAAAACAGAAATACGAAGAGGCTGCCAAGCTCAGAGACGATGAAAAAAGGGTTGAAAGAACCTTAATCGAAGCGCAGGATCGATGGCAAGAAGAGTCCAAACTCAACCGAGTAACAGTAAATGACACCCACATTGCCGATGTGGTGTCCATGATGACCAATATACCGGTCAATAAGATCGTAAAAAGCGAGAAAAACAAACTGGCGCATCTTACAGATAGCATTGGTGAAAAAATCATTGGCCAAAAAGAAGCCGTTGAAAAGGTGGTCAAGGCCATTCAGAGAAACCGGGCGGGACTTAAAGACCCTGATCGTCCTATCGGATCCTTTATTTTCCTTGGACAAACTGGTGTGGGAAAAACACAACTGGCTAAAATTCTGGCCAAGGAAATTTTCGATTCTGAAGAAAACCTCATTCGGGTGGACATGAGTGAGTATATGGAAAAATTTGCCATTTCACGTCTCATTGGAGCACCTCCGGGATATGTCGGATACGAAGAAGGGGGACAACTCAGTGAAAAGGTAAGACGTCGTCCCTACTCTGTCATTTTGCTTGACGAAATCGAAAAAGCACACCCAGATGTATTCAATATGTTGTTACAAGTTTTGGACGACGGCTTTTTGACCGACAGTCTTGGGCGAAAGATCAATTTCCAAAACACCATCATCATCATGACCTCAAACATTGGTGCCAGACAGCTAAAAGATTTTGGTACAGGGGTTGGTTTTGAAACCTCCAGCATGAAGTCTCAGGCTACTGATATTGAAAGAGGGGTCATTGAAAATGCACTGAAAAAAACTTTCGCACCTGAATTTTTAAATCGTGTGGACGACATCGTCATTTTCAACATACTTGAAAAGAAAGACATTGATAAAATTGTTGAAATTGAGTTGGTGAAACTCATAAAAAGGGTTGAAAATCTTGGCTTCAATATCACGTGTACCAAAGCTGCCAAATCTTTTATCAGTGAGAAAGGCTATGACAAAAAATACGGTGCAAGACCACTCAACAGGGCTATCCAAAAGTACATAGAGGATTTACTGGCAGAAAGTGTGGTCAACAATAAAATTGAAGATGGTGCCAAGATCACCATTGATCATATTAAAGGTAAAGAAGAGCTACACATCAAACTTTCTGAAGAAAAATAAAGCTCATCATTAAAATTGTGAAGAAAACCATCTTGTTAAGATGGTTTTTTCATTTGTTGACTGTTTTAAAATTGTCCCTAAAAAATTTTAAAGCTGATTGTTTTGTGATATTTTTGCCAAGGATATGAAGATTAACAAAGAAATAAAAGCCCTTTTCTACGACTCCCGGTCAAAAAACAGCACCAATTCCATTACTGCTTTGACCATGACCACCCCTTTGGGGGTAGATCATCACATATAATCTTATGACCGTCTGTCTTCAAATCTTTGAAACAAAATCAATATTTCAACCCACTTACATCCAATTTCCGTTATCAATTCAATTGATCGGACATAAAGACAAAATAAAATGAAAGTTTTAAAATTTGGCGGAACATCGGTAGCAAACTCGGAAAGTCTGACCCATGTTCTCAATATAATTGAAAAACAACAAGTTCCTGTAGCAGTAGTCGTTTCTGCATTGGGAGGAATTACAGATCTACTCACAGAGATGCTTTCATTTGCACAAGCCGGAGAAAGTTCCTACAAAAAACACCTTTCGGAAATTGAAAATCGCCATTTGGAAATCATCAAAAAATTTGTACCCATTGAGTTTCAAAGCGCAATCATCAGCTTTCTCAAAAAAAACATCAATGAGTTAGAGTCCCGTTTAGATGCAATCCAACTGCTGAATGAAGCCACTCCGAAAAATAATGACACTATTTTGTCCTATGGTGAAATACTATCGAGTAACATCATTCAAGAGGTTTTTAAATACAAAGACGTCAACGCCATACTAAAAGACAGCAGAGAACTTATTAGAACCAAAACCCATCAAGGGAGGGAGATCGTAGATCACAAATTTACCGATGAGGCCATAAAAAACCACTTCAAAGAGAACACAGCCGCTTTTGTTTTGCTTTCGGGATTTATTGCAAGTAATGCCAAAGGAGAAACCACTACATTGGGAAGAGGTGGATCTGACTATTCGGCTGCGATCATTGCCAGTGCCCTAGGAGCTGATATTTTGGAAATATGGACCGATGTGAGCGGAATGTATACAGCAGATCCCAAAGTTGTAGCTCAGGCCAAACCGATTGACAAATTAAGTTACTACGAGGCCATGGAATTGTCACACTTTGGCGCAAAAGTAATTTACCCCCCTACCCTTCAACCGCTGATTGAAAAAAACATTCCCGTCAGCATAAAAAATACTTTTGCCCCTGAAGAAAAAGGAACAATAATAGATGATTCCCCACTTGAGGAGAATGGTGAAATTGTAAAGGGAATCAGTCACATTGACAAGGTCGCATTGATCAATTTGGAGGGCAGTGGAATGATTGGTATCACTGGTTTTTCACGAAGATTCTTTGAGGCCTTATCTGAAGAAAATATCAATGTGATCATGATCACGCAGGCATCCTCAGAACATTCCATCTGCATCGCTGTAAATGAGCAGGAAGCCCTGAAAGCTAAAGAAGTAATTGATGAAAAATTCAGCTTTGAAATCACATCCAACAAGATGAATCCAGCTCAGATCGAAAAGGATATGGTCAATATTGCTGTAGTTGGTGCAAAAATGAAAAATCATCAAGGCATCAGCGGAAAGCTATTCAGTAGCTTGGGGGCCAACAATATCAACATCAGAGCCATTGCTCAAGGAGCATCGGAGAGAAATATATCCATCATCATTGACCAAAAAAATGTAACAAAGGCTATCAACACCCTTCATGAAAGTTTCTTTGAAGCTCAAATTAAAGAGTTGAATCTCTTTGTGACCGGCGTGGGAAATGTGGGGAGTAAACTTTTAGAACAAATTGAAAAACAAACAGAATATTTAATCGAAAATCTGAGGTTAAAAATTCGGGTCATTGGCATTTCCAATTCCCGAAAAATGATTTTAGGCGACGATGCCATCGATTTATCTCAATGGAAATCTATGCTGGAGGAAAGCAAAACCCCAGCCAATAGGGATTTGTTCTTTAAACATGCCAAAAAACTCAATCTCAGGAATAGTATTTTTGTTGACAATACCGCCAGTGAAATCATTGCCAAAGAATACGCAAGGTACCTCAACAACAACATTGGAGTGGTGACCTGTAATAAAATTGCAGCTGCAGATGAACTAAACAATTATCTCAATCTAAAGAAAATATCGAGAAAATTCGGCAGTCCTTATCTTTTTGAAACCAACGTAGGCGCAGGATTACCAATCATCGACACTTTAAACAATTTAATCGCCTCTGGAGATCAAATCATTAAAATACAAGCCGTCTTATCGGGCAGTCTGAATTTTGTATTCAACCACTTCAAAAAAGGCAGCTCATTCCACGATGTAGTTTTAGCGGCACAGCAAAAAGGCTTTACAGAACCAGATCCGAAAATTGATCTGAGCGGTATTGATGTCGCCCGTAAAATTTTGATCTTAGCACGAGAAAGTGGCATAAATATTGAACTTAATGAGATTGAAAATGAATCTTTTTTACCTCAAGAGTGTCTGGACACAAAAGACAACAAATCATTCTTTGAGTCACTTATAAAACACAGCAAACACTTTGTAGAAATGTTGGAGCAAGCAGATCGAGAAAAAGCAAAAATGAAATATGTCGCCCAGTTGGAAAATGGAAAAGCCAAAGTAGGTATCCAATTGATCAAAGAAGGACACGATTTTTACAATTTGGAAGGAAGTGACAATATCATACTTTTTTACACCAACCGATACAAAGAACAACCCTTAATTGTAAAGGGTGCTGGAGCTGGAGCCGATGTAACAGCATCGGGGATTTTTGCCGATATCATAAGAATTGGAAAACAGTAAGATGGAGGAAATTAAAATTTTTGCTCCTGCCAGTGTGGCAAACGTGTCCTGTGGTTTTGATGTTTTGGGATTTTGTTTAGAACCAGTTGGTGATGAAATGATCATTCGTAAAACCAACTCCTCGGGGGTTAAAATCACTAAAATTGAAGGACAATATCTACCACTTGAGGTAAAGAAAAATGTTGCAGGTGTTGCTGCTGAAGCCTTGCTCAATGCACATGACTCAAAAAGTGGATTTGAAATTGAAATCTATAAAAAGATCAAAGCAGGAAGTGGTATCGGAAGTAGTGCTGCCAGCTCGGCTGGAGCTGTATTTGGCATCAACGAATTACTTGGAAAACCGTTTACTGCTCATGAATTGATAAGTTTTGCCATGGAAGGAGAAGGATTAGCAAGCGGCGCAGCTCATGCTGATAATGTTTCTCCTGTACTTTTAGGTGGAATTACCCTGGTCAGAAGTATCAAACCCATAGATGTAATCAAACTTCCCACTCCAAAAGAGTTAACTGCCGTTATCTTACATCCCAAAATAGAATTGAAAACTTTACACGCAAGAGAGATCATTAAAAAAAATGTAAGCTTGAAAAAAGCCATTCAACAGTGGGGAAATTTAGGGGGATTCATCTCTGCCTTATACACCGAGGATTACGAGTTAATGTCAAGAAGTTTAAAGGATGAAATCGTGGAACCCATGCGTTCCTTGTTGATTCCAGAGTTTGAATCGTTAAAAACAGCCTCAATCACTGCTGGAGCTTTGGGTTTTGGAATCTCTGGTTCCGGACCCTCGGTATATGCCTTAACCAAAGGAAACGACAATGCTGATGAAGTTTCTAAGGCAATGAACGAAATTATTACACCACTTGGTATAGATTTTGAGATACATGTTTCTAAAATAAACAATCAAGGAATAAAAATCATCCCCAATTAATGAAATTTTTCAGTCTAAATCACAGTTCTAAACCTACACGCTTTCACGATGCAGTAAAGAAAGGGTTGGCACCAGACCGTGGCCTTTATTTTCCCGAATCCATTCCTCAGCTTCCTCAAAGTTTTTTCGATCAAATTGAAAAAATGAGTATTCCTGAAATGGCTTATAAAGTCATCAAACCCTATGTAGGGAAACAGATATTGAAGGAAAAACTAATTGAAATTGTAACCGAAACCCTCGATTTTGAGTTTCCAATAATAGAAATCACTGACCAAATTGCCGCATTGGAGTTGTTTCAAGGCCCCACCTTGGCCTTCAAAGACGTAGGAGCTAGGTTTATGGCCCGATCATTGGGCCATCTCAATGAAGAGAGCAGAGACAAAGTAACGGTATTGGTTGCAACTTCAGGAGACACTGGCGGTGCGGTAGCCAATGGTTTTTTAGGAGTTGAAGGGGTTGAAGTAGTAATTCTGTACCCCAAAGGTAAAGTGAGTGAAATTCAAGAAAAACAACTCACTACACTCGGACAAAATATCACAGCATTAGAGGTTGACGGGGTTTTTGACGATTGCCAGGAAATGGTGAAAACAGCCTTTTTAGATAACGAATTGTCCAGTATCGGGCTGACCTCTGCCAACTCGATCAACATCGCCCGATGGTTGCCTCAAATGTTTTATTATTTTATCGCATATAGAAGTCTAAAACACAAAAATAAAAAATTAGTATTCTCCGTTCCCAGTGGGAATTTTGGAAATATTTGTGCCGGTATTATGGGACAACAAATGGGATTGCCTATTGACCATTTTATCGCCAGTACCAACGCAAACGACTCCGTTCCAAGATATATGGAGACAGGAACCTATGACCCACAACCCACCATTCAAACCATTTCCAACGCCATGGACGTAGGTAATCCCAGCAATTTCATCCGAATCCAGAAGATATTCAATAACGACGTGGTGAAAATGAAAAAAACACTTTCCGCTTTCCGATACACCGATCAGGAAACAAAAGAAGCACTCAAAGAGATCTACGGTCTGAAAGCATATATAGCAGATCCACATGGGGCCGTAGGCTATTTAGGACTCAAGGAATATTTATCTCAACATGGTGAAGATCATTATGGTGTGTTTATGGAAACAGCCCATCCCGTCAAATTTATTGACGTGGTCAAAAAAACACTTAAAATAGAGGTTGAGGTGCCAGAACGTCTTAATAGCATACTTTCCAAAGAAAAAGAAAGTATTCCCATCAAGGATTACAGCGAGTTGAAGGCGTATTTACTCAACTAGACTTTCAATCTCTGGCAGTACAAATTCTTTAAGCGCACTGTCTTCTCTCATCAAAGTCTCAATCTCCCTCCAATCTCTAGGAGCCCCTGCAGATAAATTAACTGGGCCTTGTGAAGTGATCAACACATCGTCTTCTATACGAATGCCTATATTCCACCACTTGGGATCACAGGGACTGTCCTGTGGAATGTAAATTCCAGGCTCAATAGTGATGACCATATCCTGTTCCAATACGCCATAATTTCCCGGATCGTGTACGTCCAATCCAATATGATGAGAAAGGCCGTGAGGATAATATTTTCTCGCCTCAGCCGGTTCGCTAATGATTCCCAACTGTAACAATCCCTTGGCGACGATCTCATATGACAATTGGTAAAGCTCACTAAAATCAGTCCCTATTTGAGCCGCTTTGATGGCGGCATCTTGAGCATCATAAACGATTTGGTACAATGCTTTTTGCTCAGCACTGAAAATACCATTGGTGGGAATGGTTCGGGTTACATCGGCTGTATAACCATAAAACTCAGCGCCTAAGTCCATCAATACCAATTCATTATTCAATTCTTCTTTGTCGTTTTCAATATAATGCAAAACACAGCCATTCTCCCCTGCCCCGACAATGGAGGGATAACCCTCATCTGCAGCACCATATTTTCGATAGACAAATTCATGAATGCCTTGAATTTCTCTCTCACTCATACCAGGGTGCATGGCTTTCATTACCTCAATTTGCCCAACCACTGAAATGGCGACCGCTTTTTTAAGCAGGTCAATTTCATTTTTACTTTTGATTTCCCTCATATCGGCCATAATGGCTGGTAATAGTTCAATATCAAAATTGTATTTTCTCAAAGCAAAGGCGGTTTTTCTCTTGGCTTCTTTGTAATGCGTTTGAACGGGTTGATCGAGAAAATCTTTGATGATCGGATCTTCAATTAAAAGACTGTCTTGGCCGATGATGCTTTGGATTGTAGCAGTGACTTCCTCTAGATTATCATCCTCAGCTTCCATGATTACTTGATAAGCCGAATGACGGTTGGGGTTAAAATCATTCGGGAAATTAATGGCCGCTCTAAAGTCGGCCTTTAAATCAAAAAGATCGTTGGGGTCATCGACTTTTAATCTTCTGCCATTACTAAAAACATACATCTTTTGATTTCGAATGTCGTTTTTAAATTCAAAATGCAATACTTTCTCAAAACGTTCAAAATTTTGAGCATCCTCCTTGAATACAGATCGTTCTGCAACACGATCAAATCCAAGTTGCTTAACTTTGGACAGGTCGTAACGCCTTCCGTTCCACATTTCCATGTAATCGTCACGCTCGGGAACGTAAATTTTTTCAAAATAAATACCTTCTTCGTCCCGTTGCGGATTTTTATATATCATCAAAACTGAATGGGGCTGATGCCAACCCGTCAAATAGAAAAAATTAGGATCTTGATGGTAAATGTAGTCCACATCGATGGCTCGGTTACGGATCGGGGCACTGAAAAGAACCGCAACACTATTTTCGGGCAATTTCTCCCGAAAGTCCGCTCGCTTTTCTTGGTAGTGCGCTGGGGATAATTTTGATTTTTGAGCGGAAAGCCCAAAAGGAAAAATAGATAACAAAACGAGAAAGTAAAAATTAATCATCGGACTCATGTAGTAAGTTTTAGGTAAGTGTTTCAACAATCTTGTGGCCTAAAAGTAATATTTTTGTAAAAATTAACGGATGAAGATAACCCCATTTAACGATTTTCATTTAGAATTGGGTGCTAAAATGGCCCCCTTTGGTGGTTATCAAATGCCCATCCAATACTCTGGGATCAAACAAGAGCATTTGGCCGTTCGATCAGGCGTAGGAGTTTTCGATGTTTCACATATGGGTGAATTCACTGTAGAGGGGGCTCAAGCATTCGATCTATTGCAGTTCATTTGCAGTAATGACATCTCCAAACTCAAGCCCGGTAAGGCACAGTACAATTATTTTCCCAACGAACAGGGAGGGATCGTAGACGACCTGATTGTTTATCAAGTGGATATTCAAAAATACCTTTTGGTGGTGAATGCGGCCAATATTGAAAAAGATTGGAAACACATTCAAAAATACAATCAAAAATTTAAAGCCAAACTTAACGATATTTCAGAAAAAACAGCCTTGTTGGCCATTCAAGGCCCTGATGCCATGGCGACTGTACAATCCCTTTGTGAGACAAATCTCGCTACAATGGAGCATTACAGTCATTTAACCACTACCCTTGCGGGTATTGATGATGTTTTGATCGCCACTACCGGATATACCGGTGCAGGTGGGGTTGAAATTTATTTTGATCCTTCAAATGCAACCCAAATTTGGAACGCAATCATGGAAGTCGGCCAGGATAATGGAATTGTACCAGCGGGACTTGCTGCCCGAGATACCTTACGACTGGAAATGGGCTATTGCTTGTATGGAAATGAAATTGACGACAACACCTCTCCTATCAGTGCCGGTCTGGGTTGGGTAACCCGACCTCAAACCGAATTTTTGAATGCCGAAATACATCAAAAATCCATTGAAGAAGGAACCGAGGAAAAGCTCATCGGTTTTTTAATCGAGGAGCGGGGCATAGCCCGATCGGGCTATGGCCTTTTTGATGTCAGTCAAAATCCAATAGGCAGGGTAACCTCCGGCACCCAGTCCCCCTCCCTTCAAAAAGGAATTGGGATGGGTTATGTCAAAAACACCCATGCCAAAACCGGTCATACACTATGGGTACAGATAAGAGAAAAATTTGTGCCTGCAACGGTAGCAAAACCTCCCTTTATTAAATAATTGACCCGTGAAAAGAATTTTAATTCTTGGCGCCAGTGGATTTATAGGCAATGCCCTCTACAAGGAATTGAACTCTTATTACGACACTTTTGGAACTTATTTCACCAAAAAAGGTTATGGAAACAACCACCATTTTTTCCATTATAATATGGAAGAAGGAGAGCTTGAAACTATTATCAAGGAGGTCAAACCCAAATTGATCATCTCTGCCCTAAGGGGATCTTTTGAGGCATCGATTGAAACCCACGAATTTTTGATTGATTTGATCGATCGCTCCGACTGTAGATTGATGTTTCTTTCCTCTGCCAATGTTTTTGATACCTTCGAACATTTTCCCTCCTATGAGTATGACAAAACCCTATCGGAAAGTATTTATGGCCGTTACAAGATTAAAATCGAAAATGATATCTTGCGATTGCCTTCAGCCAAGTTTGTGTTGGCGCGTTTACCCATGGTTTTTGGGAATCATTCTCCGAGAATTCAAGCCTTGGATGAAGCCATACAAAATAATGAAGCCATTGAGGTATTTCCCAACACCATCATCAATGTCAACAATGACGTCAAGTTGAGCCAACAGATCCACTATATCATCAATCAACAACTCACGGGGATTTTCCATCTGGGCAGTACGGATTTAATCCATCATTTTGATTTTATAAAATTGTTGGTTCAAAAGCGATATCAGAGGCCTGCTATCTATAAGCAAGTTTATACCACCAACCAAATGCGCTATTTGGCTGTTTTGGCCAAAAGAAACAAACTCCCCAACAATCTCCTTTTTTCCTATACAGAAATCTTAGATGATCTGTCCTTGGTGAGAAAGGATTTTCAATAGTTTTTATATTTGTATTTATAAGTTGTCAAAAAATGGGAAGAGCCTTTGAATTCAGAAAAGCCCGAAAAATGAAACGTTGGTCTGCCATGGCCAAAACCTTCACACGAATCGGAAAAGATATTGTCATGGCAGTAAAGGACGGGGGATCCGATCCTGACAATAACTCAAGACTGAGGGCAGTCATTCAAAATGCCAAGGCTGCCAATATGCCCAAAGAAAATGTCGAACGGGCCATAAAAAAAGCCTCTGACAAATCAACCGAAAACTACAAAGAAGTCTTATTTGAAGGCTATGCCCCCCATGGAATTGCAATTTTGGTGGAAACCGCCACCGACAATAACAACCGTACCGTGGCCAATGTAAGGAGCTATTTCAACAAAGGAAACGGTAACCTCGGTACCTCAGGCTCTGTTGAATTTATGTTTGATCATACCTGCAACTTTAGAATTCCCTCGGATGGTATTGATTTAGAAGAAATAGAACTGGAATTCATTGACCATGGTGTAGAGGAAGTTTTTGAGGATGAAGACGGTATCCTTCTCTATGCTCCATTTGAGAATTTTGGTGCTATACAAAAAGAATTGGAAAATCGGTCCATCGAAATACTCTCCTCAGGCTTCGAGCGAATTCCACAGATAACTAAGCAACTCTCCCCAGAACAACAAGAGGAGGTAATAAAACTCATTGAAAAAATAGAAGACGACGACGATGTTCAAAACGTCTATCACGCCATGGATATACAAGAATAAATGGCTCTATAAACATTAATGCGTATAGTTAATAAGCCCCTTAACCCATGAGACCTCATTTAAACCTATTAACATCTTTGATGCTTGGGTCCGTATCCATTTTTTCCCAGCCCAATGAAGTTCCTAAAGAAGCACAACTGTTTTTTGGCAAAGACCCCTTTAAAGTTCATTCCATAGACAGAATAACCATCAACAAGCAAATCAAAAAAAGGGACAGCTTGAAGCTTATGGAAATCTTATCTCTCTATTTTCCATTAGAAATCGGTTGGGAAGGCAAGGAACAGATCGAAATTCGTCAGAAAATAATGGAGAATTGAAACATTGGGATCTTCTATTCACATCATAATATTCCTGATGATGCCCTAAAAGCCCGTCAAGTGATGATGGAATTAAAATCAAACGGACATTTATGTTGGGAAGTGATATCAATACGATCCAATTGGCAGTGTTGGCGTTCCAATGATCATATCACAAAATGGGGCATTGCTCCCTGTCCATAAAACTATTTTTGGTGCTGTTGGCTTTCATAGGGAATTAAAAATACAAGAGATTGACGCTTCTCTTTAAAAGACGTCCCAAATTATTGACCCATAAAAACAGCTTTTGTCCTGCCAACCGTTTTTTCTCATTCCAAATTACTTTTTTTTACAATCAATTCAATAGGAGCCATCCATGCTTTCCGTAAAGGCAAAGTCATCAATTTAAATGCAAAATCAATTTTTTGAGGCCAAATCAAAACAGGCCTCCATTTCTTTAAAATCCTTTTCAATTTCCCCTGTAGGATAAAACAATTTTAAAAAGGATACTTTTTTGGCGAGATAATTAAAATGCACCAGCAATATGGGGACATCTGCCTCAAGGGCGATATAATAAAATCCAGTTCTCCAGCGGTTAACCTTTTTGCGGGTACCTTCTGGAGCAATGGCCATCCTAAAAAGCGATTTCTGTTTAAAAATTTGTGCGATGGCAGTGACTTGGTTTTCGTTGGCGTTTCGGATGATGGGGGTACCCCCCAAGGCGCGAAAAAACCAACCCGTTAGAGGATTGAATAATTCTTGCTTACCAACATAACTGATCTTTTCTTTCAGTACGGCTCGGGTCAGTACTCCAACAATAAAGTCAAAGTTCTTATTGTGGGGAAATACCGCAACAATAAACTTGTTCAATGAGGGAAATTGGCCTTCAATTTTCCAACCCATTAAACGGAGGAATAGGAATTTGGCCAATCCAGAAATCATTTGGAATTCAATTGATTCAAATAAGCTTTGGCACGTTCCAAGTCCTCGGGTGTGTCAATCTCAAAGTTGAGGTTTTGAGTCAAAACCATTTTAATTTTCTTTCCGTGTTCGAGATAGCGGATGCATTCAATTTTTTCGGCCGACTCCAAAGGGGTCATCTCCTGCTGACTGAATTCAACCAAAGCCTCTTTTCGAAAAGCATAGACCCCAACATGTTTGAAATAGGGTGGAACTTGATCATTATCCCGGTCATATGGAATGGGGGAGCGAGAAAAATAAAGTGCAAAATGATTGAGGTCAACAATTACTTTGACCACACTGGGATTTTCAACTTCTTCAGATGCTTGTAATGGGGTCATCAAGGAAGCCAAAGCGATTTCCTTCTGGGGGTCGTCTTTAAAAACTTCGATCAACTTCTTCAGGCTTTCACCATCCACAAAGGGTTCATCACCCTGTACATTGACCACAATATCGGCATCCATTGCTGCGACCGCTTCGGCAATACGATCACTGCCGCATTGATGGTCGCTTCGTGTCATGACCACCCGGCCGGCATTGTCAGAAATTTCCTCAGCGATGATTTCACTGTCTGTGGCCACAACCACCTCATCGAAAAGCCCCGTAGCAACAACGTTTTGATAGGTTCTTAAAATAACTGTTTTATCGCCCAAAAGCTGCATCAACTTTCCGGGAAAGCGCGTGGAATCATAGCGCGCAGGGATGATCGAAACTGTTTTCATTAATGCAAAAGAAAGGACAAATTTTATCTTTAAGGCTTTTTTTGTTGGGTTTTTATTACAAAAAATGCGTCTTAGAAATACTCCTTACCAAACCCAATCAAGAACAATCGCTCTTTGGCCCGGGTAATGGCCGTATAAAGCCATCTAAAATAATCTTTGTCTGGTCCATCGGGCAAATAGGGTTGTTCTACAAAAACGTTTTTCCATTGCCCGCCTTGAGACTTATGACAAGTGATGGCATAAGAATATTTGACTTGTAACGCATTAAAATAGGGGTCGTTTTTGACCTTTAAAAAACGTTTGTATTTGGATTTTTCGTGGGCGTGATCTTGCGACACTTTCTGATAGAGCAGTTGAGCTTGTTCATAACCCAAATTGGCAGTTTCGCTGTGAAGTGTATCCAGTAAAAGCACCGTATCAAAAGAAGGCTCTTCGGGATAATCCACCATTTGGACATGAACCTCGGCAAATTTCATATCGTAGCGGTCAACATATTTATTGATGCGCTTGATACAAATCACATCACCATTCGCGATAAATCCAGGTTGGGAGTCGGCACCCAACCAGAAATAATTGTTTTTGACCACCATCAACTGATCGCCAACGGATAAATCGGACTCCAAAAAAAGAATCCGATCACGAATGCTTTTATTGAAGAGATTGGCCCTTTTGTTGGATCGAACGATCAAAACGGTTTCGTCCGTCCCATCGGTTTGGAGGGCATTTTCCAGTAGCTCTAAAAACTCATTTCCCTCCACAATTCGGTTCATGTCTTTAAAGCCGTCTAAATGAAATTTAAATCCATCAAACTGGTCTATGACCAAGCGCTTTCGGATTTGGGTTGCGTTGAATAAAATACCGGATTCAGACTGTTGGCGAACGACATCCTCCAAAGTCACACTGTAAATCGCAGCGTTAAATTGGGTGGCCAATTCCTCTTCGTCCAGCGCGGGACTCAGTCCTAGATTCACAGGAGGCAACTGAGCGGTATCTCCTACAAAAATCAGTTTACAATTTTCACCTCCGTAAACATAGTGTACCAGATCATGCAACAGCGAACCGTTTTCAAATAACTTTGATTGTTGACGGTCATCGCCAATCATTGAAGATTCATCGACGATAAAAACCGTGTTGGTATGTTTATTTTCTTTCAGCGTAAATTGTATCCCCGCTCCACCACTATCCGCCTTGGGAAAGTATATTTTTTTGTGAATGGTCAAAGCATTTTTTTTGGCATATGCGGACAAAACTTTGGCGGCCCTACCCGTTGGTGCCATCAAAACGGATTTTCTCCGTATTTGAGCCAATTGTTGCACCAAATGTCCGATCAATGTGGTTTTACCCGTACCAGCATAGCCTTTGATCAACAAAAGGGAATCACCCGGAGCTTCGAAGATAAAATGGGCGATTTTTTCAAAACCCTTTTCCTGTGAGGGGGTAGGTTCAAAGCTAAATTTTTCTTTTAAAATTCGATGGAAAGACGGGTTTGGCATCTCGCTTATTTTCTACCAATATAATTCATTTGTAAAACTTTTACGATTCAAAAAAAATTGTAGTTTTGTTGGAAGTATAAATTAATAAACCATGAAAATTGCGCTTCAAGCCGTACTTTGGATTCTTGCCATCTTCTTTAGCTATAAGATTTATGACGCTATCAATGGACCGATCAATTTCAACAAGACCAAAAACGAACGTTATGCGAAAGTAATCAACAAATTAAAAGAGATTCGTAAAGCCCAAATCGCCCACAAAGATGTTACTGGTATTTACAGTAATAACTTTGATAGTTTGGTCAAATTCGTTGACAATGGGATTTTTACCCTGATACAAAAGCGAGATTCTTCTTACATGGAATATGACAAAGTTTATAGAATTGACATGTTGCGGGAAGTCGTCGTCGTCGATACCCTTGGTTTTGTTCCCGTTAAAGATTCTTTATTCAAAAATTCCGATGCTTATAAAGACTTCGCCTCAGTACCCATAGAAGGTGTTGACTCCAAATTCGAGATCAATGCCGATATCATTGACAAAAATGGTTATAAAGTTCCTGTGTTTGAGGTTAAAGTATCCAAAAACATCATCCTACACGATCAAGACTCAGATTTATTGAGATTTGAAAACGAAACCGTTTCGGTCGATGGTGTCAATGGCCCGGCCATTATATTGGGATCTCTTACGGAAGTAAGCACCAATGGAAACTGGCCCACCATATTTGATGCCACTCAGTAAAAATACCATACAAGACAATGAACTATCCATCCAAATTTTTAAGGGTGGATTTTCTTTTTGTACAAAAGATAAATGCAAGTTTTACCCCTTGGATTTTCACCCCATTGAGCAAAGCGACGCCTTTGCAAAACTACTGGAAAAGGACTCCTGTTTAGAAAAAGAGAAAATCAAAGCGGTATTTTTCAATCAACCTGCCACATTTGTACCCAAAGAACTTTACAACCCCAACAATAAAGAAACCTATCTCAACTATAATATTGATCTGGATAAGGGATTGAAAATTGCAGAAAATCAAACCCAAGACGAAAAGATTCAAATATTATTTTCTATTGACGATCAAATACAGAAAACCTTAAAATTTTATTTTAAAGACATATCATTTTCACACTATGCCCAGACACTGTATGACCTGAGTGCCTCATCAAACAGTTTGGGAGAAACGGTGATGAATCTCCACCTTCAGGATGATCAATTCGATCTGCTGGTCAATAAAGGAGAGGATCTCCTTTTTTTTAACACCTACCCCTATAAAAACGAAAATGGTTTCCTTTATTTTATCATGGCGGTAGCAGAAGACTTATCCCTTTCTCCGGAATCGTTTAGCATTCAATTTTTTGGGAAGTACGACCGCTATAAGAAATATTACACCGCCCTAGAAAGTCACCACGAGAAGATAAGTTTTACCCAGGAAGGAGAATGGGTGTTGTTTGATGGAAAAGAGCATCCTGCACCCTATTTCATTAATCTTTTTTGACCGATGCGTATCATCTCGGGAATACACAAAGGCCGAAAACTCTCCCCTCCTAAGAAGCTCCCTGTAAGACCCACCACCGACCGATCCAAAGAGGCCTTGTTTAATATCCTTCAGCACCAGCTCGATTGGGAGCGTATTGCCGTATTGGATCTTTTTTCCGGCACAGGAAGCATCAGTTATGAATTTGGCTCCAGAGGGGTAAAAGCCATACATGCTGTAGATCAAAACAGAATGTGCGTGGACTATATCAAAAAAACTGCAGCAACATTGGAACTCCCAATAGAAGTCACCCAGATAGAGGTGCTGAAGTTTTTATCTGTTGTTAAAACAAAATTCGATTTGATATTCGCAGACCCCCCCTACGATATGAGTCTGGATCACTATAGCGAAATCATAGCAACCGTTTTTTCCAAAAAGCTTGTAGGGGAAACGGGAATTTTGATCATAGAACACAGTACGCATCTATCATTGGATCAACACCCATACTTTTCCCATTCGAGAAAATACGGGAGCAATGTATTCAGCTTTTTTAAAGAATAAAAAAAGGCAGGCCTATAAGCCGGATTCTGTCGTGTCTTATTATTTATCTGGATGTTGCATTACTGCAACATTCTAGCCGCCTACCCAATTGCATCGGACGAGCCGTCCTCAAAAGCAATCTTATTTGGCGTTGCACCGTATAGAGTTTACCTGATTTCACTACAGCCGAACTGTACTTGCTTTCTGTTGCACTGGTCCTATCCGCCGGGGCGGACGACGGGCGTTACCCGCTATACTGCTCTGTGGTGTCCGGACTTTCCTCTCTTTTTTCAAAGAGCAATAAGACAGCCTGCCATTTGCAAATTTAATCTTTTGTTGATAATTTAAGCTGAATTTGTTTTCTCTCTCCCCAAGGGTCACCGTTCTATTTTTATCTTTGTTTTAGACACCATCAATTATGGAAACCTTTGTTGTCTCTGCACTAAAGTACCGTCCTAAAACTTTTGAAGAAGTGGTAGGGCAAAAAGCCATTACCCAGACTTTAGAAAACGCCATTAAAAAAAATCAATTGGCCCAAGCATTGCTCTTTTGTGGCCCACGAGGCGTAGGAAAGACCTCCTGTGCCCGTATTTTGGCCAAAAAGATCAATGGCCTTGACAATGCCGATCCCAATCAAGACTTTGCCTTTAATATTTTTGAATTGGATGCTGCCTCCAATAACTCCGTTGATGATATCCGATCCCTCAACGAACAGGTGAGAATTCCCCCTCAGGTGGGTACCCATAAAATATATATCATCGACGAAGTTCATATGCTGTCCATTGGGGCTTTCAATGCTTTTCTCAAAACCCTAGAGGAACCCCCAAAACACGTCATTTTTATCTTGGCCACCACAGAAAAGCAGAAAATCATCCCCACCATACTTTCCCGATGCCAGACCTATGACTTTAAAAGGATCAGCGTAAAAGACTGTAAGGATCACCTTCAAAAAATAGCGGAAGACCAGAAGATCACTTTTGAAGAAGAGGCCTTGGACCTGATTGCTCAAAAAGCTGACGGGGCAATGAGAGATGCCCTTTCTACCTTTGACAGAATGGTGAATTTCACCAACCGCAACCTCGCGGTAAAATCCGTGTCTGAAAACTTAAATGTATTGGATCACGATACCTTTTTTAGTATCACAACACTGATCCTCAATCACGATATCCCGGGGCTATTGTCCGCATTGGACAAAATACTACAGAAAGGATTTGATGAATTGCAATTCATCACTGGCTTGGCCTCTCATTTTAGGGATTTGTTGGTCAGCAAAGAGGAAAAAAACCTTCCTTTGTTGGAAGTCAGCGAAACCACCCAAAAGCGATATATCGAACAAACCACCAATGCTCCCCTCCCACTGCTGTTGTCGGTCATAGATTTGGCCAGTAAATGCGAACTGGACTACAGAAATACTAAAAATAAAAGATTACTGATTGAGTTATGTTTAATGCAAATGGCCTCACTCCATTTCGAGGGAAAATAAATCATTTTATTATTCCTTCAAGCCATTTCTCCAATGATGGCAAGGAAAACGATGTCGTTGAGACGAAGGTCGTGGCGGAGGAAAAAGTGGCATACAAGGCCGAAGAACCGCCCCTGTCCGTGGAGGAAAGCAAACCAAAAACTCAGGGGGATACTCCGCCTCCAATAAAAATTGAAAGACCACAATCCAATATCGGAATATCCAGTCTTTCCCTTTCAAGCATTCAATTTAAAAAAGAGAGCGAGAGAAAATCGTCCTCAAAAAATGCAACGGTCAACAAAGCCGAGGAAACTTTTGGTCAAGAAACACTGACCCAATTGTGGCAAGAATACACCCAGGAGAAAAACAACCAAGGAGAAAATAATATCGCCGCTTTAATGGAAATGAGCCCACCGCTCTTGAAGGACCACTTTAAAATACAATTAACAACCAACAGCCAATCCAATAAAATTGAGTTGACAAAAGAATTGCCTGACCTAATTGCACATTTAAGTAAGCAATTGAATAATTATAAAATCACCTTTGACATCATCGTCGAAGAGCAAAAGAAAAGTGATTTTGTCTATACTGCAGAGGACAAATACAAACACCTGAAAAAAATTAATCCCGAAATTGAGCTTTTAAAAAAAGAATTTGATTTGGACCTATAGACAAAAAAATGCTTGGACTAAAACTTCCCACCGACCCCCGCTGGGTCAATATCGTTGAAAAAAACATACACGAGATTTTAACCGACCATGCATTTTGTGAACAAAAAGCAGCCAGTACTGCCATTTCTTTGATGGTGCGGTATCCCGAGGAAAAGGAACTCGTAAAGTCCATGATTGCTTTGGCTCAAGAAGAACTGAGTCATTTCGAAATGGTACATCAACTCATACTCGAAAGAGGTTGGGTGTTGGGAAAAGAACGCAAAGATGAATACGTAAGGGATTTAAAACAGTTTTTCCCCAAAGGTGGGAGCAGAATGGATCAATTGGTTCATCAACTGCTTTATGCTGCATTGATTGAGGCGAGAAGCTGTGAGCGGTTTCGATTGCTCTCGGAGTCCATTGCCGATAGGGCACTCCAAAAATTTTACAGAAAGCTTATGATCAGCGAAGCCCATCACTATACCCTTTTTCTAAAATTCGCCCGACAATACGGTCAAAACGATAAAGAAGTAAATCAAAAATGGGAAGCCCTCTTGGAATATGAGGCAGAGTTGATGTCCCAATTGGGTAAAAAAGAAACCATACACGGTTAGTTTTTTTAGCGCGTTTTTTATGGCCGTATTGGATCCTCCCATCAGAGAGGCCTCCGATCTTCCATCCCCCATGTTTTAATTTGCCTTGACTTTTGATTGGATTTGATTTTTCTAAATGTTTGGTAAGGTTTAGTAAATGAAAAGTAGGCGATTTCGAAGCACTAAACTTTCGGTTAAGCACTAACTTAGATATGAGCCAAAAGTATTAAATTTATTGCTGTTACGCCTATTTTTTATATACATTGTTATGCCAATTGTTTTATTCATTATCAAACAATCTTTGTTGTTGGTCAAAAGGTTTTATTCTAGTTAATTCAGAAAATATTATTCGAGGTTTTTTCTCTTTGAAATTTCCAAATTTATCAGGTCTTTTAACAACTCCTTTAATTAAGCAATTATCGAAAAGATTGATTTTGTGAGAAACTATGCTCCCTGTTTTGGGTTTACAAGTCAATACATGGTCTTGATATAAGAATCCGAGAGTATTGGTTTTCTCATTTCCTCTTGTTGTATGACCTTCAAGTTCTAAATGTTGTCCGTGAATTAATTCAGGTAAAATGATTTCTTCTTCATCGTCAACTTGATAAAATATACCTCTCTCCGAATGCTTAATGCCAGCTTTAGTCTCGGTGGAATCTTGTAGCCCAATTTCCAATTCTCTTTCTTCTTCAATAATTTGAGCAACGTTTGAAAATAACGAATCTGGGCATTTTTTGTAAAGTTCTATGATTTCAACAGGAACATATAATAATTCACCATTATCATTTAAAACTCCTACTTCTGTATTATTATTACGAAATTTGAGATTTTCAAATTTTTCTTTTTTTAATGACTTTAAATGACTAGTTAGCTTTATTACCCAGCAAATTGATTGAAATGCTTTTTTAAATATTGTTTTAAATCCTATTTCCTTAAAGTCATTTTCTGCCATTTTTTTAGCTGCAGTTGTCAGATACATTGTCGCTGCTAAGCCACCTCCTGCGATTAACCATTCTTGAATTGTATCTGGGATGTAAGCAAGCCAACTTCCTTTTTCAATTTTTACAGGAATTTCAAAATTAATGTCATGAACTGAAGAACTTTCCTGAGAGATAAAATATCTTAAAATTTCATCGAAGCCTATCAATGCATTAGCTGCCTTTTTTGCATCGAGCAACCCGTCATCAAATTTATTGCCGTAATATTTTAAGTATCCTAAATATTTTTGTTCTTCATCTTTCATGTTATTTAGTTCCTTTTTTTAACATTGGGCATAACGTTTAGTATAAGAATAGTAGCTGACTGTGTGGCACTTTCCTTACAAGTTAAAAGAAAGTTGAAGCAGGCTACAACCCTTGAATTTACTACCATCTCGGCTATTATTTTTATACATTGTTGGCTGTTCGTTGTTCTTTTACGATTTATATTCATTCATCTTTTCAACTAATAAATTTTGTAATTCGTTAAAGTTTGTCCGCAATGCGTTTGATGAAATACTAATTGGTGAACCATAAGTTTTGTAGTTCATTTTCATAGCAATTCGTTTAAGTGGATTTGTCACTTTGTCCAAATAATCTTGTGGATTGCTTACAATAAACATTAAAAACTTTTGACTCATAACTTGTGAAATTTTTATTTCTTGAATGTCTGTCCAAGGAATTAGACCTGCTGACACTCCGCTTGAATTGTCAGTTATACCATGTCTGCTAATTACAAGTCCTGGTTTTTTATCCGAAAATTTGCGAAATATTGTTACTGCTACAAGTCCAAAAAATAAGACTGAAGCAAGACCAACTATAAAAAAAAAGAGTTCCGGGTTTCCAAAGATTGGATTACTGCTTTTTGGTGGATTGATTAAAAACCAAATTCCAAGTCCAACAAATGCAATTGAACCTAAAAGTGTCATAAGCATTTTCTGTTTACTGAATGGAATTTCAATTTTCTCGTCTTGTGTCATAACTTTTTTTTTAGGTTATGTTCATTCTTATGGTGTCGCCGAATGACTGCCAACTCATAAATATCCTAACCAAGGTTACGATATCTTCCTTTTATCTTTTGTCTCAAGCCCTCTATCTGGAAATACAGTCTGGGAAACTTCCATAAGTCTTTCATGGCAGTAGTACGATTTGGGTTAGCCTAAAATACTGATTTTTTTTTAATTCTCAAAAGGAGGGGTTTGGGCTAAGGTCAGAGAGAATGGGAGGTTACAGCGCTTATTAACTATATTTATAGATGTTTGATGGAGTGTTGTTTTTAGCGGAAAGAAAGAGAATCGCCATTAAATGAGCCAGGCATTGTAGCTGCGCAACTGGACGATGGATACTTCAAATCTTCCATCCCCCCATGTTTTTATTGCCCTAGACTTTTGATTGGATTTGGGGTTTTCTTAAATGTTTGGTAACGGTTTGTGCAAACGCAGGTGGGGCGTATATCCCCATTGTCGTTTGCGCTTTGTCATGGGATTTTAATTCGGAATACATTCTACACACCAAGCAGAATTTTCTTTACAAGCACCATTTGAAATTTTAGCAGCATCACCATTGTCTAAACACCTTGCAATTTCTCTCCCACATTGCCATTTATTCGTACAGGTAGTTCCTGATTTATAAGCATACTGTCTTTTTG
>CBFIIP010000078.1:0-10862 GCA_965662705.1 Flavobacteriaceae bacterium
CGGGACGCAACGGCGTTTCCTTGGAGCCAGGTTGATGTTGGTCACCCATTTCATCAAATTGCTCCGTCAATAATTTTTCTAATTTCATAGTCGTAGAACAGCTACAAAGATAGTTATTTATCCACAAATAGGATGCTATAATTGCATTTGCACCATAGGATGGAGGACTATAGTTTAAAGGAATAGGAAACCAGAAACTGAATTTGATCTTTGTTGAGTCGTATGGGATCGGTCAGGCCGTCCTGATACATACGTTCCGAATGTTGATATTCGGATTGGGTAAGGGAGAGGTTCAATACGCTTCCACCAAAATCATAGCCCAGACCGGCGGTGAAGCCATTACTGAGGTCATTGGAGGTTTTATTGATACTTTGTTGATTAAAGTAACCCGCCCGTAAACTAAAGCGGTCGATACGGTATTCCCCGCCCAAACGGAGGACTCCAGCAGACCGGAGGTTGCTACTGATCCTTTGGTTTTGGTTGATAAAGTTGCTGTCGCCTTTACCAATATCAAATTGGGTGTTTTGGTAACTGGAAAAATCATATTGCAAACTGATCAAACCTTGGGTGCCAAAAACATAGGCCAAACCCCCTGAAAAAAGGGAGGGGGTAGAAAAATTGTAATCGTATATATTGATCACTTGAGGGTCGATCGTATCGGTGCCATTGCTTTTTGAACTGATGATGTACTGTAGCAATTCATCGGTCATTTGATACCAAATCGGGCTTTGATAACTCAAGCCAATTCTGATGTTTTCGTTGGCTTTGTAAATCCCACCCAGCTGGAAAGAAAAGCCATTTCCAACGGTGAATAGTTCGTTTTGAAATTCAGTGTAATTAAAAGTAGATCCGAGGCCGTAATTGTCTTCAATCAAGTTATCGACCCTTTTAAACTCTATTTGATGGGAATTGAGGTTAAGGCCCAAATAAAGATTTTGCTGGTATTGGGCGGCCATAGTAAAAGTATTTTTGATGTTTTTTCCACTCCGAGTAACAAAATAATTGTGTTGCACTGGACCTCCTTGAGGATTGCTGTTGGATACATATTGGGTATTTCCATCTTCAGTGGCGACAGGATTGATCACAAAGCCCTGGTAACCCAAAAAGGCTTGTTGGCTTGAAAAACCTCTATTTTCACCCAAGAAACGGTAAGATGAAGAAAGAGGCTCGTCATCATAGGTTTTGATGTCTCCATAGGGTACCCCATTGGCAAAGGCCAAAAAATAATCGTCCAAGCCTCTGTTGGGATTTACGCCAATGGCATTGTATTTATCATTATAAATGCGTTCATTTTGATAGTTATAGCCAAAAGAGATTTTAAGAAATTCGCTACCGCCAGAGGTATCATTGAGTACCAATACTATACCAAATTGTTCGAAATCGAAAGATCTGGAATCCACTTGATTGACATTGCTAAAATAGGTGGCATCCATTTTGTTGTCTATGGAATTAATGGTCATTCCCAATTCGGAGTTAAGAAAAACTGCAGCTCCGGCAGGGTTGTCTTTGATGGCCGACAAATCCCCTCCCAAGGCATTGAATGCACCCCCCATAGCGGTAAAGCGTGCAGAACCTTTTAATTCGGGTCTGACGAGGCGCAGCAGGTCGTCCATCGATTGGGCAAAGGAACCCGAGGTGTATAAAAATACCATTAGAACATGAAGGATGTACTTTTTCATCTTTGTAAAATTAATGGGTTATCTGCCTCTTGAACTGCTTCTGCCTCCGCCACTATAGCCTCTTGAACCAGAACTGTAACTGGAGGATCGTCCACCATTCGAATAAGATCGAGAGGAATTGTAACTCCTACCTGAATTATAGTTACTGTTGCTTCGGGAAGCAGAATTGGAATAATTTCTCGATGAATTGGAGCGGGTCGGGTTGCTGTAGTTGGAGGTTCGACTGTTGGACGATCCGTTGCTACGATTCACCTGATTTGAACCATTACTATAGCTTTGATTCGACGACCTTCTTCCTACATTATAACGGTTGGTATTCGATGCATTAGTGTTTCCATTCTGGTAACTGCTGGATCTTGAACTTCCGCTGTTTGAATAGCTTTGTTGAGCACGACCCAAACGACTGTTGTTGGAGTTATAGGATCTTCCTCCGCCTCTGGAGTATGCCGAATAGGCATAGCCACGGTCATATCGATTGCCGTAATACCCTCCATAGCCATAGCGGTATCGGGGACCAAAAAAGGGATGGCCATAATAGCCAAATCCAAAGTTGAAAAATGGGTCGTAAAAACTCAGCCCCCAATAGGGTCGGTTGAACCCTCGGTAAAAGAAGGGGCTATACCCCCAAAAGGGATCATAAAAGGAATTGTAGAAACCCCAGTTGAAATTAAAATACCCCCATGGATTGTTGTTTATGTAATAAATTTCGGTTCTCGTGGTTCGGTCACCCCAAGGGGCTTGAGAATTGACCCGAACATTATTATTGCCATTTTGGCTGCTGTAATTATCCGTATCCGTAAAGACTTGACCTTGTGAGTCGTCTAAAGAGGAGTAGTCGTCAGCGATGTTGTTAAAGTAATTTTTGTAGTAAACCCCATTGCTGTTTCGTTGGGATGGAGCGGGTCGATTTTTTACGGCAACTTCCCCACCGTAAATGCCATCAGACGCATAGTAAGATGTCCCTTGATAAGTACCACAAGAAATCAGCGTAATCATGAGAATAAGACTGCTCAAAAAATAGGGCGACTTTAAATGAAGTAATGTTCTCATAGTTGATAATTTTAGCAATGAATCACAAACAAAAAAATAGTAGTTTTGTGCTTCATTTGATTGTACATATAATTAAACAAAATCTGTGCCAAACTTTCTGTGGGAAAAAAATTAACAACAAGATCAGAGGATTATTCCAAGTGGTATAACGAGTTGGTGGTAAAAGCCGATTTGGCCGAAAACGCTGCGGTTCGCGGCTGTATGGTCATCAAACCCTACGGCTATGCCATTTGGGAAAAGATGCAATCCGAACTCGATAAAATGTTCAAGGCCACGGGTCATCAAAATGCGTATTTTCCGCTTTTTGTTCCCAAAAGCTTATTCGAAGCCGAAGAGAAAAATGCGGCGGGTTTTGCCAAGGAATGTGCAGTGGTAACCCACTATCGCCTTAAAACCGATCCTGACGACGTTTCAAAGCTGACCGTTGACCCGGAGGCAAAATTGGAAGAGGAGTTGGTGGTCAGGCCCACCAGTGAGGCCATCATATGGAATACTTATAAAAACTGGATTCAGTCCTATCGCGATTTACCCATTTTAATCAATCAATGGGCCAATGTAGTGCGCTGGGAAATGCGTACCCGCTTGTTTTTGCGAACCGCTGAGTTTTTGTGGCAAGAGGGCCATACCGCTCATGCCACCCAAGAGGAGGCATTGGAGGAGACCCGCTTGATCAATGGACTTTATGCCGATTTTGTAGAACGATTTATGGCCATTCCTGTGATCCAGGGAACCAAGTCGGAAAGCGAGCGCTTTGCTGGAGCAGTAGAAACCTATTGTATTGAGGCTTTGATGCAAGATGGTAAAGCCCTACAGGCCGGAACCTCTCACTTTCTAGGTCAAAATTTTGCAAAAGCTTTTGATGTCAAATTTGCTACCCAATCCGGTGGATTGGAATATGTTTGGGCTTCTTCCTGGGGCGTTTCTACACGTTTGATGGGGGCACTCATTATGACTCATAGTGATGACAACGGTTTGGTTTTGCCTCCCAATTTGGCCCCCATTCAAGTAGTGATCGTTCCCATCTACAAGGGTACAGAACAATTGGAATCCATCTCGGAAATGGCCCACAAAATAAAATCAGACCTCACAGCGGCTGGCATTTCTGTTAAATACGATGATCGAGATAATTTTAAACCCGGTTTTAAGTTTAACGATTACGAGTTGAAAGGGGTACCCCTGAGGATTGCTATTGGTCCGAGGGATTTAGAAAACAATCAGGTAGAGTTGGCCCGTAGGGATACCTTGGAAAAAAATTCCGTTCCCATTGAGGGCTTGACCGATCACATCCAGTCCAGCTTAGAAGAGATGCAAAGCAATTTATTTGACAAGGCATTGCAATTTAGGGAGGATCATATTACTGAGGTAAATGACTTTGGCGAATTCCAAAAAGTATTGGAGGATAAGGGAGGATTTATCTCCGCACATTGGGATGGGACAAGTGAAACCGAGGAGGCGATAAAGAATAAAACCAAAGCCACCATCCGGTGTATTCCCCTTACCAAGGAAAAGGCGGCAGGAAACTGTATTTACTCCGGAAAACCTTCTGTTCAAAGGGTGTTATTTGCCAAATCTTATTAGTTTGTATTCCTTTTATTAGGTTTGGATTAAACCCTTTTTATGGGTTGTATAATTATTTTTTTAAGTGTACATTTGCGCACTGAAAATATTGGCCCGTTCGTCTATCGGTTAGGACGCCAGGTTTTCATCCTGGAAAGAGGGGTTCGACTCCCCTACGGGCTACAAGCTTTAAAATTAAAATATGGCAAATCATAAGTCTGCATTAAAGAGAATTCGTTCAAACGACAAAAAGCGTTTGCGCAATCGGTTTCAGCACAAAACTGCAAGAAATGCGATTCGTAAATTAAGAGAATTGACCAACAAAAAAGAGGCCATCAAACAGTTTCCGACTGTTGTTTCTCTTATCGATAAGTTGGCCAAGAAAAATATCATTCACGGAAACAAAGCAGCCAACCTGAAATCAAAGTTGGCCAAGCACGTTGCTTCCCTCTAAAATTTATTCTGTTTAACGGAATTCGGAGCCTTCCCTTTGGGAGGGCTTTTTTGTTAGGAGTTCATCGAGATTAGGAATTCCTCGTTGTTTTGCGTCTTAATGAAACGGTCATTGATAAACTCCATGGCTTCCACCGGATTCATGTCCGCCAAATACTTCCTCATGATCCACATGCGCTGGATGGTGTTTTCATCCAAAAGCAGATCATCGCGACGGGTACTGGAGGAAATCAGGTCGATGGCAGGGAAAATTCTTTTGTTGGCAATCCTGCGATCCAATTGTAATTCCATATTACCGGTTCCCTTAAACTCCTCGAAAATGACTTCATCCATTTTGGATCCTGTTTCGGTAAGGGCGGTAGCGATAATGGATAAAGAACCACCTTTTTCAATGTTCCGCGCTGCTCCAAAAAACCTTTTAGGTTTGTGTAAAGCATTGGCGTCCACCCCACCACTAAGGATTTTTCCAGAAGCAGGTTGAACGGTATTGTAAGCTCTCGCCAAACGGGTGATAGAGTCCAATAAGATGACTACATCATGACCACATTCAACCATTCTTTTGGCTTTTTCCAAAACAATATTGGCCACTTTGACGTGCCGGTCAGCGGGTTCATCAAAAGTAGAGGCAACAACCTCTCCGTTCACATTTCGTTGCATATCGGTGACCTCCTCAGGCCTTTCATCGATCAATAGAATCAATTGATATACCTCGGGATGATTGGCAGCAATCGCATTGGCGATGTCTTTGAGGAGCATGGTTTTACCCGTTTTGGGTTGGGAGACAATCATCCCTCTTTGGCCTTTTCCTAAAGGAGAAAACAAATCAATGATCCTTGTCGATATGGTACTTTGCTTTTCTGCAATATTGAATTTTTCTTCCGGGAAAAGTGGGGTAAGGTGTTCAAAAGAAACCCGATCTCGAACAACTTTAGGGTCGAGGCCGTTGATTTTATCTACCTTGATAAGCGGGAAGTATTTTTCACCTTCTTTTGGGGGACGAACAGTACCCAAAACAGTATCTCCTGTTTTTAGACCAAAAAGCCGAATTTGGGATTGAGATACATAGACATCGTCCGGGGAAGAAAG
This sequence comes from Flavobacteriaceae bacterium, assembly GCA_965662705.1. Lineage (GTDB taxonomy): Bacteria > Bacteroidota > Bacteroidia > Flavobacteriales > Flavobacteriaceae > UBA8316. The sequence continues at coordinate 5,826 of CBFIIP010000078.1, forward strand.
GTAGTTGAAGTCAGAGGAACGCAAAAATCCATAGCCCTCTTGCATCATTTCCAAAACCCCTTCGGTATTGATGATGCCCTCGAATTCAAAATCAGGCTCCCTGTAGCGGTTCCTGTGGTCGCGGTTGTGATTGACCTCCTGATGTTCTTTTTTTCTTTTTTGGTGGTGGTGTTTGCCGTTTTGGTGGTGTTGTTTTTGGGCGGCTTGTTCTTTAACTTCTGTTTTTTGAATTGTTGCCGTATCCTCTTTTTTGATTGAACCCATATTGACTGGTTCACTTTTTTGGGAACGATTTTCGCTTGATGATTTTTTTGCTGGGGTTGGCGCTTCCTTTTGAGGCGCAGCAGCTTGGTTTTCATCTACCGGACTCGCCGCAGCGATATCAATGATTTTGTAGATGAGTTCCATCTTTTTAAGTCCTGTGGTTCTTTTGATCCCAACAGATTTAGCGATTTCTTGAAGTTCGGGAAGTTTTTTTCCCTTTAGTGTTTCTATCTCGAACATCTTGTGAGATTATTGATAAATATATGTGAGAAATAAATGAAATAGGTGATTACTAATGTAGTGCCATGAGCAACATGGGAGACAATATTACAAATTTTATTTTTAAATTGGAGTTTTATTTTCAAAACTTAGCATTTTAAAAAACCACATGATTCAAAGGATTCAATCCGTTTACCTGCTTTTACTGATCACTGTTTCACTCGTTGGACTGTGCCTGCTTCCCCCATTGGAGGGTGGTGCTCTCCCTTTGTTGACCCCTGACTTTACGATGGGATATCTAATAGGAACTGCAGTTTTTGGTACTTTGGGCCTCTTTTTATTCAAAAATAGAAAAGTACAAATCCTAGTCAACAGATTTAATATGATGGGGCAATCCATCGTGCTTTTGATCTTACTTTATGTCTTCTATAGCTCTGGTTTTGAAATTATTAGTGATGCTGTTTGGTTGTTGGCGCCACTGAGTTCATTGTTTTTTCTCTTTTTGGCCAACAGGGCGATTCGTAAAGACGAAGATTTGATTCGCTCTATGGATCGTTTGCGTTGATTTTTCCTCTGGCTCCCAGTTCTATCGCTTCAAGATTTTCGATTTTTCCTGCATTGAGTTCAAACCTCAGTAATGTTCTGATTTTGTGAAAACCCTGCACGCCGCATGCACCGGGATTCATATGAAGCAGTTTGTTTTTTTGGTCTTGTATTACTTTGAGTATGTGCGAATGACCACAAATGTAGAGCTGTGGTTTTTCTTTGAGAATCAAATTTCTGACCCTTGCATTGTATCTTCCAGGGTAGCCACCAATATGGGTCATCAACACTTTTACCCCCTCGCAGTTGAAAATTTGATTTTCCGGGAATTGGCTTCTCAGAACATGACCATCAATGTTGCCGTAAACTGCTTTGAGTGGTTTTTCGTTATGAATTTGATCACTTACTGCTGTGGTACCAATGTCTCCGGCATGCCAAACTTCATCGGTATCTTTGATATACTTGAGTATCTTATGATCCAAGTGTCCGTGAGTGTCCGATAAGAGGAGAATTTTTTTCAAAAGGAGCATTTTGATCTTCAAAGATATTTTAATTTTTCATGTTCAAAGAGCTTTAGTGTTTGATCAGTAAAAGAATATCTTTGTAGTGCAAATGGGAATCAACAGGTATTTTATTGAATTATCTTACAATGGTTCTGCCTACCACGGATGGCAACGTCAACCCAATGCGATAAGTGTTCAAGAGCTTTTGGAGGAGGCTTTAAGCAAAATTTTAGGGAAAACCATTAGTGTTGTTGGTGCCGGGAGAACTGATGCGGGTGTGCATGCTCTACAAATGTTTGCTCATTTTGATTTGGAGGAAAAGCTCGTTGATCCTGCGGAGACTGTTTTTCTGTTGAATGCTTTTTTACCCAAAGATATTGCCATCCTATCCATAAAAAGGGTAACCGCTACCGCCCATGCACGTTTTGACGCAACAGAACGATCCTACGAATACCATATTGCAGCCCAAAAAGATCCTTTTTTTGGCGATCATCACTATTACCTCAAAAACGTCCCCAATATGAACTACATGAATGAAGCGGCAAAAATACTTTTAGAAAACGAAGACTTTCAATGTTTTTCTAGAACCAATACCGATGTAAAAACGTTTATTTGTAAAGTTAAAAAAGCGGAATGGCAACAAGAGGGTTCCCGTTTGGTTTTTTACATTAGTGCCAATCGTTTTTTAAGGAATATGGTCAGGGCCATCGTCGGTACACTATTGGAAATAGGACAAAACAAAAGAGCATTGGGTGATTTTGAACGGGTAATCAAAAGCAAGGACCGCACACAAGCTGGCTTTTCGGTCCCTGCCCATGGGCTCTACCTAACGGAAATACGTTACCCAGACAGTATATTTATAGATTGATGAAAAAGGAAAAAGGGAAAATATTCGACTTGAAACTGTTTTCAAAACTGATGATTTATGTCAGGCCCTATCAGAGTACCTATTATTTTGTGATGGTATCTGCCATTTTATTGGCCGCTTTTTCATCTCTGACCCCCTATTTGTTAAAAGTAGTGGTGGATGACTTTATTCGCCTAAAGGATTATGATGGCATGGTGTTGGTCATTGGTATGATGCTTGCCACACTATTGGCAGAGGTATTGTTTCAGTTTTTGTTTGTTTATTTTGCCAACTGGTTGGGGCAGCGGGTGATTCAAGATCTCAGGGTGGCTTTATTCCAAAAAATCGTTGGTTTCAGAATGGCTTATTTCGATCGATCTGCCGTGGGGCGATTGGTGACCCGCGCTGTTAATGACATAGAGACCATAGCGAGTATTTTTTCACAAGGCTTGTTTATGATCATTGCCGATTTACTCAAAATGCTTGTGGTGACAGTTATTATGGTGGTGATGGATTGGCAGCTGTCACTCATTGTTTTTTCGATACTTCCTATCATACTCTATGCGACCCGACTTTTTCAGAAGTCGATGAAATCTGCCTTTGAGGAAGTAAGACTTCAGGTTGCCAATTTGAACTCTTTTGTGCAAGAGCGTATCACCGGTATTCAAATTGTACAGTTGTTTCACCGAGAAAAAATTGAGTACAATAACTTTATGGCCATCAATGAAAAACATAAAAAAGCCTGGCTAAAAACCGTTTGGTACAACTCGATTTTTTTTCCTGTTGCTGAAATCGCCTCCTCTATCACCTTAGGCTTGTTGGTTTGGTATGGTGGTCTTAATGTAGTAGGAGGGGGGAGCATTTCATTGGGAACGATCTTCCTGTTTATTCAGATGTCTCAGATGCTTTTTCGTCCCCTGAGGCATATCGCTGATAAGTTCAACACCCTTCAAATGGGAATGGTGGCTACAGAGCGTATTTTTAATATCACTGAGACCGAAAGTAAAATTGCTAATGACGGCCAATGGGATCCAGAGCATTTAGAAGGTAAAATATCAATACGCAAATTGAGATTTTCCTACACAAGCGGTGAGGAGGTCATACGCGGTATTGATCTTGAAATTCAACCCGGTGAGCGCATTGCCATTGTTGGGGCGACGGGTGCGGGTAAATCTACGCTGATTAATTTACTTTCCCGTTTTTATGAATTTGACAAAGGAGCGATAGATTTGGACGATCATTCCATCAGGGACTTCAAGCTCAGTTCCCTTCGGAAGCACGTCGGTATTGTGCTTCAAGATGTTTTCCTGTTCGCAGACACCATTTTTAACAATATCACCCTACACAATCCCAACATTACTCGGGCGAAAGTTGAGGATGCCGCTCGGCAGATTGGGGTTCACGAGTTCATTGAGTCACTCCCGGGAGGCTATGATTACAATGTCAAAGAACGGGGAGTCATGCTTTCCTCTGGTCAGCGTCAGTTGATCGCTTTTCTAAGGGTCTATTTGAGCCAACCCAGTGTGTTGGTTTTGGACGAAGCAACCTCTTCTGTTGATTCTCACTCCGAGGAGTTGATCAAAAAAGCGACCCATAAGATAACGGCCAACAAAACGTCTATATTGATTGCTCACCGATTATCGACCATCAAGAATGCCGATCGCATTGTGGTAATGGACGATGGAAAAATTGTAGAAGTTGGAACGCACAAAGACCTAATGGCCATTGAGAATGGATTTTATGCACAGTTGTATAAAATTCAGTTCTTGGAAGTCGCGGTTTGATCTAAATGGAGAGGTCCTCTGACAACATTCTTCTGAGGTCTTCGGTATTTTTGAATTTACAAAAAACCCCGTCTTTAATATAGGAGATTTTTCCGGTCTGTTCCGAAATGACCAAAACTAACGCATCTGTTTTTTCACTGATGCCTACCGCTGCTCTGTGACGAAGTCCGAATCGGGTAGGGATAGAGCTAGACTCAGAGACGGGCAATACAACACGTGTGGCCCTGATAAAATTATTTTTAACGATGATGGCTCCGTCGTGGAGGGGGCTATTTTTGAAAAAGATGGTTTCCAAAATCTGAGGGCTGATCTCAATATTGGCTTCATCTCCGGTGGAGGTTAAAAATTCGAGGCTGTTTTCTCTTTCAATCACAATGATGGCCCCAGTTTTTTCATTGGCCATTTTGACGCAGGCACTCAAGAGGGCGGTCAGGTCAATTTTCAAGGATTCCTGATCTTGATTGAGGAATTTGAAATAGCGAATGACATTGCGTCGGGAAGCAAAGTTCGTTGATCCGATAAGGAGCAAAAATTTTCTAATTTCTTGCTGAAAGACAACGATTAGAGCAAAAAAACCAACGCTGATGAATTTCCCCAGTATGTTACTCAAAACGTCTAGGTTGAGGATATCTGTGAGTTTCCAAATGAGATAGAAGATCACAATTCCAATAAAAATGTTAATGGCAACTGTGCCTTTGACCAAGCGATAGGCATAAAAAAGCAAGACCGCTACCAAGAGGATATCAATGATATCAATGAAGGTAATTTTGAGAAAATCAAACTTTTCCAAGGTTGCGGTTTTTGTAAAATTAAAAAACTATTTGAGCGCTTGCAATAAAACGGAACATTCTTTGGCTTGCTTTACGTCATGAACCCT
>CBFIIP010000079.1:0-17999 GCA_965662705.1 Flavobacteriaceae bacterium
GGATTTGGAAATCTGCAGGAATCAATCGGTTGTGGTAGTCGATGATGTACTCAACACCGGAAGCACATTGATCTATGCGGTGGCCCATTTTCTAAGCATGGAGATCAAAAATATCCAAACCGCTGTTTTGGTGAATAGAAATCATAAAAATTTTCCCATCAAAGGGGACTTTAAAGGCATTTCACTTTCTACCTCCGTAAAGGAACGTATCAATGTATCCTTTGGAGAAGATGAAGGGGTTTACTTAAGTTAGGAATTGGCCGATCTGATCGACTAACTCATCTATGGTTTGGTCATCTGTGGCCAACTGATGTTTCGCTTTTAGGTAATAAGGAGATCTTTCAAAAAGATGTTTTGCAATGAATTGCTCCAAAGCCTCGGGGGTGGACAGGTGGGCAATCATAGGACGATGGTCTTTTTGATCAAACAGCCGATTGGCCAGAGTTTTGGGCGTCGTTTTTAAGTAAATACTGACCGTATTTTCTGATTGATTGATGTGATCGATGTTGTCAAAATAACAAGGCGTTCCTCCCCCCAATGCTATGATCGCTTTGGTTGGTTCTGCAAGCAATTGTTCCAAATAAAAACGCTCCTTTTTACGGAAAAACATCTCCCCTTTTTTTTCAAATATTTGGGTAATAGTGGATTTTTCGTAAGATTCGATATAGTCATCAAGGTCAATGAATTCAATTGATTTGACTTCGGCCAAGGCTTTACCTAATGCAGATTTACCGGAGCCCATATAACCCATTAAAATAAGGGATTTTGACATTGAAAGACACCCATTGATGAACTCCAAATTTATAACAATTGGAGTTGAAAAGTAAATAATTGATCTTATATTTGCACCCTCAAAAAGACTTGGTAGCTCAGTTGGTAGAGCATCTCCCTTTTAAGGAGAGGGTCCTGGGTTCGAGACCCAGCCAAGTCACAAACTTTAAGGACTTGGTAGCTCAGTTGGTAGAGCATCTCCCTTTTAAGGAGAGGGTCCTGGGTTCGAGACCCAGCCAAGTCACATGTCGCGCACATGGCGGAATTGGTAGACGCGCTAGGTTGAGGGCCTAGTGGGAGTTAAATCCCGTGGAAGTTCGAGTCTTCTTGTGCGCACTCATTTTCTTATATATTTGGTTTCTGTTATATTTTTTTGTAATTTTGTTAAACATTTTACTTTTGAAGATTGAACATTATGAGCCGGGTAAAAAGTAAATTCACCATCAAAGACCTTGAAAACATATCAGGTATCAAGGCTCATACCATACGTATATGGGAGAAAAGATATGAACTCTTGAGCCCTGATCGTACGGATACCAACATCAGGAGATACAGTCTGCTCAGCCTACAAAAACTGTTGAACATTACCCTTTTGTACAACCACGGATTCAAAATTTCTAAAATCGCCAGCTTGGATCAAGAGGAAATTCCTATTATGGTACGCGAAATTGCGCTAAAATCGAACTCTGAACAGGTTTCGATTAATGCGTTGAAACTGTCCATGGTCAATTTTGACACCGTATTGTTTGACGCAACCTATGAGGAAATTCTACTTCAAAATGATTTTGAGTATGTATTCTTTAACATTTTTATGCCTTTGATGAATGAATTGGGCATTCTGTGGCAAACCAATGCCATTAGCCCTTCTCATGAGCATTTCGTCACCAATCTAATCAAACAAAAGATACATATTCAAACAGAGTTTCTACAAAAAGAATACATTCCACAGCGCAACAACAAAACTTTTGTACTATACTTACCTGAAAATGAGATACATGAATTAGGTATTTTATTTCTTAATTATTTCATTTTAAAATTTGGGTATCGAACCATTTTCTTGGGTCAATCCCTTCAAACAGAGAGTCTGGAAACATTAATGAGCGTGAATAGCGAACTTTGTTTTGTAACCTACCTCACTGTGGAGCCCAACAAAGATATAATCAACGAATATTTACAAAACTTCCATGATACGCTTTTGAAAGAGGGAAATACGAGTTTGGCCATTCTTGGGCCTCAACAAATTTTTGTTCAAAAGGAAAAAATTTCCAAAAATATTTATCTATTCAAAAACATCGATGCTTTCCAAAAACAATTCTTGGAAACTTCAATTTTGGTTTAAGTATCTAGATTATCATCGTTTTTTCTTAGCTTTACGTAAGCTATCCATCAAAACCATTACTGTTGAAAGGCCATTTTGATAACATATCTTATGAGTGTAGTAAATTGGTTACCCATCGCTACAGCACTTCCTTTACACTTGGGACCAGAATGCTTGCAGCAAAACACAGGAAACACATTTACAACATCTATGGGTTCGTCAGATTTGCTGACGAGATTGTGGACAGCTTTCATGATTTTAACAAAAAGGATTTACTCAAAAGATTTGAAGCAGACCTAAGTCACGCCCTAGAGAATAAAATCAGTCTCAACCCCATTCTCAATTCATTTCAGTATACCGTACACCAAAATAATATCCAAAACGACTTGATCGATGCTTTCTTAAAGAGCATGAATATGGATTTACACAAACAGAAGTATCATACAAGAGAGGAGTATCAAGAATACATTTACGGTTCTGCAGATGTAGTTGGATTGATGTGTTTGAACGTATTTGTAGAGGGAGATACCGAAAAATTTAAGCAACTAAAGCCTAATGCGATGTCTTTAGGAAGTGCCTTTCAGAAGGTAAATTTTTTGAGGGATCTTAATGCTGATTTTACTGACTTGGATCGCACCTATTTTCCCAACCTAGACCTGTCTAATTTTGATGAAAAAAGTAAAATTTCCATCATCGAAGACATTGAAAAAGACTTTGACCACGCATTGGAGGGCATTTATAAATTACCGGAAAGTGCTCGTCTGGGGGTATATACGGCTTACAAATACTATAGAAAGCTACTGATCAAATTAAAAAATACCCCTTCAAAAAAAATTCAATCTGCCAGAATTCGTGTTCCGGACTATCAAAAAATGGGTGTTTTGGCACAATCATATCTCAAATTTCACTTAAATATGATCTGATATGGAGAAGTTGCAATGGATAGGCGTTTTGGCAGTCACTTTTATCATTATGGAGTTTATGGCTTGGTTTTCTCATAAATACATCATGCACGGTTTTCTATGGGTGTTGCATAAGGATCACCACAAAAAAGACCACAAGTCGTGGTTTGAACGCAATGATCTTTTCTTTATTTTTTATGCTATCGTTAGCAGTGGTTTTGTAATCCTTTGGGGAGAATACAATTTTTGGGCGGGATTGCCCATTGGCATTGGAATTTTTATTTACGGAATGACCTATTTTTTGGTGCACGATATTTTTATTCACCAAAGATTTAAAATATTTAGGAATGCCAACAACCGGTATGCAAAAGCGGTAAGAAGAGCCCATAAAATCCATCACAAACATCTTGGAAAAGAGGGGGGTGAGTGTTTTGGAATGCTTTGGGTACCGACTAAGTATTTTAAAAACTGATTATAATTTCCTCCAATTGTTGATGAATTCACACTGATTGAAATCCTTGTTTAAACTGATATAAGTCATTTCAATCTTTTCCGTCATCCAACGCTGAATAGCCTTTAACTTCTTTTCTTTTAAGGCCAAATCTTTTATTTTAATATAATCTTTGGAGTAATCTGCCAAGTGTTCATCGTAGCGATTAGTAACCTTTAGGATTTTATATTTTTTTAGACCCGAGCGATCCTCATCCAATAGTGGAACCGAAATCTCACCATCCTCCAAATCTCTGATTTGGTTATAAAGTAAGGGATCCATTTTGGTCAGTTCAAATCTTCTGTCACCAGTGGTAGGATTGATGATTCCCCCTCCATTGAGTCGGGTTTCTTTTTCGTTTGAAAAATTAAATGCCGCTTTTTCAAAAGTAATTTCCCCATCAAGGATTCTTGTCCTCAGTGTATCTAAAATTTTTCGGGTATCCTCTAATTGCTGCTCATTTATCTTTGGAGTGAGTAGGATGTGCCTCACATCCACTTCGTTGCCTCTAATACGCTCTACAAAGATGATATGCCATCCAAAATCTGTTTTAAAGGGATCTGAAATCTGTCCTTCTTGCATGCTAAAAGCAATGTCTCGAAATTCCTTAACCATTCGAGGTTTTTTTCGGTGAAGGGTGTATTTACCACCGTTGGCTCTTGATCCCGGATCTTGAGAATACAAGACCGCTTTGGAAGAAAAACTCATTCCCAATTCTTCTACATCTCTTTTAAATGATTTCAATTGATTAATAATACGATCTTTTTCTTCATCAGAAACTTTGGGCTCAAAGACAATTTGAGAAATCTCAAGCTCAGTCCCAAAAGTGGGAAGTTCATCTGGTGGAATTTGATTAAAAAAAGTTCTAACCTCCTCTGGAGTAATTTCAATATCATCAACGATTTTAGATTGCATCATTGAAGAAAGCTTTTGAACTTTATTGATTCTAAATAGCTCATCTCTAAATGACAACTCATCCGGTTTCTTGTAAAACTCCAACACCTTTTCAATGCTACCCAATTGATCGGTAAAATAGGCAATACTTTGATCCACATAATCGTAGATCTCTTGATCACTGACCTCCAAACTGTCCTGAATGGCATGATGGGCATAGAGTTTGTCCTCCATGAGTTTGCCCAATAATTCACAACGGCTGATGTTTTTGGTCGAAATGCCTTGCGATTCCATGTCAACGATTGTTTTGTCAATATCGGACTCCAAAATAACATAATCTCCCACCACGGCAGAGACCCCATCAACTTTGATTTTTTGAGGGAGTGTATCTTGGTTAGACTGTGCTACTAAAAATAAAGTGTTTGTTGATATTAAAAAACACAAGATATTGTAAAACAATTGGTTAATACTTTTCAAATTTTTTGTTTTTAATGGCGTCTTGTAAAATATCATTGTCGAATGATCTTAAAAATTCGATTTTTCTTTTGTTAAAAACTAAATCTTTGATGGTCTGCTCAACATAGGGTAGAGGGGCTATATTTCCCGGATCTAATTGTTCTACTAAGCTTAACAAATATAATACTAAACTGTCTTTTACTTCATAATAATTTGGGGATTTTATAAAGCGATTTTGTTGACTTTCATTTAAAAAATCCAAACGATTCCTAATCTCAGATTCTTTTAGCCAAGTGGAATCCGAAAGAAAGTAACTGGAAAACTGAAAGGAAAGCGAATCCAAATAGGTTACATCTTCGCGATTGAAACTTTTGAATCTGCGGGTGATTTCCTTTCGATCAACATTGTCCAATGGCAGACCAATATATCGTATGCGATAGATGGCCTCTTTTAGTACAAATCCATTGCGATTTTTCTCATAATAATCACTGACAGAACCCGCTATAAATAGGCTATCTAAAGATGATTTTAGAATAAACTCACGATAGGCATTCTTGAATAAGTTGGATTTATAATCGTCAACCATAGCGTTCAGATCCGAAATTTTGTCTTCAGACAAATTGATCAATGACTTTTCATAAATCAGTTTTTGCCGCGCCCATTCGTTGATCAGGTTATTTACCTTAACCAAACTGTCTTCTTTGGAAGAGAAGATTGGTAAATTACTTTCAATGTCTGACCAATACAAATAGTGGTTGTCTGCCCTAGCAATCAGTCGATCTTGAGAGGCTTGTGTGATGCCTTCACATGATATCAATAGCGATGAAAGGAGTAAAAAAGAGCAAACTGCAAAAAGTGAAAAGCTGTAATTTCTAATCATTGTTGTTGGAACGTTTATATTGCAAAATATTGCATGATTTATTAACAATTAAATTAATTATTCTTAATAAAGTTTATAAGTTAATGATTCACAGTGTTTTATTGTGTTGATATTTTTTTGAACTTATTAAAAGAAGTTGTAAATTGCAACTATATTTAAAAGTAATGAATCATCGTTTTCTTACTTTTTGTTTTTTGTTTTTTTCGCTGTCCACCACCACGGCGAATCACAATCTCCCCTCCCCTGTTTTGTTCACTCAACCTCAGTCCGAAGCTGATGGTGCGCTCAACATTATTTACCGCAACAATACAATTTTGATCCAAGGGGAACATATCAACGGCAATTTAAAAATCTATTCTATTATTGGCAATAAAATCATGGACATGAACATCCAGGATTTTTCAAAGGTGGTTATTCCAGTCAATCTGGAAAAGCAAAACATATACATCATCCGGATTGAAACAACTGACAATAGGATTTTTACCCAAAAATTAGTTGCTCACTAAATCAAGGGCTGTAATTCGGGGCTTCTTTTGTAATGCTGATATTGTGCGGGTGACTTTCTTTGATACCAGATGCTGTTATGGTTACAAATTTTCCTTTTTCTTGTAGGGTTTTAATGTCTTTGGTACCGCAATAACCCATTCCTGCTCTGAGTCCTCCAACAAACTGATGAATGCTTTCGTTCAAATCCCCTTTGTATGGCACCCTTCCAACAATCCCCTCGGGCACCAACTTTTTTATATCGTCCTCAACATCTTGGAAATAGCGGTCTTTACTCCCCTTTTCCATAGCCTCTACAGACCCCATTCCCCTGTAGGTTTTAAACTTTCTCCCTTCAAAAATGACTGTTTCTCCAGGAGATTCCTGGGTACCGGCCAAAAGTGAGCCTAGCATAACAGCATCTGCACCTGCAGCAACGGCTTTAGGAATGTCTCCAGTGTAGCGAATCCCTCCATCGGCTATGATGGGAATATCAGTTCCTCCTAGAGTCTTGTACACTTCAATAATAGCAGAAAGCTGGGGGTAACCTACCCCTGCGATGACCCTTGTGGTACAAATTGAACCTGGTCCAATCCCCACTTTGACAGCATCTGCACCTAAGTCGGCCAAATACTTGGCCGCTTCTGAAGTTGCAATATTACCGACCACTACATCCAAATCCGGAAAAGTATCCTTAACATTTTTAAGGGCGGTGGCAACCCCCTCGGAATGACCATGCGCCGTATCGATGACTACTGCATCCACATTGGATTTGACCAAGGCTGCAGTACGCTCTAATAAATCGTTAGTCACTCCAACAGCAGCTGCTACTCGTAACCTTCCTAGTTCGTCCTTATTGGCATTTGGCTTGGCCCTGTGTTTTGTGATATCTCTAAAGGTTATCAAGCCCACCAAAATGTTGTCGGCATTAATCACAGGTAATTTTTCAATTTTGTGCTTTTGTAGAATAACCTCTGCCTCCTCAAGAGATGTGCCTTCTTTTACAGTAATGAGATTTTTGGAAGTCATCACCTCTGCAATGGGTCGGGCGTCGTTTTTTTCAAAGCGCAAATCACGGTTAGTAACAATACCCAATAATCGGTTTTGATCGTCAATGATAGGAATTCCTCCAATTTTATAATGTGCCATATTCTCCTTCGCATCCTTGACGTAGGAATCGATGGTCATCACTACGGGATCAATGATCATCCCAGACTCGGCTCTTTTTACAGTCCTTACTTTGTTGGCTTGGTCCTCGATGGTCATATTTTTGTGCAACACCCCTATGCCTCCCTCTTGCGCCATGGCAATGGCCATCTTGCTTTCAGTAACTGTATCCATAGCCGCAGAAACAACAGGAACGTTGAGTCCAATGTTTCTGGAAAAACGAGAAGTAATGGAGACCTCACGAGGAAGGATTTCTGAAAATGAGGGTACCAACAAAACATCGTCGTAGGTAAGGCCTTGACCAATAAATTTGTCAGAAATCATATGCAATTAATATAAAAGTAATTGCATGCAAATATAAGAAATAAATCTGCACTAAGCTACGTTGGGCTTTTTTAACAAGTCCTTAAAAATAAAATAAATGGCAAACGAATAGGACAGTGTCATAAGTACCCCTGAAAGTATTACTAAATATGTTAAAACGGTATAGCCCATCCAAATTATATAGATCCCTCCAAAGGTTACAAAAACAGAAATAAAAGGTTCAATGGTAAGTACTTTTTTCCAAAAGACACTTAGTTCAGTTCCCCACATTAAAACTCCGGTAAGAAAAAAAATCATACTAATGGAGAGTACATGGGTGTGTATGATGGTCAACATCTCCCTACTGCTTTTTTTAAATTTGAGCACTTGTGGATCTGGTTGATCCTCGTTGCCATTGTAGTTCATTTCTATACCCTTAGTAGTCGTTGCGTCTGTCTGAGCTACAAATGCCAAACCGGTAAAATATCCAACGGATAACAGCACTAAAAAAAAGCCAATAAAATACTTTACTGGCCGAGAAAGGTTTTTTATTAAATATAAATCAGACATCGTTATCTACTCGCTATCGATAATTGAAGCTGTAACTGGGAATAAACATGGTTAATGGAGTTGGTCATGGATTTAACCGAAATAGTGGCTCCGGAAATGGCACTGATATTGTCACCATAAACAAACTGAGCTTCAGGACTACTGTCCATGAACTGGGAGAGCCAACGACTGCTGGAAATTTCACCCCCGTAGTCTTCACGATAAACTAGGATTTTAGCTTTTTTCTGAATGAAATTGGGATCAAAGATAATCAGGTACTCAAAAGCATCTGTTTTACTTGGTGCAGTACCTACAAAAGCATAACCCAATAACTCACTGGCCCTGTCGATTTTGAAAATTTTATGATCCAACAAAAAAGTACTCTTTTCGAATTGAAAACCCTGTGTGCCAGTTAGTTCTTCCAATTTAAAATCCTTGCAAGAAAAAACTTTGGTGATTTCTTTTTGCATTTTTTTGTGAATGAGTTGGTTGATATTAAAACCAACGGCAGTGTTTAAAAAACATATTAAGGTGAGCGTGATTTGAGCTAATGAAGACATCTGTTTTCTAAAATCTATCCAAAGATAGTAGGGTGATCTTTAAATTACAAGTTTATTTAGATTAAATTTAATTAAAGATAAGGGATCAAAACCAAACCCCCACTCCTGCGTTGTATTGCCCTTTTTGACTGTCCATTAATCCTGTGGATTTAGATTGGTAATCCACCTTAAAAATGGCACCCGGTGCAATGTGATACGAAAGGCCTGTTGTGATTTCCTTTCTGTGAAATGCAGGATTTCTTAGGGTATTGGTTGGAACCGAACGATGGGTGTCAAAATCCTCATAACGAACAAAAGCGAATAACCTTTGACGATTGGTAATGGGTAATAAATTGTATGCTCCTTCGATATAGTAGCCTGACATTCCTGATCCCAAATCTTTACCTGTGAATTGATTGTATGCTTCAGCATCATTAAATGTGGTAGTTATGTACTGGCCTCTTGCCGTAAATTTTCTGAAAGCATACCGGGCATCCAATCCCAACATTGACATGCTAACCGTACTGCCTGCTGTGTCAAAAACTTCGTCGTCAGCCTGAGTACTACCAAAATAACCGGATAAGCCTAGCCTAAGCCCATTGATGCCATAATAATCCAGCTTCATAGAAAGGTTGGGTGTCCTAAAAACAGACTCAGCTCCTTTTTGCCTTCCGGATCTCAATCCATTGGAGCCCTTGATCAATCCATCAACACCGTTGTGAGAAAGGAAACCATTGAAAATATAGGCTTGATACCTGAGAGACAAACCGTCTGACCGTCCCGATACGCCGATTCCAATTTCACGCCAAGTCGAAGGAACCAACTTGTTATCCAGAGAAGGGCGCTCAACACCATTAAAAGTTGTAGGTTCGTGATATTCGTTAATGATCCCCATCGGCACCAGCATCAAGCCTGCCCTTACATTCAATGAATTACTCAATGCATAATTGACAAAGGCCTGTTCAATATAAACCTCTTTGACGTGTTCAAATTCAACCTCCGTAACAAACTGGGTGCGGTCATCGAATTTGTAACCAAATAGCAAAATCAATCGTTGGACGTCAATCTCTCCATTTAGGGATTCAGGCTGATTGTAGAGCACTTCCGCATACCCCCCAAAAGTCATACCGTTGGGGACTGCTTCAAGGTTTTGAAGGATTCTTTGATAACCATTGATTTGCAAGAGGTTTTGTGCATTGTAGATCATTAAACTATCTGAAACGCTTTGGGCGAATGACATAAAACCAATGAATAAGAAAACAAATGTTTGAAAAGTTCTGGGCATAATATGATTTATTTTTAATTAGACTTATTATAAATAATATGCAATTATACATCAAAAAAATGGTTTTATAAAACATAAGAAAATCTTTTTTTAGTATCGAAATAAAAAATGGTTGGGGGGGATAAAACAATGGAATTTTAATACGTTATAACTATATTTGCGCCAAGTTGAAATGAATCATGATTAAGAGCTTAGAAACACAATTATTACCCCTTAAAGAACAATTAATCCACCATCCATTGTACCACAATATCAGTTCGATTAAGGAACTGCGGTACTTTATGGAATCCCATGTTTATGCCGTATGGGACTTTATGTCTTTGGTCAAAAAATTACAGTTGGACCTGACCACCACTTCCCTACCCTGGCAACCCCCAACGAATAGCTCTGCCGCACGATTAATTAATGAAATCGTATGGGGAGAGGAGACGGATATAGACAAAGACGGTAAATCCGTCAGTCATTTTGAAATGTATCTCAACGCCATGAAACAGATTGGCGCTAATACCCGAGGTATTGAGCAGTTGTTGAACGCATTGCAGCTTGGCATTACCATTTTTGAGGCCATTGATCAAGCCGAATTGCCGGATCATGTAGCTAATTTCCTACGTTTTACTTTCGATATTATTGAAGAAGGTAAAACCCATAAGATTGCCGCTGTTTTCACCTTTGGTAGAGAGGATCTGATCCCGGACATGTTTATTTCCATGATCAAAAACATGAACCGTGAGGGTGATCATCACTTTGATAAAACTATTTATTACTTTGAACGTCATATTGAGGTGGATGGAGACAGTCATGGACCCATGGCCTTGGATATGATTAAAAATCTTTGCGGAATGGATCCCATTAAATGGGAGGAAGCCGTTTTGGCTTCTAAAACCGCCCTCCAAATGCGCATTGCACTCTGGGACGGTATCAACGAAAAGATTACCCAAAAAGACAATATATTGACATGATTCGTTTTTTATTTATCCTGTTTTTATCCTTCAGTGTTCTAATAAAGGGACAAGAAGTAGATCCCGAGAAATTTGCACAATCCATCACAGAACAAGAACTAAAGGAACTGCTTTATGTCTATGCCTCCGACTATTTTAAAGGCAGAAGAACCGGTAGCAAGGGGCAAAAAATTGCCGTAGATTTTTTGAGGGATTTCTACATGGATTTGAACATCCAACCGGCGGAGGGAACTAACAATTATTTTCAGGAAATGACATTAAAGGTTGACGGTAAAATGGTTTCAACAGAAAATGTTGCCGCTGTCATTACTGGGAGTGAATTTCCCAATGAGTATATCATTTTTACAGCGCACCTTGATCATATTGGAACAGAAGGTGGGCAAATCAATAATGGTGCCGATGATGATGGGTCAGGAACAGTGACCATGCTTGAAATAGCAGAAGCCATACAATTGGCAGTAAAAAAAGGAATAAGACCTAAAAGATCCATTGTTTTTTTACACGTAACCGGCGAGGAGGAAGGCTTGTTGGGATCAGAATTTTACGCGGATCACCCCCTCTACCCCTTGGAGGATACCGTTGTCAACCTTAATATTGATATGATTGGAAGAAACGATTCCCTTCATGATGTTGATGATGATTATTTGTACCTGATCGGATCTGATATCCTTTCGCAAGATCTGCATGACATTTCAGTAGCAACCAACGAAAAATACACCGGCTTGGATTTGGATTTTCGTTACAATGATCCTCAACTCAAAGTTTATGAAAGGGGGAGGTATTATGCCAATCGCTATTATTACCGCTCAGACCATTACAATTTTGCCAAAAACGATATCCCTGTCATCCTTTACTTTAGCGGTACTCACGAGGATTATCATCTCCCAACAGATACCGTCGAAAAAATCAATTTCCCATTGTTAACCAAAAGGGCTCGTTTTATCTTTTACACTTTATGGGAACTCGCCAACCGAGAAGAACGTATTCGGCTCAACTCCAATAAGAAGTATTTAAACATAGATAAAAACGGGCGTTAGATTGATGAATGTCCATCATTGTATTAACTCCTTTGGGTGATTCGTTAGCATTTTAAAGTAACTCAAATTGAAAACCTTTTTACTGAAATCCTTAAGGAAAATAAGAATATCAAAAAAAGGGTTGCCAATGGCACCCCTTTTTTTATGGGTGGAAGACCGGTTTCGAACCGGCGACCTCTAGAACCACAATCTAGCGCTCTCACCAGCTGAGCTACAACCACCGTAATGGGAGGCAAATTTAATGACTTTTTGCTATAATTTAGAGTAAGCTGTCAAAATTTTCAACCGCCAGCAATCGCTCTGTCGTAAACCCCTCTCCGGCCGCTCTGTAGATCAATCTTCCCATATTCTTGGCACGCGAGGCGACACTCTCTATAAAATTCAGTGAACTGATGGGGGTATCGGCTGCATCGGTTTTTTCGTCATAGAACTGACTTTTAAAAGCTTTGACAGCCTCCATCTTTTGGTCTAAAAAACCTGAAATATCCACCACAAAATCAGGTGTAAGTTCCTCCCACTGAATGTAGTGAAAAACATGACGGGGGCGGAAAGCCTCTTGTTTTTCCCCTACAAAACCGACCGTTTCAATACGCTCTAATCCACTCAAAAAACAGGCATGACTGACCAACTCAGCGGCCTTGGCATGATCTATATGTCGATCCTTAACTGCATTACACAAAACAATCTCAGGGGTATATCTTCGCAAAACACGAATGACGTCCATCTGATGGTTTTCGTCATTGACGATAAAGGCGTCTCTAAACTTTAAGTTTTCCCTCAACTCCACTCCAAGCAGGGCGGCTGCCCCTTCAGATTCTTTAGCCCGGATGGCTACATTGCCACGGGTACCCTTTTCTCCCTGCGTAAGATCCACAATGCCGACTTTTTTTCCTTGGGCCACTGCTTTGGCAAGTGTACCTCCACAACCCAGTTCTACATCATCGGGATGTGCACCGAAGGCCAAAAGGTCTAATTTCATAGTGTCAATTGATGGCAGTAACTGTTTCCTCGACCCATTCTGTAACTTCTTCCGACATGGGTGCTGTTCTTGGTGTAATGATTTTTTCTAGTTTACCATTTCTTCCAATCAGGTATTTTTGAAAATTCCAAGAAACGCTCGAACTCTTATAACCGTTTTGCTCTACTTGTGTAAGAAATTTGTACAAAGGATGCATTCCGCTGCCCTTAACGGTGATTTTACTCATCATGGGAAAACTAACCCCATAGTTCTTTTCACAAAACTCGGCAATCTCCTTATTGGTCCCCGGCTCTTGCCACATGAAATCATTGGCAGGGAAACCAACAATCACAAAACCACTGCCTTTATATTGGTCATAAAGCTTCTCGAGTCCCCTGTACTGGCCAGTAAGACCACATTTAGATGCCGTATTGACCACCATAATTTTCTTTCCTCTCAAATTTTCAAAATCAAATTCATTGCCTTCAATGTCTTTAACTTTGAATTGATAAATCGTTTGTTCCATAGCATTTTGATTTTGGCAGACACCTACTTTAACAAAAAAAATAAATGCAAAGGTTAGGGCTAAATTTTTCATTTCACAAATTTCGTGTTTTATTCTGTTATAAAAAAATACAAAAAAATTAAACAATAAAGTCAATGAATCTCGGCAGAAAGTTGCGCTTCCAACAATTTGATGCAGATGGGCTCCAACTCATCATAAGATCCTGACTTTACGGCACACTTTCCCGTATGGTGAACGATGTAGGTACATTGCTCAGCTTGCTCCAAAGTGTGATCGCAGTAGGCAACAAGGGTATTGATAACATGGTCAAAAGTATTGACATCGTCATTGTAGAGAATGATCTCGTGTTCTCGCTCCACCTCGGTAGAAATGGCCAGATCACTTTCTTTCTCAATTTGTGGCTTTTCAATATTCATGTTTTGGTAAAATGGGCAGCAAGCCAGCGATTTTTTTCAAATTTACGAATAAATCTAAATTCCAGTATTTCGGCCTGATTTTGAATCCGCTCTAAATCTTTTTCGTAAAAACCACTTATCAATAAATCTCCCCCACCCGACAATACCGCAGCATAATCATCCAATTGTTCCATTAAAACATTGCGGTTGATGTTGGCCAAAACCAAATCATACGCCTTATGAGTAGGAACCAAGTGATTCAAAGCTGCATCAATAAATTGACTGTGATTCAACAATAGATTCTCCTGAATGTTTTCTACACACCAGGGGTCATTATCGATGGCCAGTACGGATTTAGCTCCCATTTTTTCGGCTAAAATGGCCAAAATACCAGTACCTGAACCCATGTCTAAGACCATTTTTTGATCGCAACCCAATTCCAACAATAGAGAAATCATCATTTGGGTGGTTTCGTGGTGGCCGGTTCCAAAACTCATTTTAGGAGTGATCACCAATTCATACTCAGCCTTTTCGGGCGGATGAAAATCGGCCCTGACCACACAACGTTCCCCTACTCGGATCGGTGTAAAATTTTCTTCCCATTCACGATTCCAATTTTGGGGAGCAATGCTTTGGATTTTCCATTCAATCTGAAGGTCTTTTAGCTCAAAAACTTCGATGGCCAAAAAATCTTTTTCCCGGAAATCTTTTTCAGGAATATAGGCCATAAACCCATGATCCGTTTCCATAAAGCTTTCAAAGCCCACTGCCCCCATCTGGGCAATCATCAGCGGCCTCCATGGAGCTATTGGAGACAAAACAACTTCCATCTCCAAATAGGTAAATGCCATTTATGCAGATTGAATGATGGCCTTAAAATCGTCTGCTTTTAACGAGGCCCCACCGATCAGCCCTCCATCCACATCGGGCTGAGAGAAAATGGATTGGGCATTTGCAGGTTTTACGCTTCCTCCATAAAGAATAGAAATGGAATCCGCCAAGGCCTGATTGTAGTTAGAAGCGATTAAATTTCGGATGTAAGCGTGCATTTCCTGTGCCTGCTCGGGGGAGGCCGTCTCGCCCGTACCAATGGCCCAAACCGGCTCATAGGCCAAGATCACCTTGGACCACTGTGATGGTGTCAAATCAAAAAGGGCCGTTTCCAGTTGGGTTTTAACCACCTCAAAATGACTGCCTGCTTTGCGCTGGTCTAATTCCTCCCCAAAACAAAAAACAATTTCCATGTCATGGGTTAAAGCCGTAATGACCTTAGCTTTAAGAGAATCATCCGTTTCATTGTAATAGGCGCGTCGCTCCGAATGGCCCAAAATAACCTTTTGGATACCGATACTGCTCAGCATCGCAGCAGAGATTTCTCCCGTATAAGCTCCTGATTCGGCAGCATTCATGTTTTGGGCCAAAACCTCTACTCTACTGCCTTGGGTTAATTCTTCCGCCTGAACCAAATGGGTAAATGCAGGGGCTACCATCACCCGCACTTCAGCAGAAAAGTTAAAAGGGGTAAGGGATTGGATCAATGCGGCAGTTTCCGCTTTGTTGTTATTCATTTTCCAGTTTCCAGCAACAATTTTTTTTCTCATTATTTGTATATATTAAAACATTTTGACTTTTGGATCCAGCATAGCGTAGATAAAATCTACGGCAAGGTTGATCAGTATAAACACACTCGATAAGGTAAGGACAATTCCAATAATGACTGGGATGTCGAAGGTGTTGAGGGCGGTTACAATTTCTTTTCCCATCCCTTTCCAACCAAAAATATATTCTACAAAAACAGCCCCTGCAAGTAGGGAGGCGAACCAGCCCGAAATCACTGTTACCACGGGGTTCAACGCATTTTTGATGCCGTGTTTATAGATGACTTTAAAAGTCGATAGGCCCTTGGAATAGGCGGTTTTGATATAATCTTGTGAAAGAACATCGAGCAAACTGCTGCGCATCAATTGAATGATCACCGCAATGGGACGGATACCCAACACCACCGCAGGCAACAGGAGATTTTTTAACTGCAACACCCTACCCTCGCCAAAATCATCCATTTCGTATAGGCTTCCACTCATGTTCAAGCCCGTATATTGGTGATACAAAAAACCGAAAAACCATGAAAAAAGGATGGCACTAAAAAAAGAAGGAACACTCATCCCTAAGGTACTGACCAATTGGAAAATACGATCCAACCAACTGTTGTGATTCAGTGTCGCCACAATACCCAATGAAATCCCTAAAACAATGGCTACAAGAATAGAGGCCAAAGCCAATATCAAGGTATTAAAAAAAGTTTCCCCGATTACCGTTGATACTTTCTTACCTCTTTTCTGATAAGAAGTTCTCAAATAGGGATATTTTATTACCAGTGCATAACGATCATTTTGATACAAAGGGAAGGCGGTATATTTATCCTCGCTATAGAAGGAGAGGTCATCGGTATTTTTGGAGTGAACAGAAATGGGCGATAAATCGTTCAAATACAAGGCATATTGTTTTGAAATGGGCAGGTCAAAACCATATTTTTTTTGAACTACTGCCAGTTGCTCAAGGCTTTCATTTTGTCCCAACATCATCTGTGCAGGATCACCCGGTAAAACATTGAAAAGAAAAAAAACCAAACTGACCACACCCAACAGGGTTAAAAGAGCATAGAAGAGCTTAGAAAGTATATTCATTATCATCTAATCTTCGAATGCTTTCAGATGGATTAAGGCAAAAACTGCGTAATTGACAATGTCTTGATAATTGGCTTCAATACCCTCACTCACGATGGTTTTGCCGTCATTACCCTCTATTTGTTTAACCCGCATCAATTTTTGCAGAATCAAATCGGTAAGCGAACTCACCCGCATATCGCGCCAAGCTTCCCCATAATCATGATTCTTGGCCAACATTAGCTCGTAAACCAATCGCTCCTGTTTTTCGAACTGAGCTAAGGCCGCATCAGTATCCAAGTCGGGATTTTCGGATATGCCCAACTCAATCTGGATCAGTGCCATCAAAGAATAGTTAATGATGCCGATAAACTCTGAAACCTCTCCTTCCTCAATTTTCTGGGTGGCATTGGTTTGCAGACCGCGTATCCTTTGCGCCTTGATAAAAATCTGATCCGTCAATGATGGCAAACGCAAAATGCGCCATGCACTTCCGTAGTCCTGCATCTTTTTAACAAACAGTGACTTACAATTTTTGATTACCCTTTGATACTGCTCAGGAGTAGATGTCATGGGTTTAATTATCTTTGGCATAAATGTCGAGATTTTTTTTCACTCTGTAAAAGAGCATCGTTAAAAGTTTAACAGCATTTATTTACATCATGACCATCAACCTAAAAGGAAATCTAATCGACTTAAACGAACCCAAAATCATGGGGATTCTCAATCTGACGCCCGACTCGTTTTTTGATGGCGGCAGGTTCAATTCTGAGGAAAGCGCAGTCCAACAAACCGAAAAAATGATAAATGAAGGGGCCTTCTTTATTGATCTGGGCGCCTGTAGCACACGACCGGGTGCAGCGGAGATTTCTGAGGACGAGGAGCAAAAAAGACTTTACCCCGTTTTGGAAAAGCTAATTAATACGTTTCCGGAGGTCTATTTTTCTGTGGATACCTACCGCTCAACCGTCGCTGAAGGAAGTCTGGACAGAGGTGCGGCCATGATCAACGACATCTCTGGAGGTCAATTCGACAGCAAGATGATGGAGACCGTAGGCAACTATCCTGCGCCCTATGTACTCATGCACATTTTAGGCACTCCTCAAAAAATGCAAGAAAACCCACAGTACCAAAACGTTACCCAAGAAGTCCTTTATTATTTTTCCGAAAAAGTACAATTGGCCTATGAGAAAGGAATCAATGATGTCATTATAGACCCCGGATTTGGTTTTGGAAAAACCCTAGAACACAACTACGAATTATTCAATAACTTAGACCTCTTCCACAGCCTCGAACTCCCGTTACTGGTTGGGGTTTCCAGAAAATCCATGATCTACAAAAAACTAAGTGTCACGCCCGAAGAGGCCCTCAACGGCACCACAGCCCTCCACAGCTTAGCACTGAACAAAGGGGCGCATATTTTA
>CBFIIP010000080.1:0-38602 GCA_965662705.1 Flavobacteriaceae bacterium
AGGGAAACATTAAAAAATCTTCCGATACGGCACAGAACTTGGTGCTATTGGCCAAGAAAAAAATTGAAGAAATTGCCAACAAAGACGGTCTAAGTGGCGTTGCCTCTGGTTTCGAAAAACTCGATGAGCTTACCTCCGGATGGCAACCCAGTGATTTGATCATTATAGCTGCACGTCCGGGTATGGGAAAAACCGCCTTGACCCTTTCCATGGCCAGAAATATCGCAGTGATCCAAAATACCCCCGTTGCCTTTTTTTCATTGGAGATGTCATCTGTACAATTGATCACACGACTGATATCGGCCGAGACAGGTTTGTCTTCAGAAAAATTAAGGACTGGAAAACTCGCCAGCCATGAGTGGAAACAACTCAACGTAAAGGTTGCAGACTTGGAAAAGGCACCGCTCTATATCGATGATACCCCAGCTTTGTCCATTTTTGATTTGCGTGCCAAGGCACGTCGATTGGCTTCACAGTACCAAATTAAACTCATCGTGGTGGATTACCTACAGCTAATGACTGCCGGAAGCAGTAGTAAAGCCGGAAACAGAGAACAAGAAATTTCTACCATCTCACGGAACCTTAAATCTTTGGCCAAAGAATTGGACATTCCGGTTATAGCATTGTCACAGCTTTCCAGAGCAGTAGAAACCAGAGGAGGAACCAAGCGGCCCCAACTGTCCGACCTCAGGGAATCCGGTGCCATTGAGCAAGATGCCGATATTGTTTCCTTTATATATCGTCCAGAGTATTACGGAATCGAAGAATGGGATGATGAAGAACACACTTCATCTGTTGGCCAAGCCGAATTTATTGTTGCCAAACACCGTAATGGTGGGTTGGATAACATCCGAATGAAATTTATCGGTCAGCTCGGTAAATTTGAAGACCTGCAAACCAACAATTCCTCTTATGAATTTGAATCTAAAATGAATGAAAATGAGGGTAGGGCTAGTATGGGTAGATTACCTGGACCCGATGATGCTTTTGACCTGCCCAATGACAATGAGGACGAAACTCCTTTTTAGAGTTTGATGGCGTTTTTTTTCAGTTCCACTTTCAAACCCTCGGGACTTTTGAAATGGATACTCGTAATCCCCATTTTTGATGCGGCCTCCACGTTTCTTGCATTATCGTCTATAAAAAGGCTTTCCTCTGCTTTGAATCCATAACGATCTAGCGCCAACTGGTATATCTCAGGAAAGGGCTTTCGCGTTTTTTCGGTTCCGGAGACCACAATCCCTTCAAAACGGTGCAGGAATTCAAATCGCTCCAGTGCCACGGGAAAAGTCTCGGCACTCCAATTGGTCAGGGCGATTACTCGGTAGTCCGGGTTTTTGAGGAGTTGATTCAGGATTACAACCGTTCCCTTAACGGCTTCACCTAGCATCTCCTCCCAACGTCCATAGTACATTCGGATCCATTCTTCGTGTTGGGGAAACATTTGAACCCGATCCTCAGTTGCTTGTTGGAGGGGGTATCCGGCATCTTGGTTTTCGTTCCAATCCATGGTACAGATCTCATCAAAAAACCATTGCATTTTTTTTCGATCCCCCTCAAATACTTCCAAATAAACGTACTCAGGGTTCCAGTCGATCAAAACCCCTCCCAAATCAAAAATGATGTTTTTAATATTTTTCATGTCCTTAGTTTTCTTTTTGCCCCATCAGCATCAAATAACTTTTTAAAAAAGCATCGATCCCCCCGTTCATTATGGCATCTACGTCATTGCTCTCGGTTTGGGTTCTTACGTCTTTTACCATTTTATAGGGATGCATCACATAATTTCTGATTTGAGACCCCCATTCGATTTTCTTTTTGGAAGCTTCAATCTCGTTTCTTGCCGACAATTTTTTTTGCAGCTCGATTTCGTAAAGTTGCGATTTAAGCAGTTGCATGGCTTTGTTCTTATTTTCCAGTTGCGAGCGGGTCTCGGAATTTTCGATCATGATTCCGGTGGGGTGGTGCCGCAATCGCACGGCAGTTTCAACTTTGTTCACATTTTGTCCACCTGCACCACTGGCGCGCATGGTCTCCCAAGTGATATCGGCAGGGTTCACTACAATTTCGATCGTATCGTCAACCAAGGGATAAACATAAACAGAAGCAAAGGAGGTATGCCGTTTGGCATTGCTGTCGAAAGGCGAGATGCGTACCAGTCGGTGCACTCCATTTTCTCCTTTGAGCCATCCAAAAGCAAAAGCACCATTGATTTCTAAGGTCACTGTTTTGATCCCGGCAACCTCTCCTGGTTGATGGTTGAGCTCTTTGACTTGCAATTGGTTTTTTTCTGCCCACATCAGATACATACGCATCAGCATCGCTGCCCAATCACAACTTTCTGTCCCTCCAGCACCAGCTGTGATTTGAAGTACGGCACTCAAATCATCGCCTTCATCGGACAACATATTCCTGAACTCTATTCCTTCTAATAAGGCAAGGGTTTGGGAGAAATGGTCTTCAATTTCAGCATCGGTAACTTCTCCAGCTTGTTGAAATTCCATCAGCACAGATAAGTCATCCTGTTTTTGCTTTACCGCTTCGTAATCTTCCACCCATTTCTTGAGGTTTCTGATCTCACGCATCAATTTTTCCGCCTCTTGGGCGTCATTCCAAAAATCGGGAGCAAGCGTTCTTTCCTCCAAGTTGGTAATTTCAATTTTTTTGGCATCAACGTCAAAGATACCCCCTTAACGCATCCAGGCGATCTTTAAGATTTTTTTCTTTTTCCGAAGAAATCATTTTTAAAGGTTGTAATTTAAAAACGTAAATTTAAATTAATTTATTGACCCCAAGCATTATTTTTCAAAAGTTGAACCCCAAAAAAAACTACTTATGTTCAAGCTCAAAAACTTTCATCAAAGATGTTTTTTTCTCCTCCTTTACACCATTACATTTGCCTTAGGATGTAAAACTAACCCTGACACTATGTCGAGCACTCAAATTGCCCCTCCCACATTAGAGGCCATTCCCTATCAACATAAAATTCATGATCACATAAGAGTGGATCCCTATTACTGGCTCAACCAGCGGGATCACCCCGAGGTATTGGATTACCTTGATCGGGAAAATGACTACTATCAAAAAATGACAGCCCATACGCAGCCGCTTCAGAAACAACTTTACGAGGAAATGCGGGGGAGGATCAAAGAAGACGATACTTCTGTCCCCTATTTCTACAATGGTTATTGGTACATCACCCGCTTTGAAGAAGGTAAAGATTATCCCATCTACACCCGAAAAAAAGAGGTCTTGACTGCACCCGAGGAAATATTGTTTGATTGTAATACCATGGCAAAGGGCCACGACTATTTTAGATTGGTTGGGATTTCAGTAAGTCCGGACAATACTAAAGTAGCTTTTGGTCTAGACACCGTCTCGCGAAGACAATACACCTTGAGAATCAAAGATCTCAACAGTGGAAAAATATTAAAAACTCAAATAGAGAATACCACTGGTGGGAGTGTTTGGGCAGCGGACAATACCCATATTTTTTACAATCGAAAAAACGAACAAACCCTCCGCTCTGAAGCGGTTTTAATGCACAACATCAATAGCCCAGAAGGGGAGGATCAATTGGTCTATGAGGAGGAGGATGAAACCTACTCTGTCTATGCCAGTTCCTCTAAATCAAGGGAATACATTTTTATATCTTCACACAGCACCACCACCAGTGAGCATCGCTATATCAAGGCCGATCAACCCCATGCCGTTTTTCGGGTGATACAGCCCAGAACCCCCAACTTGGAGTACGATGTGGAGCATTTTGGCGATTATTTTTACCTCCATACCAATCACAACAAGGCAAAGAACTTCCAAATCATGCGCACTCCAACAGATCAAACTACCATAGATCATTGGGAACCACTGTTGCCTCATCGGGAGGAAGTTTTGATCGAAGATTTGGAACTCTTTGATCAGTTCATGGTGGTAAATGAACGGGAGCAGGGGCTTTCCCGTTTGCGGGTGATTCGCTGGGACAAATCCGCCGATTATCATATTCCTATGGAGGAGGAAACATATACCCTCTACATATCCTACAACCCGGATTTTAAATCGACAAATTTGCGCTATGTTTTCAATTCTTTAACCACCCCAAGCACTGTAATTGAATTTGATATGCTATCCCAAAAAAAGAAAATCTTAAAGACCCAAGCGGTTTTGGGAGGCACTTTTAAACCTGAAAATTATAAATCTCAAAGACTTTGGGCCAAGGCCAGAGATGGGGAACGGATTCCCATATCCGTGGTCTATCACAAAGCCACCTCGTTGGGGGAGACCACTCCGCTTTTGCTTTACGCATACGGTTCCTACGGTCATACCATCGATCCCTCTTTTTCCTCCAGCCGTTTGAGTCTATTGGATAGAGGTTTTGTTTTTGCCATCGCCCATATCCGAGGAGGGGAGTACCTCGGCAGACATTGGTATGAAGACGGTAAACTCCTGAAAAAGAAAAATACATTTAACGATTTCATTGATTGCTCTCGATACTTGATTGAAGAAAAATACACTTCCGCCCAGCATTTGTATGCCAATGGCGGTTCGGCAGGGGGGCTGTTGATGGGTGCGGTGATCAACATGGCTCCGGACTTGTATCACGGGGTGATAGCAGATGTTCCTTTTGTGGATGTAGTGACCACTATGCTCGATGATACCATACCCCTGACCACCTCTGAGTATGACGAATGGGGTAATCCCAACGAAAAAACCTATTACGATTATATGCTTTCTTATTCTCCTTATGATCAGGTCAAGGCACAAGATTACCCTCATTTGCTGGTAACCTCGGGACTTCACGATTCTCAAGTACAATATTTTGAACCCACCAAATGGGTCGCCCGATTGCGATCTATGAAAACCGATCAAAAACTATTGTTTTTGGACACCAACATGAAAGCTGGTCACAGCGGGGCATCTGGTAGATTTGATAGTCTGAAAGAGTTGGCCAAAAAATTTGCATTCATAATTGACTTGGAGAAGAAATCGTCTAAAAAAAAAGTGTTATTTTTGCAACGCTAGATGATGAAAAAAAATAAAACCAACAGCGGACTCAAGGTTGAAAAAAACATCCTCTCATTGATCGGAAATACCCCTTTGATCCGCTTGGAGAAAATCGTTGAAGGATATAAGGGGTCCTTCTATACCAAATTCGAAGCTTATAATCCCGGACACTCCAATAAGGATAGAATTGCCTTACACATAATTGAAGAAGCCGAGCAACAAGGTATTCTTAAACCAGGCGATACCATTATTGAAACCACCTCTGGCAACACGGGTTTTAGTTTGGCAATGGTCTCCTTGATCAAGGGTTATGAATGTATTTTGGCCGTAAGTTCTAAGTCTTCCAAAGACAAAATCGATATGTTACACGCCATGGGAGCCAAGGTCTATGTATGTCCTGCGAACGTGTCAGCCGAGGATTCCAGATCTTATTATCAAGTGGCCAAAACCCTTCACAACGAAATCAAAGATTCGGTCTATATCAATCAGTATTTCAATAATCTGAATATTGAAGCCCACTACAAAACCACGGGCCCTGAGATCTGGAACCAGACCGATGGAAAAATTACCCATTTGGTCGCCTGTTCCGGAACCGGCGGTACCATATCCGGCTGTGCCAAGTACCTCAAAGAGCAAAACCCCGATATAGAGATTATCGGTGTGGATGCCTATGGCTCGGTTCTTAAAAAATATCACGAAACCAGAGAGTTGGACACCAACGAAATTTATCCTTATCGCATCGAAGGATTGGGTAAAAACCTTATCCCCACCGCAACAGATTTTGATTCCATCGATACCTTTATTAAGGTTACGGACGAGGACAGTGCCCACACCGCGCGTGAGGTTACCCGAAAAGAAGGCCTGTTTGTAGGCTATACTTCCGGTGCCGCCATGCAGGCAGTAAAGCAACTCAACGACTCCGGCAAATTCAAAAAAGAAGATCAGGTGGTCATTATTTTTCCCGATCACGGTTCGCGTTATATGAGTAAAATCTACAACGACAATTGGATGAACGATCAAGGATTTTTTGATACCGCCAACCAAGAAGCCCCCAATAAAATCGAATACATTTAACAATGAAAAGGGAGGGATTTAATGATGAAGGATTTATTTGACAGGTTTTATGAAAACAAAGGTCCGGTTGGGAAATGGGCCAAACATGCAGAAGGATATTTTGTGTTTCCCAAGTTAGAGGGGCCGATCAGCAACCGTATGTATTTTATGGGCAAGGAAGTCATCACTTGGAGTGTGAACGACTACCTCGGTCTTGCCAATCACCCCGAGGTGAGAAAAGCAGATGCTGAAGCTGCTGCAGAATACGGTTCTGCCTATCCCATGGGGGCCAGAATGATGTCGGGTCATACCGATCTTCACGAACAGTTAGAAAAAGAACTGGCCGAATTTGTAAATAAAGAGTCGGCCTATTTACTCAACTTTGGTTACCAGGGCATCTTGTCAACAGTTGACACTTTGGTCGGAAAGGACGATGTGATCGTATATGATGTCGATGCGCATGCCTGTATTGTGGACGGGGTTCGTCTGCATTTGGGCAAGCGATTTACCTACAAACACAACGACGTTGAAAGTTTGGAAAAAAACCTTCAAAGGGCAAAGAAGGTGGCTGAGCAAACCGGAGGTGGTATTTTGGTGATCTCCGAAGGGGTTTTTGGTATGCGAGGTGAGCAAGGCAAGCTAAAAGAAATTGCCGCCCTAAAAAGCAAATATAAATTCCGATTTTTGGTAGATGACGCCCACGGTTTTGGGACTTTAGGTAAGCATGGTGCCGGTGCGGGAGTTGAGCAAGGCGTTCAGGACGATATTGACGTTTATTTTGCCACTTTTGCCAAGTCCATGGCCTCTACTGGGGCATTTATTGCTGCCGATAAAGAGATCATCGACTATTTAAGATACAATATGCGCTCGCAGATGTTCGCAAAGTCCCTTCAGATGCAATTGGTCAAAGGCGCCTTAAAAAGACTTCACATGCTCCGCAATCAGCCCGAGTTTAAAAACAAACTCTGGGAAAATGTCAATGCCCTACAAAATGGGCTAAAAGCCAACGGTTTTGATATAGGTAAAACCCAAAGCTGTGTTACCCCAGTTTATTTGAAGGGGAGCATACCAGAAGCTATGGCATTGGTCAAAGACCTGAGGGAAAACCACGGTATTTTCTGTTCGATAGTGGTGTATCCAGTTATCCCTAAAGGGTTGATCTTATTGCGATTGATCCCAACAGCTTCTCACACCCTTGAAGATGTCGATGAAACCATCCAAGCCTTTGCCAGCATTAGGGAAAAATTAGAAAACGGTACCTATAAGAGAATTTCTCAAGCCCTTTTGGAGACGGTCAAGTAATCTCGAATTGTAACATCATACCATCGTTTTCGTGTTCCAAGTTGTGACAGTGAAAAACACACTTTCCTTTGTTTCCACCAAAGGGAATGATGATACTGACTTTTTCTCTTTTTTTTACTAGAAAAGTGTCCTTGTACCCCAGTTCTGTGGGCAACAAGCGATTTCTGCCTCCTTTTCTATCTAACATTTGAAATTGAACCCCGTGCAGGTGCATGGGATGGTCAATGGATCCGTTGCTGTTGTCAAACTCCCAAATTTCAACCGTATTGGACTTTACCGTTTCGTCAACCCTTTTCGCATCATAGGTTTTGTCGTTAATGCGGTGGATTTTGTGCATACCCATCATATGCTTGCTTGATAGTTTGAATTTTCTGGTTTTAACCGCTGTTTCGGGCTTTATTTTTTCGATAGTTGAAAGGATTTCAGGCAAGACGAAATCATCGTCAAGTTCTTTTCTGACGTAGAATTGCATGATCCTTTGGTCATTGTTGTTTTTGTCGATCAGTTCAACGGACGTATTGATTTTTTGTTGGGAGAAATTGACCAAAACATCAGCTCTTTCGCCTGGGGCTAGCGTAAGTGTATCCACGAGTTGCGACGTTTCCAAAAGTCCACCATCGTTACCGATCAAGCAAAAGGAAAACGATGGACTCAGTGCCAGATCATAGACCCTCGCATTGGCGCCATTTAATATTCTCAAGCGGTAGGTAACCGTTCCCACGGGTAAAAACACTTTATGCATCCCATTGACGCAATTATAATCTCCGAGTATACCCTGCTGGATGTCATGGTGATTCACCACATAGTCCAAGGAGGCTCCAAGACTTCTTTTGTCTTGAATGATAAGGGGAATCTCACGTTCTTTTGCTGGTAAATTGAGTTGATTTTCAATTTCGTCACGGATCAAGACCAAGCCTGCTAGTCCACTGTACACCTGTGCAGCCGTGTGATGAATGGGGTGGGGGTGGTACCAGTAGGTCCCCGAGCGATTATTGACCCTAAATCGGTAATGGAAGTTTTCACTAGGGGTGAGGGTATCGTTGGGATGCCCGTCCATAGGGCCGGGAGGTGTGAGTCCATGCCAGTGAATATTAGAGTTTTCATTCAGTTGATTGATGAGTTCAACTTCCAAAAGTGATCCTTTTTGAATGGATATTGTAGGCCCTAAAATCCCTCCTTTCTGATAGCCCAACACTCGGGTCGATTGCTCCGAATTCATTATTGCACTGGTATGTTGAGCAACGAGATTTCCTCCCTTTATTTCTCTTGGAATGGGTAGGGGGGAGCCCCATTCACTTACTATGGCATTATTGCCAGGGTCAGTTTGTTTGTTTTGAAATTCAATGTTTTCAAGTCGATGTGTGGTTTGCTCCTTATTACAGCCAAATCCCATAAACAGCTGACCGCCGATCAAAAGATTTGACCAAGCAGAGCCAAATAGTTGTAAAAAGAGATTTCGCTTCATTGCTGGGGCAAAATGAAAACTATTTTAAACCGCAGTCAAGGGTTTAAAAGAGGTTAAAATTAGTCATTCAGCATCACGGGCATCACCAGCATGGTAATGTCTTCTCCGTCTTCTATGCTGTCCATGGGGGTGATGATCCCGGCGCGGTTGGGCAGGGACATGGACAATTTAATCTCGTCGCAAGCGAGGTTGTTGAGCATTTCGACCAAAAAACGGGAGTTAAAACCGATTTGCAGGTCGTCGCCCATATACTCACATCCCAAACGTTCCTCTGCTTTGTTGCTGTAATCGAAATCTTCGGCAGACACTTGCAGTTCTGCTCCAGCCAGTTTAAGCCGGACTTGGTGGGTGGTTTTATTCGAAAAAATACTCACCCTACGTACAGAATTAAGGAATTCTCCACGTTTGATTTGCATTACATTGGGATTCTCTTTGGGAATCACCGCTTCGTAATTGGGATATTTTCCCTCGACCAATCTAGAGGTCATGATCACATTACCAAAATTGAATTCCGCATTGGTTTCGTTGTATTGGATGGTCACGGTCTCGTCCGATCCTTGCAAAATCCCTTTAAGCAATTGTAGCGGCTTTTTGGGCATGATGAACTCGGCGCTTTTATCGGCCTGAATATCGGTACGGGTATATTTGACCAATTTGTGGGCATCGGTAGCCACAAAGGTCAGCGCAGCAGAATTGAATTGAAAAAATACCCCGCTCATTACTGGTCGGAGGTCATCATTACCCGTAGCAAAGAGTGATGAATTTATGGCTGTGGCCAATACAGAGGCATTGATCTCAGTTTTTGAGGGATCACTGACTTGTGTCGCTTTGGGAAAATCAGCACCGTCGAGGTAGGCCAGAGCATATTTGCCATTGTTGGCACTGATCTCGACCGTATTGTTGTCCGTTTTGATAAAGGTCAGTGGTTGCTCCGGAAAGGTTTTGAGTGTGTCCAAAAGCAGGCGGGCTGGGAGGGCGATCATGCCACTGTCTTTAGATTCCACTTTGATGGAGGAAGACATGGTGGTTTCCAAGTCCGAGGCCGTAAGTACCAATTGACTCTCATTGAGGTGGAATAAAAAATTATCTAATATGGGCAGGGTATTGGTGTTGTTGATCACCCCACCTAAAACTTGTAGTTCTTTAAGTAATGATTCACTGGAAACGATAAATTTCATGGGCTTTAGCTTTACTATTGTAAATATAAAACGCGGTGAATGGACAAAAAAATGAAGTTATTAAAAGTTATTGACCAAATTTCCGACCCCTCCAACGCAACAAAATTCCACCGATCAGCAGTAAAATCAACAAAGGAGCAAGCAGTAAGACCGCTTTGAGGGTACGGGAAAGTGCTTTGGTCTTTTGGAGATCCAATTGGGGGAGTACCACCGTTTTGTTTTTGATGCTCAACAAGGCTTCATTCCCCATGAGGTAGTGCAAGGATTGCTGGACGAAATTCTTGTTATCATAAAAATTATTCGTCCATTTATCGTAGCCCAATTCCAATGGATTGCTTTTGTCCACTTGATTTTCGGCCAGGGTTCCGCTAGAGAAAACCACCATTTCACTATTGCCTACTGTGAGGGGAGATTCCAATTTAATAGGAGGGATCCTGTTTTCGAAGGCGGAACGAAATTCCCCTTTGAGAGCGATGCCTGTAGGCTGGGAGGGGAGATCAAAAGATTCTGGGCGCAACTTTTCGGAGGCTTCTTTTAACTCAATTTTGACGGGTGTTTGCAGGCTTTTGGAAAAATCGGAACTGCCGATCAAGATTGTCTTTTTAACTATATTTATTAATGTGTCCACAGTAGAGGAGAATGGCATGATCACCTTGCCGCCATGGCTGCCAAAGTGGGAATTTTTTGTGGGTTGGGAGAGTGGATGATAGGGCCAGGGGTAGGGCAGGTATTGTGCGCTGCGATCGGCACCGCTGGCCAGGACTATGGGCGCACAATACAAATCTTGAATCAGGTTTTTTTGGATTCGGAAGCCGTATTTAAAAAAGGCATTTTCCATGTTGAGCGTTCGACCGACGGCCACGGCCGATCCTTCACCACTAAAAAGACTATCTCGGTTGACCGCCACTGCATTGATCGCCCACCACTGTTTGCCCCCTTGGAGGAGGTATTGATCCAAAAGGTATTTTTCTGTTTCGGTAAAAGCTTCAGAGGGGTTGGAGATCATCAATAAGGGGAATCGTTTGAGGTTTTCCAGCGTTTTTTGCGGGTCGTTCTCCAAGGCCTTCAAATCAAAAGAGGCCAGTTGGTAATAAGGCTGGAGGCTTCGCATGAGGTCGGCGATTTTGACGCTCCCAGAGGTGCCGTGGGAGGTTAGCACGGCAATGGTCTTTTTCTGCTTTTGGGTGATCTTGTTCAGGGCATCAAAAAAGTGAAATTCCAATTGGGCAATGGAGCGATTGATTTTCTGTTGGGGATTATCGCCCAATACCTTTTCCAAAAGGGGGATCCTTACGCTTTGGTTGCCATCGTTGACCATGGCCCAGGGAAAAACCACCCCTTGCTCCACGGTTTGGTTTTGATCTTCGAGGGTATATTCCGGCGGGAGTCCAAAACGGGTCATTTCTTCGATCAGTCGCTCGGTGCTTTCCGATCCTTCAAAGGGATCAACGCTGTTGATCACCAACTGATCCGTTTGTTGTTCCATGCTTTTGAGCAGGGTTTGCATTTCCCTTTGCAGGCGGAGGTAATCCGCCGGGAGTTTACCATTTAAAAATAGGTCGATCTTAAGGGGTTGCTCCAGTTCCCGGAGCAATTTTCGGGTATTTTCATGCAGGGTATAGCGCCCGTTGGGGGTAGTGTCCCACTGATAGTGCAGCCCTTGTGCCAAAATAAGCAGCAGCAACGGAATGCCTATGTTTTTTAAAAGGTGCATTTTGTTTTTCAACCCTAGGTGTTTTTAATTCTTTTTAACAACAAAGTACAGCAGTACAACAGCATGTAATTCAATCCGATGAAGTAGACCCCGCCTTTGAGGGTCATGAGTCCTTGTAGGAGGCTGAGGTAGTGTTCAAATATCCCGAGCTGATTAAAAAACAAATAGAGGCTTTGTTGTTGCATTTCATCGGCCAGGGCTTTCCAGAGGTAGAATTGAACAAAACAAAACAGCAAGGCCAACAGAAAGGCACTTACTGTGTTTTTGGTGATCAGGGAGGAGAGCAGTCCCAGTGCGGCAAAACTAGCGCCGACGGCAAACAATCCGCAATAGGCTGAGAAGGTACTTCCTCCATCCAAAGCTGTATTTTCGAGTTGGAGGGCACGGAGGGCAAACAAGTAAACCGTGGTGGGTAAGAGAGCGGTCAACAAGAGTAACAACAAGGCGATGTATTTTCCACAGACAATTTCCCATAGCCCAAGCGGTTTGGTCAATAGCAATTCCAGGGTACCCATCCGCAACTCTTCCGAAAAACTACGCATGCTCAGGGCGGGTACCAAAAACAACAGCAACCAAGGCGCCAATACAAAAAAAGCATTCAGGTCGGCAAAACCGGCTTGTAGCAGATTGAAATCGGTATCCAAAAACCACAAGAAAAGGGTGGAGAGGGTCAGAAAAATCCCAATCATAAGATAGCCCAGGGGCGTACTGAAAAAAACAAACCATTCTCTTTTAATCAATGCCCACATATCACTCAAACTTTACGGTTACCGATTCTCTGTATTCCAAGCCAAAGAGCGATTGGGCACTGCCCACTGTTTGGGTATTACTTTTGTAGATGGCCAATTCCAGGTGATCGGCATCGTTGAACAGGGCGATTTTTTTTCCGTCTTCGTCTCTTTTTTCTCTGGGCAAGGAAAAATCAATGGCGTCGCTATAGGACTCATATACTTTTCTGAATTTCACATTCCGTGCAAAGATGGTAAAAGCTCTGGACTTGCCCACTTCATGGAAGCGTTTGCGGGTGATGTTGGTGATCACATTGCCGTAGTTGTCCACATAGATCACGGCCCCAACAATTTGATCCCCCTGGGGATTTACTACAGGGCGAAGTTCTTTGATTTCCTTGATCTCTTCAATGGGTTTGCCCACGACCTCTAGGGTTCCTTTTCGGGAGAGGTGGGCGGCCACCCAAACAAAAGCCTCCAGGACGGGATAGTTGGAGGGCATTTGGTCGTGGATGTTGATCGCTACGATTTTGTCGGATTTAAACTCGCCTTTTATCATGGAAAAAATCCCATTGTCGGCGCCGATAAAATAATGCCCGTCAAAAAGCATGGCGAGGTGTTGGTTCTCGGGGTTTTTTTCGGAGTCCACCCCGATGATGTGTATGCTGCCTTTGGGAAAAGTTTTGTAGGCATTTTTGATCACATAGGCCGCTTGGGTGGCGTTATAGGGTTCAATTTCGTGGCTAATGTCCACTATTTGAGGGTTTTCCACCGTACTGAGGATGGCGCCTTTGACCGCTGCCACCGCGTAATCTTTATTTCCAAAATCGGTCATTAAAGTTACAATCGGCATGGGCTTTTAGTGGATAAAATTATTTACATTTGAAATGAAGCATACTGAGAAACAAAATTAATTTTTTTAATTGACTTACCCTTGAACGAATTAAAAATAGAACTTTCTGAGGTCAATCCTCAAGAGTTTTTTGGTCAGCAAAACATCAACATTGAAAAATTAAGGTATTATTTTCCCAAACTCAAAATCGTAGCCCGTGGCAGCACCCTCAAGGCCTTTGGGGAGGAATCCCTCCTAGAGGAATTTGACAAACGGGTGGACATGCTGATTTCTCACTTTGGAAAATACAACCATCTCAATGAAGAGATCATAGAGCGAATCATCACCGCTGATGACCCCTCCGATTTTGATCCCAGTTCGGACAAGGACAACTTTATCCTCCACGGGGTGGGCGGGAAGATTATCAAAGCCCAGACGTTTAACCAACAACGGCTGTTGGAGGTCGCTCAAAAAAACGATATGATCTTTGCCATTGGACCAGCGGGAACGGGAAAAACCTACACCGGGGTGGCCTTGGCGGTCAAGGCGTTGAAGAACAAACAAGTGAAGCGGATCATTCTTACCCGTCCCGCGGTAGAGGCGGGGGAGAACTTGGGTTTCCTGCCTGGTGACCTAAAGGAAAAGTTGGATCCTTATATGCAGCCGTTGTACGATGCCCTGCGGGATATGATCCCTCAGGAAAAACTCAACAGCCATATTGAAAACGGTACCATCCAGATCGCGCCATTGGCCTTTATGCGCGGGCGTACTTTGGACAATGCCTTTGTGATCTTGGACGAGGGACAAAACACCACCCATGCCCAGATGAAGATGTTTTTGACCCGTATGGGTCGCAACGCCAAGTTTATGGTCACGGGCGACCCCGGGCAGATTGACCTGCCCCGAAGGGTGATCTCAGGACTCAAAGAAGCCCTTTTGATTCTTAAGGAAACCGAAGGCATCGGGATCGTTACCTTGGATGAAAAAGATGTGATCCGTCATTCCTTGGTTAAAAAGGTCATCGACGCCTACAAACGTATCGAACACCAAAACTAAAGGTTGTGATTTCCACTCTTACCCATTGTGATTTTCATTTTCCCGGCCAGTTGTCCCATTATCGTGGCAAAGTCAGGGAGGTTTACGAACTCGAAAACGACTTGCTGGTCATGGTGGCCACCGACCGCCTTTCGGCTTTTGATGTGGTGATGCCCAAAGGGATTCCCTACAAAGGGCAGATCCTCAACCAGATCGCTACCCAAATGATGGCCGCCACTGAGGACATTGTCCCCAACTGGCTCACCGCCACCCCCGACCCCAATGTGGCCATCGGCAGGCGCTGTGAACCTTTTAAGGTAGAAATGGTCATTCGGGGATACCTATCGGGTCATGCTGCACGGGAATACAAGGCCGGTAGGCGCAGCCTCTGTGGGGTGACCCTGCCAGAGGGCATGATCGAAAACGATGCTTTTCCCACCCCCATCATCACCCCCTCCACCAAAGCCGAGGAAGGTCATGACGAGGACATCTCCCGAGAAGCCATCATCGCACAGGGCATCGTAAGCGAAGCGGACTACCTCCAATTAGAAGAATACACCCGTGCCCTTTTTCAAAGGGGAACGGAGATCGCCCAAAGCCGGGATCTGATTTTGGTGGACACCAAATACGAATTTGGGAAAACCGCCCAAGGGGAAATCGTTTTGATCGACGAAATCCATACCCCCGATTCCTCCCGTTATTTTTATGCCGAGGGCTATACCGAACGCCAGGCAAAAGGAGCACCGCAAAAACAATTGTCCAAGGAGTTTGTCCGCCAGTGGCTGATCTCCAACGGTTTTCAGGGACTGGAAGGGCAGGAGGTACCCGTTATGACCGATGCCTATATCACCTCCGTCTCTGAACGTTATATCGAGCTGTACGAAAACATCACCGGCAAAAGCTTTGTCAAAGCCGATACCACCGATATCGCCCAGCGGATCGAGGATCGTGTTTTGGGGTATTTGGGGGGATTGTAATACCCATAAATTTTGTGATAAAATCGGTTAGCATTAGGTAAAAAGTTGAGGTAGGTATTCTTTTTACTCGTTGATCTTAGTCCAACAATTTCTATAAAAATCCATAGTGGCCGTATAGTGGTCTTTGCCTTCAAGGGGGACATGGCTTACATTCCCTCCATTGGCACTCAGGGCTTGGGTGGTAGTGCTTGAATTAAGGGGAAAAACATAATCGTCTTCGGTGCCGTGATATAGGAAAACCGGAGCTTTGGGAGTCCAATCCAGTAGGTCATTATCGGCCAAGGCATTGGTATAGGCGGTATCACTACCATCGTTGATTCCCGCTATCAATGAAGCTTTAAAAAGCTTTTGGGGGATTGTATCCAGTTTTTTTTTGTTGATCAACTGATTTTGAATGGTCGCAGCATTGATTTTTTCCAGTCCCTCCATGTTTTGGGCATTGGGTTCATTGAGGTAGTGGCTCCAGGGCCTTTGTAGGCTGCTGTATATTTGGTTATAGGTATGGAGTACCCAAAGGTAGCTGGCAATAAATTCCAGTGGGGTATCGAGATTGATAATGGCTTTGGTAAAGGCGGTTTTGTTGTAGGCCCCAGCACCGGGTAGGGAAAGAGTAATTCGGTTATCGCCCGATGCTTCCATCTGTTTTTGCAGGGCCAAAGTGGCATAGCCTCCTTCGGAGTAGCCCATCAGATAAAGCTTATCGTTTTTTTTTATTTTTTCAACTTCCAAAAACTCCTCCACGGCTTTGAGCATGTCTTGACTGGCAGTGGCGAGTGATTTTCCATGTTCGTAGGGGTGGGGCAGGTCGGAGGATGCGCCATAGCCCAGATAATCGGGCATGGAAACAATCATTCCAGTAGCGGCAAAAATGGCCATTACACCACTTTCGTTCAACCCAAAAGTGGTAACGTTGGAGGGGGCACTGCTCTCTTCGGTGAGGGTTCCGTGCTGATAGGAGACCAAGGGAAGGGATTGATCCAATCGGGGAAACAGAACAGCTCCCGAAGCATGGGTTTCCTTTCCATCAACGGTTTTGGTCTTGTAAACGATTTTGTGGATTTCAATGTCATGGATCGTTCGTTCCTTAGCAGAGCCTGGTAATAAGCCTGAAAAAGTACCTGTTACTGCTTTGTCGTATTCTTTTAATAGACTCGAAGAAACGAGAAAACCTTGGGTGATTGGGGTTTCTTCAACTTTTACCGTTTCTTTTGAGCAATGGATAAAAAGGAGCAGGACGAAAAATAAAGGTGTTTTTTTCAATGGATTTGGGTTGGTTGTCTCAATTGAGGTTCAGTTGGTAATTTAATAAATATATAAAAAAAAGCCTTTCTAGTATGATATTGTAGCTCCATTTAGATAAAGATGGAGCATGTGCCTTGCTCACCCGATAAGGCTAAGTTGAGCTGAGCAGAAGCTCTCATTGAAAAGATTGTAATACCTTTTGGATAAAAATGAAACCCAAATTCCATCTGTGGGGTTTTTTGTTATTGCCCCTTTCGCTGTTACTACTTTTTTCCACCGCGCCCATCGGTTGGGCCTATGCCATGATCGCTTTGGCCTTTAAAAGAGGGGAAGCCTCCCTTTTAAGACGCTGGCACCACTATTGGCTGCGCTTGGCTGTGTCCATCGACCAGTTGGGCAATGTGATGTTGCAGTATTTGCTGAACGACCTGTTCCTTCGTGAGGCATCTACCGACCGCTTTGGGCATGAAGATGAGACCATTTCCAGTGTTTTAGGCAAAAACTTAAAAAACAACAGCCTGAGTGGTGTAGGAAAAATCCTCGCCTGCGCTTTGGATGTTTTGGATCCCAATCATGTATTGGACTCCATCGAACATCCAAGGAACTAAGCGTTGTGGGTTTTGTTGGGGCTGATACTTGCCGCCACCTTTTGCATTTCTGCTGGGGGGATAGAGAATTGCACACTGAACCGCAGGCGGTTGGCAATCTGCTGACTGCGATCGTTTTTTTGCCCCACCTTGAGGTCAACCCCTAATATGCTAAGCTCTACATCTCCGCGTTTGTCGAGATTGCTGCGGGTGGTAACGGCCAGGTCAAAATCCAATTCGGAATAGCCCATGGTTCCCCCGTCGGTTTTGATGTCCACCCCATAAAGGGCAACAGCCTTTTGGGCTTGGAGCAGTCCTTCCACGACCTGACTGACACTGCCGCTGATAAAATGATTGATTTGCATGATTGGTTAAGTTTTGGCTTTGATTGTATTTGTTGGGCTTTAGCCCTTGATCTTTATGATTCTAATTTCGTAAATTTTTATAAACAATAAACATGGGGAAGGCAGATTCTCTTTGATATACTTGCTAACTACATTCATAGATGTTTACTCAATACGCTCTTTTTTACAGCAGTATCTGAAACCTGAGGGGGGGGGTGAAACCATTCTAACGGTTTTACAAGACGATTTTTGGAGGAATGGGGGAGTAGGTTCATTTATTTTTGATTGGGGAAGCTTTGGTGAGCCTTGATTTTTCAATTTTAAATTACAAAATTTTAATACAACTCAGCATCTGGAATATTACCGGCTTTGTATCTTCCCGCGGGCGTCGAGGGAAAAATGTACTACTACCCCCATAGATATATCTTTAAAATGGAAATAAGCCTCAGAACAGTACGACTAAAACCAATACTCCTTCGGTTGAGCCGTTTAAGATGAGTACGCAAATTCAGATGCATACGTTCCAAATGATTGGTCATTCTTGATTTTGTACTGTGGATGTTTTTTTCAATTAAAAAACGGTAGTGTTTAAGTTGATCCGTATAAATCTTTTTACATTCCGACAACTGTAACGAGATCAAAACCCGATTTAAGGTTTTGTAGGTTCGAGGTCCTACACTTAAACGAACGATTTGCTTGCTTTCCCTGCAATAGGTACTGACTACCCAGATCAACTTTCCTTTTTTTTAACAAAGGTTCTAAGTTCATCCACCTCATAGGTTTTGCCTTTGACCAAAACAGGTTCTTTGATCTCGGAAGCGATTTTTTTGATCCGTGAAATTAGAGTAGTAGGAGAAATCCCCAACAAACGAGAAGTTCCCAATATCCCAACCCCTTCTTTGGTTAAGGAAACAATATTTTGATTTAAGTTCGGTGAATACGCATTGTAACTGTAGTGAGCCTGTTGACTTTTACCACATTTTTTACAACGATAGCGTTGTTTTCCTGTTGCTTTTTCGAAACCACTTTTCCAACAAATACTGCCACAATGCTTACAGTTAACTTTTTTGTTATCAGAATCTGAAACTTGAAGGTTGGATTTTTCTAAATTTAAAGCCGTAACGGGATGATATTGCTGCTTGCTGGAGGAAGCTACCGATGTTTTTGGATTTTTCAAAAGTGCTAAAGATTTGGGTTTAAAAGGCTAAGCTATTATTTTTTTATTAAATACCAGAATTTGGAATATTACCACAAAAAAATATCAGTCCAAAAGCTCCAAAGCAGCCTTAAGAGCTGGAGCTAAGCCCTTCATTTCCAAAGGCTTATTTTCTCTTTTTTGAAACCAAGTCATTTGCCTTTTGGCATAGCGACGGCTGTTTTTTTGGATTTCGGCAAGGGTTGCTTGTCTTGTTAGCTTTCCCTCAAAATGGGCAAACCATTCCTGGTAGCCCACGGTTTGTAGGGCGGGGAGATTTCGATAGGAGTAAAGCCGTCGGGCTTCTTCTTCCAAGCCTGCGGTGACCATTTGCTCCACCCGCTGGTTGATGCGTTCATAGAGCCGGGCTCGGGGCATCCCAAGCAATAGGGTTTGGGTGGAAAAAGGGCGGGTATGGGCCGATTGCCCCAAAAAGGAGGAATAGGGCTTTTGGGCACTTTCACAAACCTCTAAGGCACGGATCAGTCGGCGGGGGTTTTTCAGATCCACCTTTTGGTAGTAGTCGGGATCTTTTTTTGCCAAGGCTTTTTGGAGGCCTTCCAAGCCTTCAGTTTGGTAGAGCTTACCAACTACATCTATAGATGTTTGATCCACCTTCGGAAAAACGTCTAAGCCCTCGATCAGGGCCTGGGCATAGAGGCCAGAGCCACCCACCATCACCACCGTATTGTGTTTTTGAAACAGCCGATCCAGCAATTTTAATCCCGCTTTTTCAAAGTCTCCCGCCCCAAAATGCCGGTGGATGCTTTGGTTTTGAATAAAGTGGTGGGGGATGCCTTGTTGTTCCTCGGCGGAGGGAACGGCGGTGCCGATGGTCATTTCTTGGTAACACTGCCGGGCGTCGCAGGAGAGGATCTCGGTTTTAAAATGCTGTGCCAAGGCCACACTTAGGGCGGTTTTACCCACGGCCGTGGGGCCAGCGACATAGACCAATCG
Organism: Flavobacteriaceae bacterium; assembly: GCA_965662705.1. Classification (GTDB taxonomy): domain Bacteria; phylum Bacteroidota; class Bacteroidia; order Flavobacteriales; family Flavobacteriaceae; genus UBA8316. Next base: position 19,611 of record CBFIIP010000080.1, read on the forward strand.
TTTATTCGACATGGTTGAGGGTTTCACCGCATTGGTGGCAATAGATGGCCTCGTCTTTGTGTTGGGTAGTCATGCAGTGGGGACAGGCTTGGGTGTTGTGGTCCACGTTAAAGGCCTGAGAGGTAAACTCCGCTGAGACGATCCCCGTGGGTACGGCGATGATGCCATAGCCCATGATCATGATAAGGGAGGCGATCAACTGCCCCAAGGGACTGGAGGGTGCGATGTCTCCATAACCAACGGTGGTGAGGGTTACGATGCACCAGTAAATACTGCGGGGGATGCTACTAAACCCGCTTTCGTCGTCCTCCACCATATACATGATGGTGCCAAAAATGATACAAAGCACCACCACGCTAAACATAAAGACCAATATTTTGGTTCGGCTGCGCAATAGGGCCTTTACCAAGGAGTTGGACTCCCCCACAAAATGGGTGAGTTTGAGTATCCTAAACACCCGTAGTAAGCGCAGGGCTCGCAGGGCCAATAGGGATTGGGTGCCCATAAAGAAAAGGGAAATGTACTTGGGAATAGTGGAAACAAAATCGATGATGCCATAGGCACTGAAGATGTATTTGGAGGGTTTACTGATGGCTATGATCCGCAAAAAGTACTCTAGGGTGAAGGTGATGGTGATGAACCATTCGGCAACGTTGAGTTGCTCGCGGTATTTTTGTTCAATCTCATCTACGCTTTCCAAGGCCACCAAGACCACACTGGAGACGATCAGGAGGAGCAAAACCACATCGAAAATCTTACCGGCACGGGTATCGGCCTCGTAGATGATCTCGTGTAATCGGTGTTTGAATTTCTTAAAAGGCAATGGACAAGTTTAATTTGAATCAACTTCGGTTCCCTCCAAAGGTATTAATTTTCTGTATTTATTTTTTTGGATATGGGCCAGGATCAAGGCACGACAGTCGGAGTTTTCCTCCATGGTGGTCATGCGGTTGAATAAGGTTTCTCGGTTTTTGATTTGGTGGTTGAGTTCATAAAATCCGTAACCCATAAAACGCTGGTTTTCAATTAAAATAAAGCTGTATTCTCCATCTTGCCTTCCAGCATCGGTAAGCAGGAAATCCTTGTGGGGATATTGGTTTTTTTCCCGTAGGGGTAGTAGTTTTTGGTTATAGGTTTCGGGGCTTTCTTCCCCGGTGCAGGCGCCTGGACAGAGGTTATTTTTATAGGCATAACAGGCCCCTTCAGCCTCTTGGAGGGAAGAATGTTTGTAGCACAGTTGGTGGGTTTCCATCCATTGGGTCATGACGTGCTTGGCCACCCGTCCGTTTTTAAAAACCACAAGGTAGTCCTTTCCGTTGCGGACCTGTTCTAATAGCAGTTGGTGGTAGGGGGTGGACTTGTCAATCCAAAGGCCCATAGGATAGAGGCGGTAGCGTCCGTCTTTGTTGATTTGGGGTTGGTTTTTTTTGATTTCGTGTTGCTCCTTTAGCAGGGCAATGAGTTCGCTACCAGTGGTTTCGAAATGGACTTTATGGAGCTTCTTTTGGATTTTTTTGGATTTGGGGTCTGTTCCCGTCAGGTGGGTTCTCACCCTTTTTTGAATATTTTTACTTTTTCCGATATAGAGGACATCCCCCACGGCATTGTGCAGGTAATAGACACCGGTGGTGGTGGGCAATTCCTCTATGATAGAAAGGTATTTTGAGGAGACCTGATGTTTGTGAAGGGCCTTGATCTGTGACTTAATGATTTCTTTGCTGCTGTCTTTTTCCAACAGCAATTCAAAGAGTTTGACCGTTGCCAAGGCGTCGCCTTGTGCCCGATGGCGGTCACTGATGGGGATGCCCAGGGCACGAACGAGTTTGCCCAACTTGTGGGATTCCATCTCCGGCAATAGCTTTTGGGAGAGGGAAACGGTGCATAGGGAGTCTTTTTCAAAGGGATAGCCCAGCCGCCTGAATTCGGTGCGTAGGATGCGGTAGTCAAATTCGGCATTGTGGGCCACCACCACGCAGCCATCGGTGATTTCGATGATCCTTTTGGCTACCTCAAAAAAGCGAGGAGCACTGCGCAGCATCTTGCTGTTAATACCGGTGAGTTTTTCTACAAAAGGCTGGATGGGCCGCTCTGGATTGATCAAACTGATGAATTGGTCGGTGACTTTTAGACCATCGTGGCGGTAGATGGCAATCTCGGTGATGCCCTCCTCATTGTATTTCCCTCCAGTGGTTTCGATGTCTAGGATGGCATACATGATCAGTAGTTTCTCGGTCCAAAGATTTTACTGCCTACTCGAATCATATTGCTGCCCTCGGCAATGGCCAGGAGGTAGTCGCCACTCATGCCCATGGAAAGGATTTTCAATTCGGGGTGCTGAGCTTTTTGGCGGTCAAAAAAATTTTTTAATCCGCGAAACTCAGCCGAAATCTGTGCCTTGTCCTCCGTAAAGGTGGCCATGCCCATCAGTCCGATGACCTTGACGTGTTCCCATTCGGCAGCCAATGCCAATGCCTCCTCTGCTTCTGATTCTGACAGTCCAAATTTGCTCTCTTCCTCAGCGATATGGAGCTGGAGCAGACTGTCGATACGGCGCTCGTTCTTGAGGGCTTGTTTGTTGACCTCCTTGAGTAGCTTGAGGCTGTCGATGCCGTGAATGAGATCTACAAATGGGGCCATGTATTTTACCTTATTGGTTTGCACATGTCCGATCATGTGCCACTGAATGTCTTTGGGCAATGCCTCCTGTTTGGCGACCATGTCCTGGATTTTGTTTTCCCCAAAAATCCTATGTCCGGCTTGATAAGCCTCCATGATCTCCTCGTTGGATTTGGTTTTGGAAACGGCGACCAACTGGACGTTTTCGGGTAACTCAGCCCGAAATCGGGAGATGTTTTCGGCAATACTCATGCTGCAAAGATACCGAAAAGTACCGCCAATTGAAGGAGAGCAAATGAAATGATTGCCGCTGCTTTATGATCAGGGGTTTTGGCTATAGGCTGCTATCACTCGATAGGCCAAATCCAAGGCATCAGTGCCGTTTTTTAAACTGACGATGGGTTCCGTTTGCCTTTGTATGGCTTGGGCAAAGGTTTCCAATTCTTCCAATATGGCATTGGATTCATCGATTTTGGGGTTTTCAAAGTAAATCTGTTTTTTTTCCCCTTCTGCATTTTCGAGGATCATGGCAAAATCTTGCGGATTTTTTGGAGCATCTTTCATTTTGACTACTTCTACTTTTTTATCCAAAAAGTCCACGGCGATATAGGCGTCTTTTTGGAAAAATCGGGTTTTGCGCATTTTCTTTAGGGAAATCCTACTGGCGGTGAGGTTGGCTACACAGCCGTTTTCAAACTCGATTCGGGCGTTGGCAATATCGGGTGTACTGCTAATGACGGCCACGCCAGAGGCAGAAACGGATTTTACTTTGTCTTGAACGATGCTCAAAAGGATATCGATGTCGTGGATCATCAAATCCAATACCACGGGCACATCCGTACCACGGGGGTTGAATTCGGCCAATCGGTGGGACTCGATGAATTTGGGAGCGGTGATGGAGTCTTTTACCGCCTTAAAGGCAGGGTTAAATCTTTCTACATGACCTACTTGTCCCAAAACACCAAACTCCTTTGCCACTTGGGTGATTTCCCGTGCTTCGGCCACACTGTTGGCAATGGGTTTTTCGATAAAAATGTGCTTGCCTGCTCGAAGAACTTCGAGCGCCAACGCATGGTGGTGGAGGGTAGGGGTGACGATATCGATCATCTCACAGGCCTCGATCAGGGCTTGGGGGCTGCTGAAAGAGGTATAGCCCTTTTCTTTGGTCAAGGCTTTGGCATTTTTTTGGTCGGGGTCATAAAAACCTACCAAGTCATAGTGGTGTGAGGCCTCAAGTAATCGCAAATGAATTTTTCCGAGGTGACCTGCACCCAATACGCCGGCTTTTATCATGGCATTTTGTTTTTTCAAAAATACCATCTTTTTCGAATTAATAATGGAAGTCGCTACATTTGTCCCCATGAAAGATACTCCCAAACATCAAGGGCAAAGGCGGCAGTTGGTTAAACTGTTGATGGATAAAGGAATCGCAGATGCTCAGGTGTTGGCAGCCATAGGCGCGATCCCCCGACATTGGTATATGGATCAAGGTTTGGAAGCTTATGCCTATGTGGACAAGGCCTATCCCATCGCGGCAGATCAGACCATCTCCCAACCCTATACAGTGGCTTTTCAGACCCAATTACTGGAGTTGCAAAAAGGAGATAGGGTTTTGGAAATCGGTACGGGCTCAGGCTATCAAACGGCTGTCCTTTTGGCGCATGAGGGAGTCAAAGTTTATACCATCGAACGTCAACAGGAGTTGTTTAAAAAAACCGCTTTGTTGTTTAAAAAATTAGGGTTACGCCCTAAAAAAGTGATTTTTGGAGACGGCTACCAAGGGCTAGCCGAACAAGCCCCTTTTGATGCCATTATTGTTACCGCAGGGGCAGTTGAGGTTCCGAAACCGCTATTGGAACAACTGGCCATTGGTGGGCGGTTGGTGATTCCTGTGGGAGGCAAAAACCAAGTCATGACCCGATACGTGCGAACAGGGGAAAAAGCATTCGATCGGCAAACCTTTGGAAATTTTAGATTTGTTCCTTTGCTAAAGAACAAAAGTTGATCATTTAGGTTTACAATGGAACTTCCCTACCACCCCTTTTGAATAGAAGTTGGCAGTAAAACTTTGGCTTTTTAGCAGTTGTTCTTTTCTCTTGTTGATGGCCGCTCTAATGATAGCATTGGCAGGGTTTTCATTCGATTTCAGGGTGACCTCCTCTAGTGAGATGAATGCTTCTATTAACTGTACATTATAATCTAGGGGGATTTTTTGTACATCAAAGGGATGCTTTTGGGTTTTGAATCCGAAACTTTTAAAAACAATTTCTCCTTTTTTTTCGGGAAGGTTTCCCAAGTAAAATTGTCCCTCCTTGTTGGTTACCGTTCCTACAAAAGAGTTTTGGATAAAGATACTAACCCCACTTAGGGGGTTGTTCAAACTGTCCGTTACCTTTCCTTTCAATTGGGCTGAGAGGGTTGAGCAGAGAAGGAATAAAAAACAAAAAATGCTTCGCAAAAAAAGACTATGCATTTAAGTAGGCACTGTACATCCAAATCATTTTTTCCTGTTCTCTGATATAATCGCTCATCAATGCATTGGTGCCTTCGTCTCCTATTTCACCCGACAAGTCCAATAGACTCCTCTGAAGGGTCAAAAGGGATTTTAGAGAGGACAGGATTTCTGTAATGGCTTTTTTTCCGTTACTGATTTTGTCACTTTCTGGGATATCTGCCTTTTTAAGATAGGCGGTAAAGTTGTGTTCGGGAGCTCCCCCTAAAGTGAGGATCCGTTCTGCTATCTCGTCAATCTTGACAAATAAATTTTGGTACAATTCTTCAAACTTAAGGTGCAATTCAAAGAATTGTTCTCCTTTAATGTGCCAGTGGTAGCCTCTGCTATTTTGATAAAAAACCGAGTAATTGGCCAAAAGTTGATTTAAAAGTTGAGTGAGCTCAGCGCTTTTTTCGGGGTTTAACCCAATGGGACTGGTGGTTGGTTGTGTAGTGTTAATAGGTGATTTTGGGCATTTATTTGTTAAAGTCAGGGATAAAAGTTATTGGTTGAAACTTTTTTTTACCCGATCCAAATCCCTTTTGTTGTCTCGGTCTTTAAGGCTTTCCCTTTTGTCGTACAATTTTTTACCACGGGCCAGGGATATCAACATTTTGGCAAAGCCCTTTTCATTGATAAAAAGCTTGAGTGGGACGATGGTCAAACCAGAGTTTTTCACCTGTTTGTTGAGTTTGTTCAGTTCTCTTTTGTTGAGCAAAAGTTTGCGACTTCCCCGCGGTTGGTGGTTAAAGCGGGTGCCATAGGCGTATTCCTCAATGTACATGTTTACGACAAAAAGCTCCCCTTTTTCATTGAACTCACAAAAACTTTCGGCAATGGAGGCTTTGCTGTTGCGAATCGACTTGATTTCGGTTCCGGTCAATACAATTCCTGCGGTGAATTGATCGAGTAACTCGTATTCAAACCGTGCCCGCTTGTTTTGTATGTTGATTCGCTTTTGCACGGGGCAAAGTTAACAACTTATTTCTTAGGGTTTTCGGTATTTCGTAAGACGATTTGTCCGTCAAAATGATCAATGAAAATGGGTTTTTTGTTATCAATCTCACCCGCCAATAGCGTTTTGCTTAGGGCATTGAGTACCTTTTTTTGCATAACCCTTTTGACCGGTCTTCCACCGTATTCGGGATCAAAACCCCATTGAGCCAATGCCGCTACGGCCTCTTCTGTGGCAGCGATCTCAAGTTCTTGCTGTTTTAGCCTTTTGGCCAAAATTTTGAATTGCAATCGCACAATGGATTCGATTTCTTTTGCCGTAAGGGGGGAGAACATGATGATGTCGTCGATGCGGTTGAGGAACTCTGGCCGTATGGTGGTTTTTAGCAATTGCAAAACACTTGCTTTGGCTTTGTCTTGTGCCTCGTCAAAGTTTTTGTGGGCTTCGAATGCGGCTTTGATCTCATGGCTGCCCAGATTGGAGGTCATGATGACTATGGTGTTTTTAAAATCGGCGGTTCGCCCCTTGTTGTCGGTCAATCGGCCTTCATCGAGTACTTGGAGTAAGACATTGAAGGTGTCGGGATGGGCTTTTTCGATTTCATCCAAAAGCACCACGGAATAAGGCTTTCGCCTTACGGCTTCGGTCAGTTGTCCGCCTTCGTCATAGCCCACATAACCGGGAGGGGCACCCACCAATCTACTAACGGCATGGCGCTCCTGGTATTCGCTCATGTCGATACGGGTGATGTTGGTTTCATCGTCAAAAAGGACCTCGGCTAGGGCCTTGGCCAGCTCTGTTTTCCCAACTCCAGTGTTTCCTAGGAAGAGAAAACTACCGATGGGACGGTTTTGGTCTTGCAGTCCGGCGCAACTGCGTCGTATGGCGTCGGAAACGGCCTCTACGGCAGCTTCCTGCCCGACCATGCGTTTGTGGATCTCATTTTCGAGATTCAGCAATCGTTCTTTGTCGGTTTGCAGCATTTTGCTGGTGGGGATGCCCGTCCATTTGGCCACCACCTCGGCGATGTCGTCATAGTTGACTTCCTCCTTGATAAGGCTGTCTTTTTCTTGATGCTCCAGCAGTTCTCGGTGCAGTTGGTCGAGGTTTTCCTGCGCAGCTTTGATTTTTCCATAGCGTAGCTCGGCCACGGTGGCATAGTCCCCTTCACGTTCGGTACGGTCGGCTTGGAGTTTGTAGTTTTCGATTTCTTGCTTGGCTTGTTGGATTTTATCTACTCGGTCTTTTTCTTGACTCCATTGGGCAAAGAGGGTGTTGCGTTCTTCTTTAATATTGGACAGCTCTTCATTGAGTTTGGCAACCTTTTCTTGGTCTTTTTCGCGTTTGATGGCCACGATTTCTATTTCGATCTGTCGAATTTTACGGTCGAGGGTGTCCAATTCCTCCGGCTTAGAATTCATCTCCATCCGGAGTTTGGAAGCGGCTTCGTCCATCAGGTCGATGGCCTTATCGGGGAGGAAACGATTGGAGATATATCGGTCGGAGAGTATCACCGCGCCGATGATGGCCTCGTCTTTGATCCGCACTTTGTGGTGTGCCTCGTATTTTTCTTTGATGCCACGCAAAATGGATATCGCACTCTCGGTATCGGGTTCGTCAACAACTACTTTTTGAAAACGTCTTTCTAGTGCTTTGTCTTTTTCAAAATATTTTTGGTATTCATCCAATGTAGTGGCTCCAATGGCACGGAGTTCCCCTCTTGCTAGGGCAGGTTTAAGGATATTGGCAGCATCCATGGCGCCTTCACCGCCACCAGCACCCACAAGGGTGTGGATCTCGTCGATAAAAAGGACGATGTCGCCATCGCTGTTGATCACTTCTTTGATCACGCTCTTGAGACGTTCTTCAAATTCCCCTTTGTATTTGGCACCGGCAATCAATGCGCCCATGTCCAAGGCGAAAATTTGTTTTTCTTTTAAATTCTCAGGGACGTCACCATCGATGATCCGATGGGCCAGTCCCTCCGCAATGGCGGTTTTCCCGGTACCGGGTTCCCCTACCAAGATGGGATTGTTTTTGGTTCTGCGGGAAATGATCTGCAACAAACGTCGGATCTCTTCGTCTCGGCCGATTACAGGGTCTAATTTGCCTTCTTGGGCCAGTTGATTGAGGTTTTTGGCATATTTTTCCAAGGCATTGTATTGATCTTCTGCCGAAGTAGAGGTAATTTTCTCCCCTTTTTGGAGTTCAGAAAGGGAATCCTCTAAGTTTTTTTTGGAGATGCCTTGGTCTTTTAGGATTTTACCGATGCTTCCCGAACTTTCGAATAAGGCCATTAGCAGGTGTTGAGTGGCAACGAACTCATCCTTGGAGGCTTTGGCTAGGTTCATGGCATGAAGGAGGGTTTTGGAACCGTTGGGGGAAAGGACGATGTCTCCTCCGGTTACCTTGGGTAGGCTTTGCAGGGCGCTGTCGGTAAGTTTTTCCAAAAGGGAAAAATTGACTTGTAGCTTTTTAAAAACAAAAGGCAATACATTGTCATCCACCTCAAGTAGGGCCTTAAATAGGTGTTCGTTTTCAATTTGCTGATGCCCCAATTGCTGGGTCAGCTGCTGGGCGGTTTGGACCACCTCTTGCGATTTTAAGGTAAAATTATTCAGATTCATGGCAATTTTATTGAACAGTAATCAAGATCCGTTCCAATGGAAAATTACTGTCTTTTTGTCGGGTTTTTCCTCAGTTTCAATGACAAATTGTCGATTTTAGGTACTGCTTTCCATTTCTTTCCATACTGCATTCAGCCCGGAAATAAGATCGGATGCCAACATAAAAGGGACAGATAGGGTAGAGGCTAGCAGTTCTGCCGAACGGCCATGTGCATAGACCCCCAATAAAGTGGCAGTCTCCGGTGCATAGCCTTTGACCAACAGTCCACCAATGATGCCGGTCAACACATCCCCACTGCCAGCCGTGGCCATACCGGGATGACCGCTGCTGTTGAACCAAATATTTCCATTGGGCAATGCAATGGCGGAATGCGCGCCTTTGAGTACACAGATGAGCTGGTTTTCTATAACAAAACCTCTAAGTCTTTCCAGTTTTTCTTGATCGTCTTTCCAAGGTCCAACCAATCTTTCAAATTCTTTGGGGTGGGGGGTAAGGATGCTGTTCTCAGGCAATTTTTTTAGCAAGTCGGGTTGGGTAGCTAATAGATTGATGGCATCAGCATCAATGACCATTTGGCTTGGATTTTCGGAAAGTAAAGCTTTGAAAAACGCCATGGTCTCAGGGGCAGTCCCCAAGCCTGGACCTAGAGCAATAGTCGAATACTTTAATCCGTAATATCCTGATATAAAGTAATTACCATTGTTAATTTCTACCATAGCTTCAGGCACCGAGTTTTGTAAAATATCAATGCCACAAAGGGGGCTCAATACGGATAGTTTTCCCAAACCGCTTCGCATCGCTGCTTTGGCCGCTAAAACTGCTGCGCCCATTTTCCCTCTGCTGCCGGCTATCAAAAGCAGGTGGCCATTGGATCCTTTATGATCAAATTTTTGGGAGGGCCGATAATATGAGCATGCCTCGTCAGCAGTCAAATAATAGTTAGAAGTACTTATTTTTTCCATAAAGGAGGGAAGTAGCCCAATGTCCAAAACATCAAATGTGCCGGCTTTTTGACCTCTTTCGGGCAATAGAAACGCCAGTTTGGGATTTTGAAAAGTGAGGGTGTGATCGGCTTGAACAATTCCTTCGGCAGGATTGTTAGCATTGTGTTCGCAAAAGAGTCCAGAGGGTAAATCGATTGAGATCACCGTATTGTGGAGGCCGTTTAGTATTTGAATGATTTTTTTTAAAGGACCAGCAACGGGCCGATTGAGTCCCGAACCCAGTAAGGCGTCGATGATGATGTCGTTATCCGAAATCAATGACAAGTTCTTTGGGGTGAGTTTACCGACTTGATTGGGATTGATTTTTGTTAGGTTTTCTCTATAATCGGGACTGGGTTGCTTTTCCAGCGGAAAAACATACAACTGACAGGGATATTTTTTTTCAGTCAGAAGGCGAAAAAGGGCCAAACCGTCTCCACCGTTGTTCCCAGATCCACAAATGATACTGAAGGATTGCGCGGGAGTAAATCGTTCGATGATCCAGTCTCTACAGGCTATTGCGGCCCTTTCCATTAATTCTATGGAAGCAATGGGCTCGCAAGCAATGGTCTGTCGGTCGGTTTCTCTGATTTGGGACGAATTCAAGATTTTCATGGCTCATAAAGTTAATATCTTTCCAGTCTCTCTGCTTTTTTAAAGGGGGATTTTATTTTAAAATATTGTTATTCAGCTATTTATTTGAGTGCAAATCAAAGTTGTTATGAACTGTTCAAAATATTTCAATTTTAATTTAGTAAGAAATAATCAAGCTTTTATTAAAACTGTATTTTTGTAAGTAAATTTTATGGAATGATGACAGCAAGAGACACCACTATTTTTGATTTGATTGATTCGGAAGAACAACGCCAGTTGAATGGCATAGAGTTGATTGCTTCCGAGAATTTTACCAGCCCAGCCGTAATGGAAGCCACGGGTTCGGTATTGACCAATAAATACGCAGAGGGTTACCCCGGCAAACGCTATTATGGCGGCTGTGAGGTAGTAGATCAGATAGAACAGATTGCGATTGACCGCGCCAAAGAATTGTTTGGTGCTGCCTATGCCAACGTACAGCCACATTCTGGCTCTCAAGCCAATACCGCGGTATTCCACGCTTTACTTAAGCCAGGGGATAAAATATTAGGGTTTGACCTTTCTCATGGTGGACATTTGACCCACGGCTCTCCCGTGAATTTTTCCGGTCGATTGTATAAAGCCCATTTTTATGGGGTACAGGAGGATACTGGAAGATTGGACTACGACAACATCATGTCCATAGCCAAAGAGGTGCAGCCTCAAATGATCATTGCTGGTGCTTCGGCCTATTCAAGAGATATAGATTTTAAAAGATTTAGGTCCATCGCTGATGCTGTCGGTGCCTTTCTTTTGGCGGATATTTCTCATCCTTCAGGGATGATCGCCACTGGACTATTGTCCAATCCCATTCCCCACTGTCATGTGGTAACCACCACTACTCATAAGACCCTAAGAGGTCCCAGAGGAGGGTTGATTTTGATGGGAGAGGATTTTGACAACCCATTTGGTATTGCTTTAAAAAATGGCACCTTGAGGAAAATGTCCCATTTGTTGGACATGGCGGTTTTCCCAGGCAATCAGGGGGGGCCATTGGAACATGTAGTGGCCGCCAAAGCAGTTGCTTTTGGCGAAGCCCTGCAACCGGAATTTAAGGCCTATATGGAGCAAGTGAAAATTAATGCCAATGCCATGGCAGCGGCTTTTGTAAAAAGAGGTTATCACCTCATCTCAGGCGGAACTGACAACCATATGATGTTGATTGATCTGCGAAACAAGGACGTTACCGGAAAAGCAGCAGAGCAGGCTTTAGTTAAAGCAGAGATTACAGCCAACAAAAACATGGTTCCTTTTGATGATAAATCTCCTTTTGTGACTTCCGGAATCCGTTTTGGTACCGCCGCAATCACCACTCGTGGACTGAAAGAAGCGGATATGGAAACCGTTGTGGATTTGATCGACCGCGTGATTTCTGACCCCGAAAACACTGAAAATATAGCAGCGGTAGCCAAAGCGGTCAATCACTTGATGGAGGGCAGACCGCTTTTCACTTACTGATCCTTCCATTGCGCTTTAAATCACGCTATTTTAAAAGCATAATATTTCGCTGATTTTCAAAATGACACAGGATACTACAGGATAGTTATTGAGTTTTTTTTTTAATTTATGGATTAATTTTATTAAGTTAAATTGAAAGAAATAAAAATCGAAATGAATTTTAAAAAATTCACCCCTCTGCTGTATTTTTTTGGCGCTTTTGTGTTGGTCCTGGGCCTTAAGTATTTTTATAAAGATCAACCCTCAAGCCAAACGGTAGGTTTGATTGCTGCTGTGGATGGAGAAAAAACAGAGGAAGCTATTCCCGAGCGCATCAGTTATAATTTTGATGTAAAACCAATACTCTCCGATAAATGTTATACTTGCCACGGCCCTGATCCGAAATCTGTCCAGGGAGAATTCAGGTTGGATGTGAGTGACCATTGGTACAGAATTAGTGAGGAGGACCCTAATAAACAGATTATTTTTCCCGGTCAGCTTAGTAAGAGTGAGTTGGTCGATCGCATTCATTCCATCCGAGCTTCCCACCTTATGCCTCCCCCGGAATCCAATTTGGAGTTGACCCAAAGAGAGAAAAAAATTATTGAAAAATGGATTGAGCAGGGTGCGAAATGGGATAACCACTGGGCCTATAACCCTCCGTTAAAAAACGACCCAACAAACAAAGTTTTCGACACTTGGAGTACCCACACCATCGACCGCTTCGTTGCTCATCAGATGGATAAAAAGGGATTAAAACCTGCGCCCAAGGCTCCTAAAGAGATGCTCCTACGACGCCTTTATTTTGACCTGACAGGGCTTCCCCCTTCGATTAGTGAAATTGATGCTTTTCTCAAAGATGACAGCGAAAATGCTTACGAGAAGATAGTAGATCGTTTATTACAATCTTCGGCTTACGGAGAGCGGATGGCATCGATATGGATGGACATCGCTCGCTATGCCGACACCAATGGATATCAAGACGATACCCAGCGTTTTATGTGGCCATGGCGCGATTGGGTGATTCATGCCTACAACAAAAATCTGCCTTATGATGAATTCGTTACTTGGCAATTGGCGGGTGATTTGATCCCTGAGGCTAGCAAAGAACAAATATTGGCTACAGGATTTAACCGCAATCACATGATTACCCAAGAGGGGGGGGTGATTGAGGAAGAATACCGCGTGGAATATGTTGCGGATCGGACCGCAACCACCGCTAAATCATTTATGGGATTGACCATGGAATGCGCGCGTTGCCATGACCATAAATACGATGAACTTACCCAAAAGGACTATTTTAATCTTTACAGTTTTTTCAATCGTTTGGATGAGAAGGGTAGAATAGGCTATCAAGAGATAGCTTCCCCCAAAATCAAACTGAATCAGGAGTTGGTCAATAGCGAACTTGCTTTTGTAAGATGGCCCGATAGTATCCCCGAATTGGAAGTGATGGTGATGGAAGAGGTGGAGGATTTACGCAACACCTACATCCTGAACCGAGGGGCTTACGACGCTCCTACGGAATACAAAGTCGATGGCGGAATGCCAGGCAATATCTTGAAATTTGACGCCCGTTTGCCCAAGAATCGATTGGGGCTTGCTCAATGGCTTTTTGATCCTAAAAATCCCTTGACATCTCGGGTTGCGGTCAATAATCTCTGGCAACAGTTTTTTGGTATGGGCATCGTAGCCACTCCCTCTGACTTTGGAAACCAAGGGGCCTTGCCTACCCATCCGGAATTATTGGATTGGTTGGCGGTGACCTTTATGGAGGAAGGCTGGGATACCAAAAAGATGATCAAAAGAATCGTCATGTCAGCGACCTACCAACAATCGAGTAAACAAACTGCATTGCAGTTGAGTATTGATCCAAAAAACCAATACCTGTCAGTTTTTCCAAGACAAAAGCTTACAGCGGAGATGATCAGAGACAATGTGTTGGTCAGTAGCGGCCTTTTTGTGGATAAAGTAGGGGGACCAAGTGTGAAACCCTATCAACCGCCGGGTTTATGGGATGAGATGACCGGAGGGAGTACTTCCAATTCTCTTAAACGCTACATCATGTCAACCGATGGAAATCAATACCGCAGAAGTCTCTATACTTATTGGAAAAGAACGGTACCCCCACCGGGTATGATCACTTTCGATGCTTCCACCAGAGACTATTGTTCTGTGGAGCGACAGAAAACCAGTACGCCTCTACAGTCGTTGATTTTACTTAATGATCCACAGGTTCAAAATGCAGCGGAAGCCATTGCCTCCTTAATTCTCAGTAGTGAAATCAAGAAAGACAAGGATCGTATCATTACCCTTCACCGTAAAATTACCGGGCGAAACCCCAGTCGGAAAGCTTTGTCAGAAATGATCGATTATCTGAAGACAGTAGCGGAGTTGCAGGAGGAAAAAACAACCGAGATAAGTGAGGCGGATTTGGAAATGAAAATTTATACCTCATTGGCCCTTTTGATTTATAATTTGGATGAAACTTCTCAAAAAAGTTAGATTATGAAAGAACTAAACCAATATTTTCAAAATAACAACCGCCGCCATTTTTTAAAAAATTTGGGTTTTGGTATCGGTGGTTTGGCATTGGGGAGTTTACTCGATCCTATGGGAATGGGTTCCTCCAACACCATAGGTCCACAGCTACAAGCAGGGCCATTGCCGCTCCCTCATTTTGCGCCCAAGGCCAAAAGGGTGATCTATCTTTTTCAAAGTGGAGGCCCCTCTCAATTGGATTTGTTTGACTACAAACCCTATTTGAACAAATACCGAGGTATGGATTTACCCGATTCGATCAGAAAAGGGCAAAGGTTGACCGGGATGACCGCTGGTCAAGCCAAATTTCCTGTTACAGGAAGTATTTATAATTTTAAGCAATACGGAGAGTCTCGTGCTTGGGTAAGTGATTTGATGCCGCATGTTTCCAAAGTGGTGGATGAGTTGTGTTTTGTTAAATCCATGCATACGGAAGCGATCAACCATGACCCGGCGATTACATTTTTTCAAACGGGCTCTCAATTGCCTGGCCGACCCAGTATAGGGTCTTGGATGAGTTATGGTTTGGGGAGTCTGAATGACAATTTGCCCTCCTTTATTGTATTACTGTCCACCGGAAACGGTAAGCCTCAGCCACAACCCCTTTATTCTCGTCTTTGGGGCAACGGGTTTTTAAGTTCCCTTCACCAAGGGGTCCAGTTTCGCTCAGGCAAAGACCCGGTTTTGTATCTTCAAAACCCTGAAGGAGTGTCCAAAAGCGAGAGAAGGAAAATGTTGGATCATTTGGCCGCACTCAATGAGGCACAAGAAAAAACCTTTGGTGACTCTGAAATCAACAGTCGCATCTCCAATTATGAGATGGCCTACAGAATGCAAACTTCTGTACCAGAAGTGATGGATATCAGTAACGAGCCCGATCATGTACTGAGGATGTATGGTAAAAATTCTTATAAACCAGGCACCTATGCCGCCAACTGTCTGTTGGCGCGCCGTTTAATAGAAAAAGATGTGCGATTTGTCCAATTGTACCATACGGGTTGGGATCAACACGATAATCTTCCTGCTCAGCTCAAACGTCAAGCAGAGGATGTGGATCAAGGAACAGCTGCTTTGATCATGGACCTCAAACAAAGAGGACTTTTGGAAGATACCTTAGTGATATGGGGTGGAGAATTTGGTCGCACCAACTACTGTCAAGGCCGATTGACCGATACCGACTACGGAAGGGATCATCACCCTAGGTCCTTTACCATTTTTATGGCAGGAGGAGGAATCAAACCAGGATTTACTTATGGGGAAACAGATGATTTTGGATACAATATTGTTAAGGATCCGATGCATGTGCATGATTTGCAAGCGACCCTTTTGCATCAATTTGGTATCGATCATGAAAAAATGATATATAAAACCCAAGGGCGAAGGTTTAGATTGACCGACGTTTCGGGTGAAGTTAAAAAAGAAATTTTATCAAGCTAATCGAGTGGAATTCCCTCTAGAAATATTAAAATACATCGGTAAGTTTCATCCTTTGGTGCTGCACTTACCCATAGGGTCTTTGTTGATGACTTTTGTATTGTTGGTGGTTTCAAAGTACCAAAAAGTAGCATTGGAAAAAGCCATCAGGATAGGGGTTGATTTTTCTTTTGCGGGAGCATTGATGGCCAGTATTATGGGGTATTTGCTCTCTTTGGACGAAGCTTATGATTTTAATAACCTTAAACTTCATTTTTGGGCAGGGATCATTACTCTAATCCTCAGTTTTAGTTTGTGCGTTTTGCATCGAATGAAGGGCAAGGAGCACCTTTTTATGGGTTCCTACCTTATGACCTTACTTGCATTAACAGTAGCGGGGCATAAAGGTGGGCAGATCACTCATGGTGATGATTACCTTTCCACTGCCGCTTTGTTCGAAAAACCAAAATTTATCCCTCAAAAAGACAGTATCGATTACTACAATGAGGTTGTCAAAGTCATTTTTGAAGACAAGTGTGTCAGTTGTCACAATGCGAATAAAAGCAAAAGTGAGCTCCGTTTGGACCGATACGATTTGATGATGAAAGGTGGTGAACGAGGTAGTATGTTTGATCCTCAAAATCCATTACAAGGGCGTTTGGTGCAATACATCCGTTTGCCTAAGGAGGACAAATTACACATGCCACCAAAAAATAAATCACAATTGACTGAGAATGAGAAGTGGTTATTGACCCATTGGGTAGGCTCCGGCGCCTATTTGGAACAAGGTAATTTTAGCCTTGCAGAAAAAAAAGATTTAAAATCCAAAGTCCTTTCTTTTTTAGGAGCAGATGAAAAGGTGATGCCAGCCAAGCGTAGCGATTTGTCTAAGCTTGTTGCTTTGGGCTTTAGAATCCAACCCAATGCCCTTCACGACAATTTATTGAAGGTGAAACTGATGAAACCGAAGTGGAGTAACGATCACTTAAAAATATTGCGAAAAATCAAAAATCAGCTTATAGAGTTGGATGTCAGTAATACCTCTTTTAATGATGAAATGTCCCATGTACTGGCCGATTTTCCTCGGCTAAAAGTGTTGCGGATGGATCACACCTCCATAAGCGATATATCACTGAGTTATCTTGAAAGTTCAAATTTAGAGGTATTGAATTTATGCAATACCCAGGTCACCAAAGAGGGGGTTGAAGCATTGCTAAAGAAGGTATCCCCCAAAACCATTTACGCATGGAACACCAAAATGAACAACGATCAGCAAAAACAATTGGCATCTATTGCTCCCTCCTTGATCCATTTTGGTACTTCTGATTTGTTCGCGAAAAAGTTAAGCTTGAGTGTCCCAGAAATGGAGAACACCAATGCCATATTCGATAATGCTATTGCTGTGACCTTTGAGGAGGCCAAAGTTAAAAATATTGATATTCGTTATACTTTGGATGGAAGTGAACCAAATGAGAATTCCCCTTTCTATGATGCTCCTATTGAATTGACCGAGTCCACACTCGTCAAAGCAAAATCAATGAAAAAGGGTTGGTTAGACAGTGCTGTATTTGAACGTATGATGTTTAAGAACAACCATCACATTGTTGATTACAAAGTAAACAACAAATTAGACCATAGTTTTAGCATCAGCCATCATGTGAATTTGACATTTGAAGACAATGAACCGGTTTTATTTGATGGAAAAAAAGGAAAAAGAGTGTATAGGGGAACCAGAATTGAAGATGGCAAAACATGGTTGGGTGTGGTTGAAGAAGATTTGGAAATAGAGGTAAAACTAAAAGCAACTGAAAAAATCAATCATGTGACTTTGAGCATGTTGGAAAACCTTAATATGAGTGCGGTATTTCCCAAAAAAATTGAGGTTTATGGAAAATCACCCAAGGGAAAATATCAATTGCTTCAATCGATGTCTATTCCCGTTCAAAAAGAGCTGGATGAACGCATATCTTATTTTAAGGACTTTACCCTCTCGGTAGATTTGAAAGGCTATGATGAAATAAAGGTCAGGGCTCTAAACCACATGACTTTTCCAGATGCTCCGGTCTATAAAAAATGGAATAAAAGAAAGTCTTGGCTTTTTGCCGATGAATTGATCTTTTGGTAAATACATGCTATCAAAAGATCAAAGGGATGGTTTTTACCAATAGATCGATTGCGTTTAGGTGTGATAGGACGTCTACGCTGGATGGTCGATAGTGATTCAATCGGTTATATTTCCACGACAAACTTGATGGTTCTAGCTCCCTCAGTATTGGAATACAACCTCATAAAGTACAAGTTTGAAGGCATCGCTTCCACGTTCAATTGGATAGAGTATCTGCCTACTCCCTGAACTTGCTTGGACATTATTGTTTTAATGGTTTTTCCGTTGATGTCTAAAATATCAATAGAAACCTTGCCTTTTTGGGTAAGATTATACACAAAATAGGTAATCGCTGATGCCGGATTGGGGTACTTTTGATAGAGTTGGAATCGATCTTCTTTGTTTATGTTTGGACCGTTTACGATCAATGTGAATTCGGTGGTTGATGTCCCAATACTATTAATGATAAAAAAAGTGGTAGAGGTTGTTCCCCCACTATTGGAAGCCGTTACCCTGAGGTCGTGGTTGCCAGGTGCTAAAGTTCCATCCCAAGATAGAATACCGGAGTTTTGGTCAATAACAATTCCAGGAGTTTCGGGGCTTACAGTATAGGTGCCGATACCATTATTCCAATTGATTTTTGGTTTTACAGAGCTTCCGGTTTGTCCGTTGGCAATGGTTTCTGTAGCCATTGAGTAGGCAAATTGCTCTGGTGGCAGTACCAGATTGTTGTCAAAAAATATTTTATCAAATTAAAACTGGTCTCCAATTGGAAAAGTCCCTTTTTTTGTGAAGAGTTTGAGGGTTACTTTGCTTTTTCCTATCCAATAAGCATTTTGTTTAAGATCAAAATCATAAGTAACAAAATCAGAAGAAACGGAGACGGTTTTACTTCCAATTGTCTTTCTGCCGATGGTTATTTCTAACCTATCAACATGGGGGCTATGTGTTTTTAATACAACATGTGCATAATCCGCTTTGGAGGCATCAATCTCAGGGGAGGAAAATAAAATTGCACTGAAGGATTCTCTTCTAACCGTTAAATTCAGGGAACCGTTTTCTATCATTTTTGACACTGCACTACAACTATCCCAACTCTCAGTATCACCATTGGTATTGAAGTGAAATATATAGCCTGTTTCGAGCTTTTTTTGTTCTAACGCATTATACTTGCCATAGTTGTGCCTA
>CBFIIP010000081.1:0-19334 GCA_965662705.1 Flavobacteriaceae bacterium
AGCTGAAACTTTCATTAAGGAGGCGCTAAGTTGGAGTGGGTTGGAACCGGATGAAAGTCCAGAAAATGGTGGAGCATTTGGACCTTATCGTCAAAGTGAAAGAAGCACTATTTACCAAAAATACATTTCCGAACTCATAGAAAAAGGCAATGCTTACTATGCTTTTGACACCGCAGAAGCGCTTTCTAAAGTAAGAACAGAACAAGAACAAGAAAAGAAAACTTTTAAATACGGAGCCCATAACCGTATGGAATTTGAGAATTCCTTAAGCTTATCGGCAACAACCACAAAAGAGTTGCTCGATACTGTTCCCTACGTCGTTCGATTAAAGGTTGAGAAGGGAACAGTTGTAAAAGTTACTGATGACGTCCGGGGGCTAATTCAAGTTGATCGAGAAGAGATTGACGATAAGATACTGATCAAGGCGGATGGAATGCCGACTTACCATTTTGCAAATGTGGTTGACGATCATCTGATGAAAATCACCCATGTCATTCGGGGAGAAGAATGGTTGCCCTCCCTCCCTTTACATCAATTGATTTATGATGCCTTTGGGTGGAAAGCTCCCGAGTTTATGCATTTGCCATTAATCTTAAAACCCCAAGGGAAAGGGAAGCTCTCCAAACGGGATGGTGAAAAAATGGGCTTTCCTGTTTTTCCATTGATGTGGGAAGGTTACAAAGGTTTTAAAGAGCGTGGTTTTTTGCCGGAGGCATTGATGAATTATTTAGCCCTGCTGGGGTGGAACCCCGGAACGGAAGAAGAGATCATGAATATGGAAAAGTTGAGGAAAATTTTTGACCCGGAAAAAATACAAAAAGGAGGAGCCAAGTTTGATTTTGAGAAAGCGAGGTGGATCAATCACAAATTTTTAGTGTCTGAGGAAGAAAAAAGTGTTTTGGAGCGTTTTCCCGAGTTCTTTGATGGCTTGCCGAAGGATTGGTCTGAAAAAAAGAAAAAGTCCTTATATGAGCTTCTCAGAGATCGATTGTTTTTGCTCGAAGACTTCAAAATCGAATCTCAGCTGTTTTTGGAGGATCCCGTTGCATATGATGTTAGGGTTGTCGATAAAATCAAAACGAGCAATCCTAAATTGATCATGGAACAGTTTATTAATTATGTCCATGAGGAGATTCCTCCTGCTGAATGGAAAACCAAAATACACGCTTGGAATCAAACCGCTGGATTTCCTTTTGGCATCATCATGCAAACTTTACGATTGGCATTGGTGGGAAGTTTAACAGGGCCTGATCTGTTTAAGATTTGCGAAGTATTGGGAAAAGAAATAACTTTAAAGAGACTGGAGAAATTTTATAATCATTTAAATTCATAAATCATGGACCTCACTACTTATGTAATTGTTTTTGTTTTTGTACTGTTTTTGATCTCGGGGATATTTGTTGTTAAGCAGCAGACCTCCGCCATCGTCGAACGATTTGGTAAGTTCATTGCCATTCGGAAACCCGGGCTGCACTTTAAAATTCCCGTTATCGATAAGATCGCTGGTAGGGTAAGTTTGCGAATACTCCAATTGGATGTGATCGTAGAAACCAAAACCAAAGATGACGTTTTTGTAAAACTGAAAGTGTCGGTACAGTACAAGATACTTGCAGACAACGTTTACGATGCCTTTTATAAACTAGACTTCCCTCAAGATCAAATCACCTCATACGTTTTTGATGTGGTGAGGGCAGTGGTTCCAAAAATGCGTTTGGACGACGTATTTGAAAAAAAGGATGAAATAGCAAATGCAGTGAAAGGAGAGTTGAATGATGCCATGATCAATTATGGCTACGATATCATCAAGGCGCTGGTAACGGATATCGATCCAGACAGTGAAGTAAAAACGGCAATGAATAGGATCAATGCTGCGGAACGGCAAAAAATTGCGGCTCAGTACGAGGGGGACGCTGCCCGTATTTTGATCGTTGAGAAAGCCAAAGCAGAGGCAGAAAGTAAGCGACTACAAGGTCAAGGAATAGCAGACCAGAGAAGGGAAATAGCCAGAGGGTTGGAAGAGTCCGTAGATGTGCTCAATAATGTCGGTATCAATTCCCAAGAGGCGTCGGCGCTGATCGTGGTCACTCAGCACTATGACACCTTGCAGTCCATAGGGGAAGAGACAAACAGTAACCTGATTTTACTCCCTAACTCTCCTCAGGCAGGAAGCGATATGTTAAACAATATGGTGGCTTCCTTCACAGCCAGTAACCAAATTGGTGAGGCCATGAAAATTGAGAATCAGAAAAAGAAAAACGGAGATAAAACTGACGAGAAGCCAAAGGAGTAAATTAGTTTTTACTCCAAGTATCTCTTAAGCCCACTGTTTTATTAAAGACCAAATTACCGTCTTTGTTTTCATCAAGGACAAAGTATCCTAGGCGTTGGAACTGAAATTTGTCTCCCTTAGAGGCGTTTGATACACTGGGTTCAATATGGCCATTAGCTCGCTCAAGAGAATTTGGGTTAATAAATACTTCGGGATCACTTTCTTTGTCTTTATCGGGTTCTTCCACAGAAAACAAACGATCGTAAAGATTTACTTTTATGGGGAGAGCGTGTTCGACGGATACCCAATGCAGTGTTCCTTTGACTTTCCTTTGGCTTTCTTCGGTACCGGACCCGCTTTTACTCAGGGGATCGTAACTGCAGATGATTTCTGTTATGTTGCCCTCTTTATCCTTGATGACCTGTTCCCCTTTGATGATGTAGGCATTTTTGAGTCGAACCTCTTTTCCTAAGGTTAGTCTAAAAAATTTACGGTTGCCTTCCTCTTTAAAATCCTCCCTTTCGATGTATAGGTTGCCAGAAAAAGGAACCTCTCTTTCTCCTGCTTTTTCGTCTTCGGGGTTGTTTTCAGCTTTAAGCCACTCGATTTGTCCTGAAGGATAGTTTTGAATGGTTAATTTAACCGGGTTAAGCACCGCCATAACCCTGGGTGCAATCTTATTTAGGTGCTCTCTCGCACAAAACTCTAGAAGAGAGACGTCGATAATATTGTCTCTTTTAGCAACACCAGCGGTATTGACAAAGTTTTGTAAGGCTTCGGGGGTATAACCCCTTTTTCTCAGTCCACTGATGGTAGGCATCCTTGGATCATCCCAGCCGGTAACATGACCTTGGTCGATCAGGGCCTTTAGTTTTCTTTTGCTCATTACGGTGAAGGAAAGATTCAATCGGGCAAACTCTCTTTGCTTTGGCCGTGTTCCCTCAAGAGGGGTGAGTGCATCTAAAAACCAATCATAAAGGTCGCGATGAGTTTTGAACTCCAAAGAACAAAGTGAATGGGATATTTGTTCAATATAGTCCGACTCTCCATGTGTCCAATCATACATAGGATAGATGCACCAGTCGTTTCCCGTGCGATGATGCGGCTGAAATAGAATTCTATACATGACCGGATCCCTTAAAAGCATATTGGGGGCAGCCATATCAATTTTAGCCCTGAGAACATGGGCACCTTCTTGGTGTTTGCCTTCTTTCATTTCCTCAAAGAGTTTGAGGTTTTCTTCTATGGAGCGGCTCCTGAAGGGGCTATTGGTGCCAGGTTCGTTTGGGGTGCCTTTCTGTTGGGATATCTGCTCAGAGCTTTGGGAATCTACATAAGCTAAGCCCTTGTTTATCAGTGTTTTAGACCATTCGTAAAGTTGAGGGAAGTAATCGGACGCATAACATTCTTTGTCCCAACGGAAACCCAGCCATTCGATGTCATTTTTTATGGCTTCTACATATTGGGTCTCTTCTTTGGCAGGATTGGTATCATCAAACCTTAGGTTAACAGGCGCATTGTATCGATGACCCAAATTAAAGTTCAGACAGATCGCTTTGACGTGACCTATATGAAGGTGGCCGTTGGGTTCAGGAGGAAAGCGAAATCTCAAAACATCAGCAGAAAGCCCTGAACTAAGATCCTCCTCAATAATGTGTTCAATAAAATTTAGACTTTTTTCCGCCATTTTAAATTTTATCAAAGATATTAAAAGCTCGGCGCTATGAATATAAATTGTGCTGTTATTATCTTTGCCGAAAACAGACCCATGGGAAAAGTTATTCTGAAAAATGTAAGAATTTATGCATTTCACGGATGCATGGATGAGGAAGAAAAAATCGGAAGCGATTATATTGTCAATTTAGAAGTAGATGCTCCCATGGAAGTAGCCAGCGAGACTGACCGACTTGGAGATGCAGTAGATTACGTTACATTGAATACGATTGTAAAGGAGGAAATGTCGGTACGTTCAAAACTATTAGAACATCTAGCGCAAAGAATAATTAAAAGGATCATGGATCGATTTGAGGAAGTTACATGTGCAAAAGTTTCGGTGGCCAAACAAAACCCTCCTATCGGTGGGGATATGGATGAAGTCTGCATTCAACTAAAAGAGAAACGTTGATACCTAGAAAGCTTAAATTTTAGTATTTTTGGGGCATGGCATCGTGGCCGAGTGGCTAGGCAGAGCTCTGCAAAAGCTTGTACAGCGGTTCGAATCCGCTCGATGCCTCTTCTACCCTTTATTCCAAAGCTTCTATTTCATCTCGAAAATTTGTCCGCCAATGGATTTATTGGTAACCATTTTTTTGGGATTACCATAAATGCGAATAATTCCACCTGCAGTGACCTTGGCCTCTACGAGTTCGGTTGCATTAATATAGGACAGGCCTCCCGCTGTAACGTTTACCTTACTTTGTTCTGTTTCAAACGTTTCTCCTTCGCATGAACCCCCGCTACTAACAGATGAATGGTGAGTGGTTGCTTTTCCTGACAGAAAAAGCTTACCCCCAGAATTCACTATTGAGGTTAGCTTCTCTCCCTCAAATTTTAATTCTGCTTCAGAGGCCTCCTGGATTTTTAAGGATATGCTGGTTTGTTTGTAAATGCTATCTGCCTTTAGTTTTGCCCCTTGATACAAAGAAATATAATCCAGCTCTTCGCTGTGATAAATCTCAACATAGGTAAATGTTGGGTTGAATATGTGTTCAAGACTATGTCTTATTTTAAGTGTTTGACCTTTGTTTTTGGCCACTACATCCATTCGGTCTTCCCCGCTGATCAACAGTTTGTTTTCATTAGATGGAATTAGCTTTACCTCAATGCCGGAGTAGATTTTGAGATTGATGAATTCACCCAAATTTACCAGGCGTTCATATTCTTGTCCTGATGTAGTTTCGCTTTCAGTTTCCTGCGCCTGAAGGGTGGATAGAAAAAAGACTAAGAAGCTAAAGTAGATGCAAAGACGAAACATATATACTCGTTAGGATTACTCAAAATTAGTTAATTATTCTTTTCCATCGTCAAGAACAAAATCCAATTGTCTTCTAATAAGGTCTGCTTTTTTAACAATTACAGTAATGGGATCTCCTAATTGTAACACCTTATTGGTCCTTTCTCCAACCAAACTGTGAGTGGCTTGATCGAAAATATAATAGTCGCCTTTAATTTCTGATAATTTTACCAATCCTTCGCATTTGTTTTCAATAAGTTCAACGTATATTCCTCTATCGGTTACCCCGGTAATGATGCCATCAAAACTTTGTTCAATTTTGTCCTCCATGAATTTTACTTGCATGAATTTGATAGAGTCTCGCTCTGCTTTTGTTGCCAATTGTTCTCTATTGGATGAGTGAATACAGGCTTCCTCCAAAGCCTCAGGGTTGATTTGGTCGTGGCCATTGAGATAAGATTCGAGCAACCTGTGAACCAGAATGTCCGGATACCTTCTGATAGGAGAGGTGAAGTGGGTATAGTGCTCAAAAGCCAATCCGTAGTGCCCAATATTTTTTGTTGTGTAAACTGCTTTACTCATGCTTCTAATGGTAAGGGTATCAATAAGGTGTTGTTCCTTTTGCCCTTGTGATTCTTTTAATAAATGATTGAGAGATTCATTGATCTTAGGCGTGTCCAAATTTAGTTGATAACCCAAGTTGGTAGCAATGGTTTTAAGGTTTTGTAGTTTTTCTTCATCGGGTAAATCATGGACTCTGTAAACAAAAGGCTTCTTGGTTTTTGATTTACCTATAAATTCTGCTACTCTTCTGTTGGCCAAAAGCATGAATTCTTCGACAAGTTTGTGGGCATCTTTTGAACTTTTAAAGTAAACACTTTCGGGATTTTTTTCCTTGTCCAAGTTGAATTTTATTTCGACCCGGTCAAAGGAGAGGGCGCCTTTTGACATTCTTTTTTCCCTAAGTATTTTAGCAAATGAATTCAATTGGCGGATCGCTTCATAAATTTCTGTTGATACCTTATATGCTTCCCCCGTTAATGCCAACTCTTTGGATACGGTTTGACTTTCGGTATCTAACAGATATTGTACCTCCTCGTAGGAAAATCGATGATCTGAAAAGATGACTGTTTTGCCAAACCATTCCTTTTGAATTTCCATTTTTTCATTGACGGTAAATACCGCAGAAAAGGTGTACTTTTCCTCTTGTGGACGAAGAGAACATGCTCCATTCGATAAAACCTCTGGTAGCATGGGAACCACTCTGTCCACCAGATAAACTGAGGTCGCACGATCATAGGCCTCTTGGTCAAGGATGCTGTTGGGTTTTACATAATGTGATACATCTGCAATATGAATGGCTATTTCGGTTTGTCCGTTTCCTAATGGGGTAAAAGATAGGGCATCATCAAAATCTTTAGCGTTGATCGGGTCAATGGTAAAGGTAGTTTTGGATCTAAAATCTTTTCTTCTTGCAACTTCTTTATCGCTAATTCCTACATCCATTTTTTGAGCAAATGCCGCTACCTCATCAGGAAAAGCTTCCGGAAATCCATAGTCATACATTATGGCATGCATTTCGGTATTTAGTACTCCCGGCTTTCCTAATGATTGAATGAGTGTTCCAAAAGGGGAAGACGCTTTTTTTGGCCAATCTTTAAATCGTACTATAACTTTATCTCCGTCTTCATAGTTTTCTAATTCTTTTTTCTCTATAAAAAAATCAGTATGCATTCGGGATCCGCGGGTGTTGACAAAACCGAAATCTTTCTTTTTTTCTAATATTCCTATATGGTCTTTGGTTGACCTTTGGGTGATTTCTACTACTTCTCCTTCTTGTTTTCCACCTTTTCTCTTTTTAGTTTTATAAACCAAAGCTTTGTCACCATTTAAAGCTTTGTTGGTGTTTTTTCTTGCGATGAAAATATCTTCTTCTTCGTTCTCTAATATCAAATAAGCATTTCCTGAAGATGCGATTTCAATAGTTCCCTCCACATAATCGTTTTCCCTTACCGTAAGGGAATAATTTCCCCTATTTTTTTGATCTATAATACTCTGAGCGTTGAGTTGCCCTAAGGCTTTTATTATAGCATTCCGTCCTTGTGTATCACTGATACCAAGCTTAGCAGCGATTTGTTTGTAATTGAAAGATTTCTTGGGATTTTCTTTAAAAACTTTAAGGACTTTTCCCTTTGTATTTCTGTCTTTCTTTTTCTTTTTTGACATTCAGATTGAATCTACGGCAAAAATAGGTTTTCTTTTCTTCACACATAATTAAGTTATCAAAAGCCTCAACATTATTATCATATCTTTTTTTAAAATTTAATTAAAATGATGGTTATGATGTAATGTTAATAATGGGTAAAAGTTTTTGATTAAAAAGGAAAAGAATTCAAAAAGAAAAGATATGAACCGGTTATTTGTAGTAGTAGCAAAATTAAAATCTTCTAAATGAGAGCATTGATAAGAATATAAACAACTGTTAATATCATAAGATTGTTTATTTATTTTGTTTTAATTCGTTATTTTTATTGTTAAGATCAAGGAAAAAAAGTTGGATAAAAGGAAAACTCTTTATTATAAAAAAAACCAAGAGGTAAGAGAAATTTTATAATAACAGACAATCTCACAAATGCAAACTAAATTAATAGATTATTTCCTTAATTAATTAACATATTTAGCCACACAAAAAAGAATAAAAATGAAATTATCAATTGGAAATGATCATGCGGGAGTTGACCTTAAAGAGGCCATTATTTCTCATCTAAAACAAAAGGGTCATGAGTTCTATAATCACGGAACGGATCACGGAGAAAGTGTAGATTATGCGGATTTCATTCATCCGGTAGCCAAAGACGTACAGAACAACAAATCGGATTTGGGCATCATCATCTGTGGGAGTGGTAATGGTGCAGCCATGACTGCCAATAAACACCAGCAAATAAGAGCAGCCGTGTGTTGGAACGTTGAAATCTCCAAATTAGCGAGACAGCACAACGACACAAACATCATCAGCATACCAGCGAGGTTTGTCAATCTAGAGCAAGTTCTAGACATGGTTGATGTATTTATCACAACCTCTTTTGAAGGAGGAAGACATCAAAAAAGAATAGAAAAAATTCCTTGTACTTAAAAGATGAAATGGATTTTTAAAAAGTTTGAAACATTAAAATTAACAGAACTCTATGATCTTCTAAAGTTGCGTTCCTCTGTTTTTGTGGTTGAACAGGATTGTGTCTATCAAGATCTGGATGAAAAAGATCAGCAGGCTAAGCATTTGCTGGGATATGAAAATGAAAAGCTAATTGCTTATTCAAGAATATTTTCCCCTGGCACCTTTGAAAAAAAAAATTCAAGAATAGGCAGAATCGTAACCAAAAAGCAATACAGAGGAAAAGGGATAGGGCAAAATTTAGTCCAAAGAAGTATTGATTTTTGTGCAAAACAATTCAACCGTGAAACCATTAAGGTATCCGCTCAGGTCTATCTCAAAAAATTTTACAATCAACAGGGGTTCGTAGAAAAAGGGAAAATATATAATGAGGACGGCATCCCCCATCATGCAATGTTTTTCCTGTTTAAGCCTTAAAAGAATCAATCAACCCCTTGAAGTCTTTTAAAATTAATTTACTGTCGATTTCTTGATTCCCTTTGTATAGAATCATATACAAGCCAGGCGGAAATAACTCAAGGATTTCGTTTTCATGGGACTGAATGATAGCCCTAAGCTGTCTTTTGATTCGGTTGCGCTTGTAGGCCAACGATACATTTTTCTTTGGTACTCCTACTCCAAAAAGGGGGCTTATGACCTCGCCTTTCCCTTCAACATAACGCATGCTCACCAGACCCGATTTTAGTGTTTTTCCATGCTTAAAAACGAGGTCGATTAGGTTCTTATTCTTGAGTTTCTTGATGCTTTTTTTTGAGGTCAAGGTTGATTAAAATAAGAGTTATTGTTTCGATCTATATCTGCCATGTAGAACGAGGGGTCAATAAAAATATCTACAATATCAGCTTTTAGTCGCTCGAGGTTCAACTCATACTCTGGACGCGCCCATGCCCAATCTCTTTGAACCTTCCACGAAATGCCATAGGGGTTTTCTTTTTCACCTCTCATTAGGGGGATGGGGATATAATGTATTTCTGAACTACCATCTTTATAGTTGATCAGTACTTCTAGAGGCATGGGCATAGATCCAAATCTTTCCAACTTGACTAGCGCTTGCCCATTTTCTTCTTCTAAAGATTTGATGCCATAGTCAATGGTATTGGTGGTTTGCGTCCAATCGGTCAAATACCACCTTAACTGAATACCAGATTTTTGTTCAGCAATACGCCTAAAATCATCGGGAACAGGATGTTTGAACTGGTGTTTTCGATAGTATTCTTTCAGCGTTTCGGCCAATTTATCTTCTCCAATAATGTATCCCAGTTGGCTTAAAAAAACAGCCCCTTTGCTATAGGCTGTTAACTCATAGGCCATATTGTAGTCATAACGGTTGGCATTGGTTTGTTGCGGCTGTTCTTTTCCCGACCGGGCAAGATAAATGTAGTTGTCGTAAGAACTTTCCAGTGGAAAAAAGTTGTTTTGGTTGAGGATTTTGTCTTCGGCCAAGGTAGAAATATAGGTAGTAAACCCTTCATCCATCCATTCGTATTTCATTTCATTGGTAGCCAAGACAAACTGAAACCACGAATGGGCCAACTCATGAGCCGTTACCCCCACCAAGCTCTCAAAGCCTCTTTCTCCTGTAATCAAAGTAAGCATAGCATATTCCATACCATCATCTCCTCCCTGGGCAACTGTGTATTGTTTGTAAGGGTATGGCCCTATGGTTTGGTTGTAAAAACGCATCAGCTCAGCGGTTTTGGGTTGAAGTTTTTTCCAGTTGTCTATCAACTCAGGTTTATTCTTATAGAAGAAATGAAGGTCAACATTGTTCGGCCCCTTATAAATATCATGGATATATTCAGGATCTGCCGACCAAGTAAAGTCGTGTACGCCCGGTGCGATGAAGTGCCACTTTAACTTCCCTTTTTTTGCTCTTCCCTTTTTTGGGCTGTAGCCATGTCCAACCGCATCGGGGTTTTGGAGGTAGCCACTTGCTGCCACGGTGTAGTCTTTGTCTAGGGTCAAGGTAACATCAAAACTTCCCCAAACTCCATGGAACTCTCTTCCTAAATAGGGTTCAGCATTCCACCCTTCATAGTCATACTCCGCCATTTTGGGATACCACTGCGCAATAGAAAGCGCGACCCCCTCTTCAGAATTCCTTCCGGCGCGACGGATCAGCTTGGGAACTTGCCCTTCAAAATCCATAGTGAAGAGGGTCTTTTGGCCTGGCCCCAGGGGTTTTGCCAAGGTTACCTCTAAAATGGTTTCTGATAGCTCATGTTTTAATGAAGCCCCATCTTGCTTTAGGTTAGAAACTTTGAGATAACCAACCTCTGAGGGATCAAGATCGTCAATATCGAAGTCAAAACGGGTATTCTCATCTTTGGCTGTTTTAACCCTGACCGCCATTTCACTTCCGGGCTGAAAGGCGTTGAAGTACAAATGGAAAAAAACTTTTTTCAGACTGTCTGGAGAATTATTGGTGTAGCGCAATTCCTGGTTTCCGTAGTATCGAAAAGAGGACACGTCCATGTCGACCTCCATTTTGTAATCGGCGGATTGTTGCCAATAGTTTTGGCCATGGCTGAAGGTGTAACAGCCAAACACAATCCAAAGGGCAATTCTTAATTTCATTTTTTGTAACTTTTGTTTGAGGCGTAAATCAATGCGTTAAAAAGGTTAACCATATTTCCGGATTTGGAAAGGGTCTTGGCGTCTACTTGTTCTCCGGAGGAGGGGTTTTTAACAGTGGGAAAAAGGGGCATTCCTGAGTCCATTAAGACTTTCTTTACTTGATGCGCTTTTAGTTTCGGAAAGAACGATCTTACTGCAGCCGCAACAGCCGAAGCATTCGGGGCGGCCATAGAGGTGCCGCTGTAAAACTCATAATTACCATGGGGAACGGAAGACCAAATTTTATGACCGGGTGCAAAAACGTCCACATTTGTGGATCCGAAATTGGAAAATGAGGCGACCTGTTCTGAGTCATAGGTGGATCCTACTGCTCCAACAGTTAAGAAGTTGGAAACGATCTCTTCGCCGTTCACTTCATCGGTAACAAAGGTTTTTTTCTGGCCAGGGTCAACGTCAGCACCACTATTTCCAGCGGCATTAACAATCAGGACATCATTTTTTTCGGCGTGTTTGAGCGCCTCCCAAACCCACTCTTTTTGGGGAGAATAGCCCTTACCAAAACTGGTGTTGATGACCTTGGCACCATTGTCCACCGCATACCGAATGGCCAATGCAACGTCTTTATCGTACTCATCACCATCGGGAACCGCCCTGAGAACCATAATTTTGGCTTGATCGAATACCCCCTTATTCCCTTCATCATCTCTTCGATTGGCAGCGATGATCCCAGAAACGTGAGTACCGTGGTTGGCCCCGTCTTTTTTAGGCCCCATTACATTGGAATTGCCATAATTCCTGTCGTTTATATCATCAGGGTCATCTCCCACGACTTTTCTTCCATCAAAATCAATATTGTAGTGGGCTTCTATTCCGCTTTGAACCCCTTTTCGATAAACCTCAAGCTTCGCCGCGGTCAATTGATTTTCGTTGAGAAACCTTCTAAACATGAGGGCTTCCATTAACGCAAAAGTTTTTGGGGAAAAGTCTTCTATCTCCTTTAGTGTATAATCCTCCTTACCTAAGGTTACTTTTAGGACGCTGTCTGACTCACGAAGCCGAAAGATCATATCCTCAATATTACTCAGTTCATCTTTTTTATATTCAATGTTCTTCAGCCGGTCTTTTTCAAACTTCTCATAGGCTTCCGATCCCGGTTCCTCCTTTTTTTGTAGCCGCACCGATTCCATGTTCTCCAATTCAGCATCTCCGAGGAAATTCCATCCGTGGACATCGTCTACATAACCGTTCTGATCATCGTCAATGTTGTTGTTTGGAATTTCATCGTCGTTAATCCACAATACCTCTTGAAGCTGAGGGTGTTCAATGTCTACCCCGGAGTCAATCACAGCCACGATCACCCCTTTTCCTTTTTTATCTTTGATCAACTCTTTGTGAGCACGCTCAACACTCATTCCAGGAATACTGTCCGTTCGAAGATCCATCAAGTGCCAGAATTTCTTTTCATGGCTAGAAAGCGATTCCTTTTTGTTGTGATCTAGCAGCGGAACATCAATGGGGCTACCGATAAATTT
Organism: Flavobacteriaceae bacterium; assembly: GCA_965662705.1. GTDB lineage: Bacteria > Bacteroidota > Bacteroidia > Flavobacteriales > Flavobacteriaceae > UBA8316. Next base: position 12,504 of record CBFIIP010000081.1, read on the forward strand.
GACAGTCCCGCAGGAAACTATGAGGGGGAGTATGAATAATAGTTTTTTCATTCAAAAAAGTTTGCTAAGGTATATATTTTATCCTGTCTTACCCCCTTTTCTGTTTGCTGAAGGGAAATGAGTTCGTGATTTGGATCGTGTTCCAAAAATAGCAAGAAGTTTTCATCACACGCCATTTTTAAAAAACGACTTTTTTCGTCCATTGTGATTAGCGGCCGGGTGTCATAGCCCATAACATAGGGAATGGGCAAATGTCCTACGGTAGGGATGAGATCCGCAGCAAATACAATGCGCTGATTTTGGTAGCGCAAAACCGGCAGCATTTGTTTTTCCGTATGTCCGTTTACCAGAATGATGTCAAAACCGAGCGGTGTATCTTTCAGCATAAAGTCTTTTCCTTTGAGGAGCTGAAGATGCCCACTCTCTTGAATGGGTAAAATATTTTCCGGTAAAAATGAGGCTTTTTCCCTTGGGTTGGGATGGGTAGCCCATTGCCAATGATCCTCGTGGGACCAGAAAGTGGCATTTTTAAAAGCGGGTTCAAGGGTTCCTTTTTTATTCCTAAGTATGGCATCCCCGCAATGATCAAAGTGGAGGTGGGTAAAAAAAACATCGGTGATGTCGTCTCTGTGAAATCCTTTTTCACTTAGGGAACTGTCTAAGTTTTCGTCGTCGGATCGATGGTAGTGACCAAAAAACTTTTCACTCTGTTTGTTTCCCATTCCGGTGTCAATCAAAATGAGGCGATCGCCATTTTCCACCAGCAAAGATCTACTGCACATTTGAATACGATTATTGGCATCGGCGGGGTTTGTTCTTTCCCACAATGGTTTGGGGACTACGCCAAACATGGCACCACCGTCCAATTTGAATTTGCCACAGGCAATAGAATGAAGTTTCACAAGCTTAGAGTTTGATCCGTGTTAGGTACATGTGTGTGGTCATGTAGAGGTATTCATGTTTGGCGTCAAAAGCACAGTTGGCTGTTTTCTCTTGGGTTCTGATGGTACCGAGGTGTTTGCCCTGGGGGGTAATGATCAAAACACCACCAGGTCCAGTAGAAAAAATGGTACCCGAAGGATGGATTTTAAGCCCGTCAAAGTTCCCTTGGCCTCCTTTTGGCAATGCATCATCGTTAAAAAATACCCGGCCGTTTTCCACGCCCTTGGAGGTGATGTCATAGGCCACGATTCTTCTGTCTTTGGGGTCAGATATGGCCACATACAGCGTCTTTTGGTCATTGGAAATGGCCACTCCGTTGGGGCGGGTCAAGTCTTTAATAATTAGTGAAAGTTTACCAGAAGGGGTAAGCTTAAAAACACCATTGAAATCTAATTCTTTCAATGGGTCTTCATCCCCTTTTTTTATGCCGTAGGGCGGGTCGGTAAAATATAAATCTCCATTTTTGGCGAAAACCAAGTCATTGGGACTGTTGAAATATTTTCCTTGATATTTACCAACGATGGTTGTAAAACTTTTCTTTTCCCAATCATCGAGTTTTGCGACCCTTCTGTCTCCATGCATACATATGGTGAGTTGACCATTTGCATCCAATACCAAACCATTAGAACCACTTTCGTCACGTTTTTCGGCGTTGAGACTACCCTCTTTACCACGGGGAGCAATGCCAGTGTAGCCACTAGGATCGAGATAGACTCTTAGTCCGTTTTTCTCGTCCCACCGATAGACCTTATTGGCAGGAACGTCAGAAAATAATATCGCATCGAGTCGATTCACCCATACCGGGCCTTCCGACCAACCAAAACCCTCAGCGAGAATCTCTATTTCTGCTTCGGGTGAAACGTACTGATCCAATTCGGGATGGAGCCGATCTACAGCACCAATGGTTCTTTTTGTTTGGGCATTCAAAGAGAGGAAAAAACAAATAACAGCAAATGGTACAAGCTTAAGCTTCATCATAAGAAAGTTAGATTTTATTAGTATCTGTGAGATGAAAGTACTAAGTTAAAGAATGGTTTTGTTTTTTTTCTAAAATTTTGAGGAGTTCTTCTGAAAATGCCAGCATTTGTTTGATTTCTTGAATGCTTGCCAGTCGCTCTTTGTTTCGAATCAGGATGCATTCTCCATTGGACTCCAAGTAATAGGGAGGGTGGCTCTCAAAGAAGAAAATGAGTTCATCAGTAAAAAAGTCTCGAATGGATTTTTCGTTTTCGCCACTGAGATAAAATCTTTTTGAAAAATCAGGGTGATTGCTGAAATCAATATCTTTTAATCCCGATAGGTGGAAGATAGAGGACATAAAATTTTCTTTGTCCAAGGCAAAAACAGGTATTTTTTTAATCCCTTTTATTTGAAGAAATGTCGACCTCAGATCTTCTTTTGAAATAAAAGCGCCCTCACTGTAGGAAAGGTCAAAAAGCAGGAATTCCTTTTTTTTACTTTCCAAGCTGTTGTAGCGGTAGTTGATCCATTTGGTTTTAAAATAGAAAAATCCTTCAAGCTCATCGTAGCTTGAAATAGGATCAGGGAGATAGTCCCAATCCAGTATGGTAGAAAGCTTTTCCAAAAGCTTTTGTCTTTTGGTTAGGGAAACCTGAAAGTTAAAAAGAGAGGAATTGGGCAAGCTTTTACGAACGGCAAAAGGGTGTTCGGTTTGGGCTTCATGAATATCTAATCCGATGATTTCAAAAAACCCGCCTTTTCTAGAAAAGCCTCTGCTGTAATCGTTCAGCCCTTCCATAACGGTGTGATCTACAAACTCACAGAGGGAAAAATCGACAATAGCATGGGCATTGGGGGGGATTTCATCCAACTTGGCTTTAAGTTTAAAGAAATTCAAAAAGCTACAAAAGTTTTTGACGCTCACATAATAGTTCCCGCTTTCTTCTTCCATATACATCAGCACGTTTGGTTTAAGCCAGTTTCTAGAGAATAAGACCCCACTTTTGTTCAAAACGACATGCATTATAAGAGTTGCCAGTATGCCCAGCAGAATTCCTGTAGTTAAACTGGTCAAAAGGGTAGCCAGTAGCGTGATGAGGAATATGATGGCCTGTTCTTTACCAATCTTGTAAATTCGGAGAAGATTTTCAGGGGTTGCTAAACGATAACCAGTGAAGACCAATATAGCAGCCAAGGCAGGCATGGGGATTTTTTGAATTTGTTTGGCAAATAACAGGATAAAAACAAGCAAAAAAGCCGCATGAAAGAAATTAGCAGAGCGGTTCTTCGCTCCATTGTTTACATTGACGGAGCTCCTTGCAATTACAGTAACTACATTGAGCCCACCAAAAAAGCCACTTATTCCTGTGGCAATTCCTAGTGCCCTCAAATCTTTGTTGATGTTTGACCTTCTTTTAAGTGGATCCAATTTATCAACGGCTTTGATGCTCAATAGAGATTCAATCACGGCAACCAAAGTAATAGACAGGGTATGGCCCATAAAGTCTGAAGAGAGTAGTTTGCTAAAGTCGGGTCGCGGAAGGGAATTCACCAAGTTTTCAGGCAAGGTAATCATCAGTCTTGATCCCAGGATATCGGGAGTTTTCAATACAAAGTCATAATAATACATGATTCCGATAGAGGCAATAACGACCCACATGGGAGCAGGGATCAATTGAAACAGGGGAATTCTTATTCGGGCATACAAAAACAGAAAAGCCAAGCTGAGCAATCCAATTCCAGTGGCTAAAAGCATTTCGCTTGAGGGGTTTCCAATGAGGTTTTTGAGGGACTTGGGGATTAAAATCAACTGATCTATGGTATTGCCTTTGACATCGGTAAAACCCAACATGACATGAAATTGTTTGGCTAAAATACCCACACCAATGGCTGCCAACATACCTTGCAAAGCTGTGGAGGGAAAAAATTCACTCAAAGCTCCCAACCGAAAAACCCCGAAGAGGAAAAGCAACAGGCCCGATAGCATTATGGCGGCTAAGGTGAACAAATACCCTTGATACAAGTTTCCCTCTCCCATGCCTACTATGGCTGCGAGAATCACTATTACCAATCCATTTCCTGGACCCGTAATGGTGAGGTGCGAACCTCCAAGAATGGAGACGATGGTTCCACCAGCGATGGCTGCGACGATCCCTGCAATGGGAGGTGCCTCAGAAGCAATGGCCAGCCCAAGACCCAGTGGCAATGCAATGAGCGAAACCACAAAGCCAGAAAAAACATTCTTCGGCAGGTCGCCCAAAAATTGGTTTAATGGGGTAGCATTATTCATTTCGGGTTGTATTCACGATTAAAACATCTGTTGGCAGTTCTGCCAGGATGTGTTCTAGGTCTCGGGTGAAGAGCCGGTCAATAAAATTTAAGTTTTCACTAGCGTTCATCACTAGCAAATCAGCCCTAACCACCCTAGCATAGTGTCCAATGGAATAACCCCTTCTGCCAAAAATACTTTGGGTGACCCAGTTTATTTCTGCTGTTAAATTAGAGGGAAGTCTTTTTACAACATCTTTTACTCTTGTTTGTTCTTGTCGTCTCAGCTTTTCCTTTTTTAGTGTAGCCTTCCTCAAGCTTCTGTCGTCATCGACAGCAACCGCCACTTTTGATCTGCTGACTTCTTCAACCAATGATATTTTTTTGGCGCCCAGCGCATTTGCTACCACAAAAGCGACCTCGATGGTCATTTGGGTTTGAGGACTGTCAAATCCGTTCACCACAATGTGTTGACAGGGACGCCGCTCAACGGAAGGGTTGATCAAAAGTAATACGGAACATTTGGCTTTTCTGGTAATTTTTCTGGCGATGGAACCCAAATAAAATTTTACCACATTTTCCCGCTTCAAAGCACCCAATAAGATGAGGTCAACCTCAAACGCCTTACTGGCCTCTAATAAGGTATTTACTGGATTTCCCAGTTTCCAATGAACAGATATTTTTTTGGATTGAACTGGGCTGGACGCGATAATTTCATTGAATTGGGATTCTTTTTTATCGGTTTTGTTCCCCACGTGAACAAAAACCAATTCTCCATCAAAAGCGTGTGCCATTCTCATGGCCTCAAAAACATTGGCTTTGAGGTTGGGAGAAAATGCAAACCCGACCAAAATTTTTTTAAATCCAATTGATCTCACAAATTGAAGATAAAAATTAGGTACCCACCAACCAATTTATTTATCAATCTTGACATTGTTGATTTTCGGATTGATAAGTTTAACTCTAAAATCAAAAAATTAGTATTTAACCCAGTCTGTTTTTTTCTTCCGTATCTCTAAGTTCAGCGGCAAGTTTTCCCAAGGATAAAGGCGGTTTTTGATCTCTGCCAATTGCTTGTCAATCAACATTTTTAGTGAATCTTTATTGGGGTGTAGATCAAAAAGGTCATTTCTTTGTGAAAAATCTCTACTTAGATCGTAGAGCTGATAGTCTTTCAGGGAAATGGTCTTTAGGTAGTCGTAGTCATCTTGAGAAAATCGGTGGGGTCTTGGAATGGTGTCCCGGTCTAAGCCTAAAATCATGAAATTCCCCACGCGCATTGCAATTTCCGGAACGGTGCGATAGAAGAACCAGTAAAGGGGACGTTTTCTAATAAAGGGGTTTCCTTCTAAAAGAGGCAGAAAGCTCGTTCCATCAATGTCATCAGGTAGGTCAATTCCTACAATATCGCAAAGGGTTGGGAGTACATCGACCAAACCGATGGGGGTATCAATTACTTTTTTGTTGGTTTTAATCCCCTGCCATTTAACAATCCCCGGAACGCGGATTCCTCCATCATATAAATAACTTTTTACTGCCTTTAAACCTGCATTGGAGGCCAAACGATAGGAGCCGTTGTCTGAACTGAACATGATGATTGTATTGTCCATCAAGTCATTTTGTTCGAGATAATCCAAAAGGCGTCCAATGGCCATGTCTAAATGGTCGATGTTGGCCAAATATTTAGCCTCTTTTAAAGGCTGAGTTGCATATTTTTCAACCAGTTCTGGAGGAGAAGCGACCTTGGCATGAGGTTCATGAAAAGCGACGTATAAAAAGAAAGGGTCATCACTTTTTTGACTGAGCCAGTCCATACACTCTTGGGCAACGATTTGGCAAGAATATCCATCTACAAGCCCTAGGGCTTTGCCATTGCGTATAAAATTTATGGGGTTAAGGTGAGAGGGCTCCGCATTGTTTTCTGTCCCCAGTGAATAGTCAAAACCTTGGTGATGAGGCTGTGGATGATTGAACTGGGGATTTTCGGCCAACTCTCCCAAATGCCATTTGCCAATATGGGCGGTTTGATAACCTTTGGTTTTGAGCAACTCTGCCAGTGTCACTTCTTGATCGGGAAGGTGAAGGGGATGCTGAGGAGGTCTGTAGCTGTACATGCCCACTTTGGCGGGGCTTTTCCCTGTCATAAGCCCTGTCCGAGAAGGGGAGCAGTTGGGCCCTGCAGCATAAAAGTTATCGAAAAAAACACCCGATTCAGCCAGTCGGTTCAAATTGGGGGTTTTCGTTGATCCTCCTATCTTTTCAAAGTCACCATAACCCATGTCATCGGCCAAAAGGAAGACGATGTTCGGTCTTTTAGGCTTCTTCGCCGAGAGGATATCACAACCCAACCAAAAAAGAGAAATGAGACTTATGAAAATGACGATTGGATTCATTGAATAGGTTTCAAACGAATTTATCTTTTTAAAACATCAAATCAAAATTACCACTGCAAAATTTAATTTTGAGTTTTTCTGCAGGAGTAAATGGCTTGAAAAACAGGCTAATCTTCTTCTTTTTTGGATTTAAACTGGACCAATTTGGGTATAACCATCGGCTAAATATAGCCCTGAAAGGGAGCCAGCACCTTCATCAAATCGATTGGGTTTTGTGTGCAAGTATTCCAACCCAACTGACATTCCCCATTTACTTTTTGAATTCTTT
>CBFIIP010000082.1:0-16226 GCA_965662705.1 Flavobacteriaceae bacterium
GCACAGCACAGGGTTTTATTGAGCGAACTATCGTTGAGTGAGTTGGACCAAGGATGAATATAAACCACAGCTATAGCCTCCGTAAAGAGTAACTCCAATGGGATGGGATCTCCAGTATACGGACAAACCCTTTTGCACTCCTCCCATAACTCAATTTTCAAGAGATTGAGTGGGGTGATATTTTCATTTACAGAATAGAGTTTTTGGATGAATTGCCTTTGATTCCTCGATACTCGATTTTGATCCAATCGATAAACAAACCGCTGAAATTTATTAGTCTTTAGGTTGGTATTGAGTTCGGCTTTTATTTGGTCAATGGTTCCGTATTTGTCAACCACTCCATTGATAACTTTTCGGGTTTGAAAAAGTGCATTTATTAGTAAAGGATTCTTAAAACCATTGACTTCTTTTTCTTCATTTGCCCCATAAGGAAACTTTTTGTTGACCTCAAAATCTATGGTTTGAGCCTGAAGTCCGTATAATTTTTTTATTTGAAAATCAGAAAATTGCATTTCGTCCAACAAAAACTCTTGGAGTTTGGGGATGAATCCCCCCCTTATATTATCTTCATAAAGTTGCACGACCCTGCGAATGACATATTGGATATCGCTCTCTTCAATGTTATCCCAAACTTTACTCAAGCTGTTTTTTACTCCCGCCAAGACAACAGCAAGCTCATAGCCAACGCCCCTTTTGAGAAAGTACAAAATGTTTTTGGACGCTTTTTCGCTTATGGGGGCATATCTTTTATCAATTTCCAGTTGAGCAATTTTTTTGGCAGCCTCCTCTGAAAAACCCCATTTTTCTTGGGCGTGATTTTGTAATTTTTGTCTGTTATTAAAGAAGTATAGGGCGTGCCAAATATCTACCCTTTTTTCATGGGGGATTCTGAACCAATCCAAGCCAAATAGTTCATCATTAGAAAGCTGATAATTTAATTTAGACCCAAAAATAAGTTCATTGTCTTTTTTATTGAATTGAATATCGCGGGTCTTAAACAGGCTTTTAATCTGTTTGAAGTTAAATTTTTTATGGGTAAGAAAATAGAAGTGAACCTTTTCTCTTTCTTCTTTGGACAAAACCTCCCCCCCTTTTTTAATGGTGTTGATCCACTTGAACGCCAATAAATCTTGATAAACCAAGTTAGATATCGCACAGCGTGATTTCTTGGGTTCGAATTTGCACTTCCCTACCCTGTATTTTTGTGAACGTAATGGTTTTTGATGAAAAACAGCTCCTTTACTTATCGCCCTATCTACTGGATCTCCGATCAATTCATCCCTCAAATCATCGGTAAGCTTAGAATGAAAGGCGACTTGTGTACTCCATATTCTATGCGCTTCTTTAACATACATCTCACGGGATACAAACCGATTTCTTACCCTCAAATTTGAATTTTTCTGGTAGGAAGTGTTTTCAATGGGTAAAATTGAATTTAAATATTCCCCCAAAGTTTTCCCTTCCATTTTTTTCTCCAGATCGAAAATGCCTAAGCGTCCATAGCTTGGAATGCCTTTAAAAATGGCATTGGTTTCCATATCGACATTTCTTTTGTTAAAGGGAAAACCTCTTCTTTTGGATAGGTGATACAAAATTCGACCCAACTCATGGAGGGTGATCTTTTCTTTAATCGCTTTGACCCGCAAGTGATAGGGATTCAATTGAATCCAGTCAATGAACTTCTGATTTTTGCTAAAGGTATGAATGGCCTCTCTTTCTATTTCATCGCTATTCAAGGGACACAAGCCAGCAGCTACCAGTCGTTTTATCAGAAAATTCCTACGTATCCTTTTGCGGCTGTTACGCATTCTTCTAACCCTATTTTGGGTACGTAAAGATTTTCTGGACACCTCTCTAATGCCCATTCCGAAATTCTCTGAACCTACTTGAAATACTGATGTTCCCATGTCTTTGATCCTCATGGAATCCCCATCAAGAAGTGTCCAGCCTATGGCTCCAACATCAATCGAAAGTGCAAGTAAGTTTGACATGAGTATTCTTTGTTCTTTACCTTTGGAACTCAATCTTATCACAATAAGGCTTAGTGCCGTAGGTGAAATCTAGAATCCCGCTTCGGTGGGATTTTTTTATATGTCTTTGTTTTCCAATTGGAAGTGAAATTCTAAAAGGAGATCATAGAGTTCCCAGAGCAATTGTTTGGAATCCATTTGCTCTGATTTCAACCTGTTTAAATTGTTATAAGCAAACTCTAGTGAAAACGATTTAATATCCTCTAGCGAGAGTTCTTTTCGATCGAGATATTTTTTTTGATAGGCCGTCTTTACAGCTGTGTAGTGATTGGTGGCTCCTAATTTTTCAAACAGTTGGCTACAAACGGACTCGTAAACTTTTTGGTCAAGATTGAGTAGTTTCCTGATCTCCTCACAAGTCAGCCCGAGAGCCATGGACTTGAGAACGGTAAATTCGAACGAAGTGAATTGGTCTGGGTGCCCCAGAAGAGTCTGCTGTTTCATAGTAAATTTAGTTTATTGAACCAGAGGAACTTTCCTTATTACATAGCCCCCTACTTCTTTGATTTATATGGTTGCAATTTCATACATCTGACCAGGTCGAGGTGTAGAGGTGTAATATTTGGAGAGGATTCTATTTTTTCGGCAGTTGCGATGTAATACTCGGTAAAATCGCTCAAAATTTCAATGTAAGTTAATTCTTACATTTTTTTAGTCGGGGTCATTTGAGACAGATGACTTTTATTTTTGTTATTTTTACACCCAAATGGAACTTTTTTTAATCACTTTTCTTTTGTTGGGAATTGCATTTGCAGGGATAGCCATCAAAATATGGGCAAAAAAAGGAGGGGAATTCTCTGGCACATGCGCGAGTCAAAGCCCTTTTTTAAACAACGAAAATGAAACCTGTAGCTACTGCGGTAAGCTCCCGTCGGAGCAAAATTGCAATATGACTGACCCTAACCACAATTAATATTTTGCTCTGCATGATAGATGTAAAGCTTACCATTAGACGGGCAAAAGATCAAGACCAAAAAGCATTTAACGATTTATTTAACTGCCATTGGGACTATCTCCATAAGTACCTTTTGAAAAAGACCGGAAACAGTCAAGTAGCTGAGGAAATCTCGATCATCACTTTCGCTAGGGCTTTCGACAAAATTTCCACCTATAATGATGCCTTCGAATTTAAAACGTGGCTGTTGACCATTTCCAGAAATATCCATTTGGATCAGTTGAGAAAGGAACGAAAAAAAGTAAGCCTAAAAACGATGTCTAACACTAACGATCTTCAGACATTTACCACCGAGGAGCACCCCTCCCCCGAGGACATATTAATCACCAATGAAAATTTGGAATCGATTCAAAACCATATCAAATCCCTAAGAAGCGATTATCAAAAAGTCATACGATATCGTTTTTTTAGTGGGCTTTCCTACAATGAAATAAGTGATAAAATGAATCAACCTATCAATACCATTAAGGTAAAAATCATGAGAGCCAAACAATTGCTCAGCAAAAAAATAAAAGGAAATGCTGAATAAACTGAAAAAATTAGGCCCCGGATTGTTATTTGCGGGTGCAGCCATTGGGGTTTCTCATTTGGTTCAATCTACTCGGGCAGGAGCCGACTATGGATGGGGCCTGTTGTGGGCATTGCTATTGGTCAATTTATTCAAATATCCCTTTTTTCAATTTGGGCCACGCTATGCCTTGGCCACGGGAGAAAGTCTATTGGATGGCTATTACAAACTTGGAAAAAATTATTTGTGGATCTTTTTCTTCCTCAATTTCACGACCATGTTTACCATCCAAACGGCCGTTACAGTCGTTACGGCAGGGCTTGCCTCCAATCTTTTCCAGATCAATATAGATATCGTCTATTGGTGTATTGGGGTTACTGCCGTTTGTTATTCTATTCTTTTGATCGGCCGATACCAACTGCTGGATAAGGTGATTAAAATCATCATTTTGACGCTTACCGTTAGTAGTATTTTGGCAGTGTTGATTGCCTTTTCAAAGGAGGGAACATCGGTTGACCTGACCCCGATTTTTCCTAAGGGAGCAGGATTCCTGTTCTTAATCGCATTTATGGGCTGGATGCCGGCACCAATGGACATATCCATTTGGCACTCGATTTGGATTTTGGAAAAGAAAAATGACTTAAAAAATAAATTATCGCTCAAAGAGGGACTTTTTGATTTCAATGTAGGCTATATCACTACGGTATTTTTAGGGATCTGCTTTTTGGGCTTGGGGGCTTTGGTAATGTTTGGATCTGGTTTGGCATTTTCCAATCAGGGAAATGTCTTTGCAGGACAACTAATTGATCTTTATACCTCCAACTTGGGAGATGCCGCTTATGGAGTCATCGCTTTAGCTGCACTTACAACGATGTTCAGTACCACCATCACGACCTTGGATGCCTCACCAAGGGCCATGTCTAAAACCATCCAATTGCTGTTTCAAAAACCTCAAAAAGATTATTATCTGACTTGGATCAGCCTACTGGCGGTAGGGACTTGTTTGATTTTTCTTTTTTTACTTTCAGAAATGGGACTGTTGGTTCAAATCGCTACAGTTTTGTCCTTTATCACTGCTCCCTTCTATGCGATCCTGAATTATCGCTTGATTACCAGCAAACATGTCCCCAAAAAAGATCAACCTTCAGTAAAAATCAAGATATTGAGCATTTTGGGCATCATTTTTCTGTCGGGTTTCACGCTGGTGTACCTTTTGAGTCTCTAAATTTAGTTCGTATCTTTGCTTAAAAAGTTTTGGAAACAGCAGAGAGAGACATTAAGCGAGAAGGGAAACCAAAATGGATACGCGTCAAGCTACCCACCGGGAAAAAGTACACTGAACTCAGAGGCTTGGTTGATCGGTATCAACTCAACACTATATGTACTTCGGGGAGCTGTCCCAATATGGGGGAGTGTTGGGCAGAAGGAACCGCTACTTTTATGATCTTGGGAAACATCTGTACCCGCTCCTGTGGATTTTGTGGAGTAAAAACAGGAAGACCCGGAAATGTGGATTGGGAAGAGCCTGAAAAAGTAGCCCAGTCCATCAAAATCATGAAAATCAAACATGCAGTCATCACTTCAGTAGATCGGGATGACCTTAAGGATATGGGATCCATCATTTGGAATGAGACCATCAACGCCGTCAGAAGACTGAACCCCCAAACCACAATGGAAACACTCATTCCTGACTTTCAAGGGAATACCACCAACATTGACCGAATCATAGCAGCTGCTCCTGAAGTGGTCTCCCACAACCTTGAAACCGTAAGAAGACTGACAAGAGAAGTTAGGGTGCAAGCCAAATACGATCAAAGTTTAGCTGTTTTAAGCTATCTAAAAAAGAATGGCGTCAACCGAACCAAATCGGGCATCATGTTAGGACTCGGTGAAAAAGAAGAGGAAGTACTCGAAACCCTTCACGATTTGAGAAATTCAGATGTTGAAGTTGTTACCATTGGCCAATACCTGCAACCTTCCAAAAAACACTTACCGGTCAAATCATTCATCACTCCGGATGTATTTAAGAAGTACGAAACTTTCGCCAAAGACCTCGGTTTTAGACATGTCGAAAGTGGGCCACTGGTACGTTCTTCCTACAAAGCACACAAGCACGTGGATTAAACGGTCTGGATCATCTGATCAAAAAGAATTCTTTCCTCCTCAAAAACAAAATCCTGTTCAATTTTGAGGCAATAAAGGTTTTTATCGGTAATTATTTGAGCCAGCTTGGCATAATCTTTTTCGGTGGTTAAAATGATTTTACCCTCCGCCCTTTCATGAATCATTTTGGAATCGGACTGAGTGTAATTGTGGTGGTCTCTGAATCTTAAATGATCAAAAGTCCCATATTGATTTTTGAGATGACCGACCAAGTGACGGGGATCGGCAATGCCCGTAACCAACAAAAAGCCATTCTCCAAGACTTTTAAATCCTCGGCTTTTTCTTTTTGCGATAAAAAATGAGCATAGGAGATTTTAGTAAAAAAAACAGGGATTGTCTTGTTGATCTTCTTTAAAAAAAGTTGCTTTTGATCGGTAGTGAAATCCTCTGGTGTTCTGGTAACCAGAATTAGGTCGGCTCTATTGACTCCTGATCTGAACTCCCTGAGGTGACCCATAGGAAATATAAAGTCTTTAAAGTAAGGTCGATCGAAAGCAGTGGTCATGATCAAGAATCGAGGACGCACCCATCGGTGCTGCATCACATCGTCCAAAATCAATTTATCTGGGGGAACCTTCAAATTCTGAATGACTTGGATGGCTTTGTTTCTGTTTTCAGAGACCACGACAAGGGTATCCGGATACCTTTCCCTAAACTGATTGGGTTCATCTCCAAGGGTAGAAGCATTATCATCTGGTTCCGCTATGATCAATCCTTTGGTTTTTCTTCCATACCCCCTACTCAATGTCCCTATTTTGAACTTGGGTTGTAGGCGTTTGATAAGATCCATAACCACCACCGATTTACCGGTACCTCCCATGGCTAGGTTCCCAACGCCTATGGTTGGGACATCCGGTTTTTTGGAGGAAAAAATTCCCCAATCAAACATCAAATTCCTCACAATCGTGATACCGCCATAAAGAAAGGCAATGGGGAATAAAAGAAAACGTAGCTTTTTCGATACTTGCATTACGGACTCAAATTTAGAAAAACCGCAGAGAACTTCTCATGAAAAAGAGGATATAACAACCACTGAAAGATAATACTATATTTGCATTGAATATTGAAAGGATGAAAATCAAAGAAATTACTTCAGTATTACAGCAATGGACTCCTCTGGCCTATGCCGAAGATTTTGACAATGCAGGCCTTTTGGTTGGAGATGACACCGAGGAATGTAGCGGTGTTCTTATCAGTCACGATGCCCTGGAAAATGTAATTGACGAAGCGATTGATTTGCGATACAATTTGATTGTTTGTTTTCATCCGATTATTTTCTCTGGTTTAAAAAAAATAACCGGTCAAAATTATGTTGCCCGAGTCGTTGCCAAAGCGATCAAAAATGATATTGCCATTTATGCCCTTCATACAGCATTGGACAATCACAACAAGGGAGTGAGTTATGCCCTTGCCCAAGCGCTGGATTTGAATCATATCGAGGTGTTGGTTCCACAAAAAAACACCTTAAAACAATTGACTGCCTATGTCCCCAAAGAAAATGCAAATGCACTACTCGATGCCCTCTATGTTGCGGGAGCCGGGGCATTGGGAGATTATGATGAGTGCAGTTTCGTTACCGAGGGCATGGGGCATTTTAAAGGGAACGAAAATTCCAACCCACACATTGGGTCGCCAATGATCGGTGAGCAGGTAGCGGAGTTTCAAATCAATGTCATCTTCCAAAAACATTTGGAGCAAAAAATATTGCAAACCCTATTTGACCAACATCCATACGAGTCAGTAGCCTATGAAGTTTATCGTTTGGACAACCAAAATCAAACCATTGGAATGGGCAGTATAGGAACATTAGAGAAAGAAATGAGTGAGAAAGCATTTCTTAAAATGATAGGGGAAAAATTGGAAACCGGCTTTTTGAGACACAGTGCACTGGAGGGTAAAAAAATAAAAAAAGTAGCTGTGCTGGGTGGATCGGGTAGCTTTGCCATTCCCAATGCAAAGCAGATGGAAGCTGATGCTTTTATAACGGCTGACTTGAAATACCATGATTTTTTTCAAGCAGGAAAACAGCTATTGTTGGTCGATGCCGGTCATTATGAAACCGAGCGCTTCACAAAAAAATTGATCCATGACCATCTTACAGAAAAATTACCTAATTTTGCATTTGCTTTATCAAAATCGATAACCAACCCTGTAAAGTATTTTTCTGATGCCAAAAAAAAGTGAGGTAACCGTAGAAGACAAACTAAGAGCCCTTTACGATTTACAACTTATTGATTCTCGTATGGACGAGATTCGTAACGTTAGGGGGGAGCTTCCCCTTGAAGTTGAAGATCTTGAAAATGAGATTGCAGGACTGGAAAAGCGACTTGAAAATTTCAATCAAGAAGTCAGTGATTTTGATTTTCAAACCAAAGAGCAAAAAAATAAAATTGAAGTCGCCAAGGAGGAGCATAAAAAATACGAAGAAAACCTCAAAAATGTGCGCAACAACCGAGAGTACAATTCCATCGTAAAAGAGCAAGAATATCAGGAGCTTGAGATTCAGTTGGCCGAAAAACGCATCAAGGAATTTGGAGCCAAAAAGGAGCTAAAATTAGAGTCCATCGCCCAATTAGACGAAAAACTTAACGAAAGGAAGAAGCACCTCAAAGCCAAAAAAGGAGAGCTGGACGAAATTCTCAAAGAAACAGAAAAAGAAGAAACCTTGTTGGGCAAAAAAGCAGCCGAATTTCAAGAAAAAATTGAAAGTCATCTGATTGAAGCTTACCATAAAATCAGAGAGAACGTTAAAAACGGCCTTGCCATTGTCTCTGTTGAAAGAGGGGCTTCCGGAGGATCTTTCTTTACCATTCCGCCTCAAATTCAACTTGAAATAGCTTCCCGTCAGAAAATCATCACTGATGAGCACAGTGGACGAATTCTTGTTGATCCTGAATTAGCAAATGAAGAACAGGAAAAAATGAATGCTATTTTTACCCAAAAATAGGCTCCGCATTTATTTACCCATTGCAAATTTTTAGATTTCATCTCTACCTGCTGTAATTGATTTAAACAGCAAGAGGCTTGAACCCTTGGGATGACAATATTTTGCTAAAAGGAAATTATCCCTAATTAACGATCAGCGGCTGGGTCCATGCTTTTTGCATATCCGGTTTTGGAGACAAGGGATCCATAATCAAATTGGAATGGATGTTGGCCCTCACAAAAATATCTTCCTCTTGAAATTGATAAACTCCCTTGGTGCCTATTACTCTTTTGAGCTCGATCACCTGATCCGTTTCCTTTTGATAACCCATAAATATGATCTCATAGGTACCTCTCTCTTCGGGGTCAACTTCTATATATAGCTTTTCCTGATCATGATATACTTTTTTGAGTTGTACGCCTGTAGAGGCATAAAAATCTCCCTTTTCCATAGCGGAAATAAGATCGGAAGCAAGGAGACTTTTTGAATTGACCATGACCCAGCCCCTTCCGGTATTACTGAGTTTAGGAGATTGTTGGTGATAGCTGTGGCTGTCATCGGTTGCAATTCCTAAAAGCAATGTTTTACCCTCTTGATAATAATGTATATTGATCAAATCCCACATCAATTCTATAGCAATATGATCTTCATTTCCTGAATTATTCACTGCTGGGTGGCCGTTGTAAAGTTCAAAAAATCTTTCACCATTCAGGTTTTTCATGTCTTCTGTACTGATACCATATCCAAAATTAGGATGGTTGATATGGGCAAACATCGGAATGTTGAGTCGATTTCTTTGTTCTAAAACTGCATCAATTGTTTTTTGCATTATATCCAAAACCGATTGACCTCGGAAAGGTTCAATCTTATGCTGAATGTTGGTAACATTGATATGTACGGGTTTATTCTCAAAAGATGAAGTTACCTCCTCCGACCTGATGATGGAGAACAGACCAGGATCCTCCAATTTGGCTTTATACTCGTCAAAAGGCTTAAGTCTCACCAGTGTTTTACCAGCGTCCTTTTTTGACTCCACCCAAGAACCAAAACGCTTCTGGTATTTTTCCAAAGCCTTGTTTTCTATATCACGCGACTTTAATTCATACCAAAATTCACCTGACGCGATGGTGTTATGATCAGATAGGGCTACGAATTGATAGTCGTGATCTTTGTACCATTGAATGATCATTTCAGGAAAATCGTCTCCATCACTCCAAAAAGAATGGGTGTGAAGATTTCCTTTTTGCCAATTTTGATCGGAAACTTTAGGACCACAAGAATACATTGAAATGGCAATCCACAACATCGGCAGAACAAGTATTTTTTTTAGCGCAAACATCTTAGTTATTTTATTCTCTGTAAAAATTACAAATTCAACACAAGTGATTAAAAAATAAATTTACAATCAAAAAAGCATAAAATCTATATTAAATGTCATTTTACCCATATGGAATCATTTTAATTAAGGCTAAGGCAGAACAGAGAAAAACAAGTATACCATTAAATAAATGGTTTATCCCCTTATAATAACAGTAGGAATGGCATAAAATCCAAGGGCTAGGGATTTTAAGAGTAAAGAAAAAAGGGTTAGAAGTTGAGATTGATAGGTTTAATAATTTGAATGGTATTGAAGGAGGTAAGGAATAAAAGATGGATAATAAAATATTATAATTAGAAAGATTAAAAAAAAGGGAATGGAATAGACTTTGAAACTGAAAAAAATTAGTGAATAATGGGTGAAAGAAAAGAAATATAGGATTATATAACTCACTTTAAGTATGTGGGCGCGAAGGGATTCGAACCCCTGACCCCTTGGGTGTAAACCAAGTGCTCTGAACCAACTGAGCTACGCGCCCGATTTTGCTTGGCAAATATAAAAAAACAGTATAAAAAACCCTCTATTAAACCAAGTCTATTTTAAGTTCAGTTGCTTGTGGTAAAGTTTGTCAATCACAGTGGTAGGTTCACCGAGGTAATGTTTAAAATAGGTTTTTTCTACCTCACGATCACAATCGTGTACCAACAGATGACGGTTTTTTAACTGTGAAGCGGAGTAAATGCTCTGCATTCTTCCGGGCACCTTATCGTTGTATCCACGAGGACCATCAACAAAGACTAAATCCCATACCGTATTTTTGATATAATCCGGCAACTTCATCTGAAGGCGATCGTTTTGGTCAAGTAGTTTTTTCCAATTTTTCCTGCGCGTAGAATAACTGACCTTTAAAACATTGATTTCTGGACTCACTTTACGGCTAAACCTGATCCACTTCCTGATGTCTTCCAAGAATAGGGTATTTCCCCCTTGGTTGAGGGAATACCAAAGGCTGCTGTCTTTTCCTACACTGAAAATCAGTACATTAGCGGGAGCATATTGCTTGATCAACTCGCCAATGAATTCATACTCTGCAGCAGAGCCATTGCCTGGATTTGAAGTTGCTAAGGATTGATATGGATTCATTAAACATTAATAGATATAGTTAGTAAATTTATAAAGTTTAGCGGATCAACCCTCATAAATCTATAGAATCTCTGCCACCACAAAAGTACTTCCCCCTACAAATATAAAATCATCGGCATGGGCTTGTCGCTTGGCAGCCAAAAAAGCAGCTTCAACCGATGGAAAAATTTGATAGGAGATCCCTAACCGCTGCACGGTCGGTTCCAAATCCGCGACAGCTAGGGCACGGGGAATCTGAGGAGCAGAAAAGTAATATTGCGCATTTTGAGGAAAAAGCCGGAGGATTTCATCTACCGCCTTGTCATTGACAAAACCCATAACCAAATGAAGTTGACGATAGGAATGAGATTCGATCTGAGGTAGGATGTATTGCAATCCTTCTTTGTTATGCGCCACATCGGCTACTATTATTGGTGCATCATTCATAACTTGCCACCTGCCCTGAAAACCAGTATTGGCCACCACATTCATCAAACCCTTCTCTAACGTTTTGGGATGCAGTTCAAACCCCTTTAAATGTTGGAGTCCAACAACGGCCGTTTGTATGTTTTGTATTTGATAACTGCCTTTTAAATCGGAAGCATAATCCACCGGATCCCTTTGATCGGCAAAAATGACCTCTGCTTTCAATACCTTGGCTTTTTCCCTAAAAACAGCTTGGGTCTCCACTTGGGTGGTTCCAATAACCACGGGCGTATTGGCTTTGATGATCCCTGCTTTCTCTCCTGCTATGGCTTGCAAGCTGTTCCCCAAAAACTGAGTGTGATCCAAACCGATATTGGTAATGACACTCAATTCGGGTACAATCAAATTGGTTCCATCCAATCTTCCGCCCATTCCCACTTCTATGACAGCAATGTCCAAATCCCTTTTCGAAAAATAAGAAAATGCCAAACCCACCGCCATCTCAAAAAAAGACAATTTGTGATCCTCCAAATAGGATCGGTGACTTTCAACAAAATCCACCACAAATTCTTTTTCAATCAGCGCACCATTGATTTTTATTCTTTCTCTAAAATCTTTGAGATGGGGGGAGGTATACAATCCAACCTTGTAACCGTGTTGTTGAAGGATGGAAGCCATCATATGAGCGGTTGAACCCTTACCGTTGGTCCCGGCTATATGAATCGATCTAAACTTTTTTTGAGGTTGACCAAGATGACGACAAAAATCCTCCATCCGAGACAAATCCGGTCGGTAGGCTTGGGCTCCTTTTTTTTGATACATTGGAAGTTGTGTCAACATCCAATCTAATATGAGGTTATAGGCTTCCAATCTATTCCCCCAATTTGAATTGAATCACCACAAAACCAATTTGTTGGGAGGGAGCTTTGGCATCGGGAAACCACTTGTGAAGCATGGCGGTTGCTTTGGCGGGTTGAAGTAAACAAGGATGGGTATTGGTGGTTCCTTTAACACCGGGCTCGGCCTGGACCACGTCCCCCTGACGGTTGACGGTGATTCTGACCACCACCACTCCTTCTTGATTGCACAATTGGGTCACTTTTCCTCGCGACTCCAGCCTGCGGCCATTTAGTCCAAATCCTTTACCCATACCACCGGGACCTGCCAAATTAAAATAACTGTTGGCATAGGGATTGCCCTCCATTTTTCCCTTGTCTCCCTCCACATCGTCATTACCTTCACCAGATTGAAGGGACTTTTCCTCGGTGTTTTTCTGATTGACCAGTTTGGACAAAATATTTTTGGTGGACTCATCCACCTTGGGTTTTGGAGGTTCAATTTTTTTTGGCTCCTCTTTTTTAGGTGCGGGGGGAGTTTTTTCTTTTTTCGTTGGAACTGCTACATCGCTTTGGTCTTGTGTGGCCACCTTGGGCTGAGCTGTTTTTTTGGGCGTCGCCTTGGGGGTTGGCTTTTCAGGCTGGGCTTTTGGGGTAGGCTTTGTCGCTGAGGGTTTTTGTGGTTGGGTCTTGCCCCTCCCCTGGGTGGCTGTACCAAAATTAACTTCCATCCCGAAACTAATCGGAGGATCCTGATACTTCAGACCCAATAGAAAAAAAAGGAGAATCAACAGCACAGTAATCAGCGTGGTGACAACAGCAGATTTTTTTTCGTGTGGTGTCTTTAAATATTTCATGGTGCATCAACAGCCAAAACCACTTTAATCCCGTTTTCATTGGCAATATTCATTACAAAAACCACCTGATCGATGGGAACTTTTTCCTCTGCCCGAAGCACAATGGCGGGACTACTTGAGCTTTTGAGTTGGGCGATCAATTCCCTTTCCATACTATTTTTTGAGATTTGTTTGGAATCGATATAGAACTGAGAACGATTGTTGATGGTTACTGCCACCGTATTTCGATTTTCTGTTTTCCCTTTCGCTTGGGGAAGCTTCACCTCTATTGTATCCAAATTTTTAGCCAAGGTGGAGGCAATCATAAAGAAAATCAATAACAAAAAAACCACATCCGTCATCGAAGACATGTTAAACTCGGGAGTGATCTTATTTCTTCCTCTGAGATTCATTCTAGGCCGGTTCGTTCAATAAATCAAAAAACTCCAATGAAGTTGCTTCCATTTGATAAACGACCTTATTGGTTTTCACCACCAAATGGTTATAGGTGATGTAACCGACAATTCCTACTATGAGTCCGGCTACCGTGGTGGTCATGGCCGTGTAGAGGCCGTTGGACAATAACTGCATATCGATATTGCCCCCTGCATTGGAAATTTCAAAAATGGACAAGATCATCCCGATCACTGTTCCCAAAAAACCGATCATGGGAGCTGCTCCCGCAATGGTAGCAAGAATACTAACGTTTTTTTCCAACTTATAAATCTCTAATCGACCGGCATTCTCAATCGCAGTACTGATGTCTTCCAAGGGTCGACCAATTCGGGAAATCCCCTTTGCAATCAAACGAGCAACCGGTTTGTTCTCACCCAAACACAAGGACTGCGCTCCATCGATCTTGTTGTTGAGCACATAGGTTTTGATTTGCGCCATAAAATTCGGGCTGATCTTAGAGGCCGATTTGATCGCAAATAGGCGTTCAAAATAGATGTAGATGACAATGATTAACAAAAGAAAAAGCAATCCAATGATCAGTTGACCTCCCAAACCGCCTTCTTTGATGAGCTCCATCAGAGAAAGGGTTTTTTCAGTCTGAAGTGGTGTGTTTTGTATAAATATCATTAGACGAAGGGTTTATTATTACAACGATGGTGGAAGAAGAAAATTATACCTTTCTACAAAATAAAATCCCGCATTCCAATGAAAGTAAGCGACCCAGAGATAAATCCTGCCAAGGCCAACCAAGAGATTTTTTTTAGATACCAGAAAAAATCAATTTTTTCCATGCCCATGGCAACGACTCCAGCCGCTGATCCGATGACAAGCATACTCCCACCGGTTCCTGCAGCAAAAGCAATAAAGTGCCAAAGGGGATGATCTACTGTTTCAGAAAACATTCCCATACTGGCTGCTACCAGTGGCACATTGTCAACCACCGCCGAGCCAAGACCCAACAGCATCACTACAACATCGGAGTTGGGGAGTGCCGAATTAAGTGCCCCAGCAAACTCAAAAAGCATACCTAAGGATTCCAAAGCAGCTACGGCCAACAAAATCCCCAGAAAGAAAAGAATACTGGGCAATTCAATTTTTGACAAAGAACTGTGAACAGGACTGTGACTGGAATGCTCCTCATGCTCCGCATCAATGGAAGTAATATTGATTTTTGCATTACTAAAGTATTCAGCAAAAGTAGCGACCACTGCAAGGGAGAGCATCATACCTACATAGGGAGGCAGATGGGTCAGGGTTTTAAAAACAGGGACAAAAACAATGGCGGTGAGTCCCAAATAAAGCATGGCAGCTCCATTGGGATGAGCTTTATTGTCAGATCCATCCAAATCCTCTGAAATATTTCCTTGGAATGCAGGTAAGGTAGTGGCCAAAGCAACGGGTACGATCATACAAATTAATGAGGGAACGAGAAGGTACTGAATCAATTTAAGCGTGGTGACCTTATCTCCAATCCACAACATGGTGGTGGTAACGTCTCCAATAGGAGACCAAGCGCCTCCAGCATTGGCTGTAATAATGATCAAGCCCGAAAACCAGATTCTGGTGTCTCTATCTAGAATTACTTTCTGAAGAATGGTAATCAATACAATGGTAGCGGTCAAATTATCGATGATGGCGGAAAGCACAAATGCCAGCAGGGAGAAAATCACCAATAAACCTTTTTTGGATTTTGTCTTTATGAAATTTTTTATGGTAGCAAAACCATTGAAATAGTCTATGATTTCAACTATGGTCATGGCACCCAAAAGAAAAATTATAATCTCGGCAGTTTTTCCCAAATGATGCAATAAAACCTCATCTATATGTGAAGGTTTGAGCTTTCTCAGCAGGGTATCTACCTCAAAAACCGGGAGATGAAAAAGAGAGATCAATGCCCAAAGAATGGCCATCATGGCCAATGCAGGGATGAGTTTGTCTATTTTTAGCGTGTGTTCAAGAGTAATGGCCAGATAGCCCAGCACAAAAATGCTGATAAGGGTTATTTCCATTTATTTAGTAAAATTAATCCTAGTGATTGGTTAAATATCAGCGTACAAATTATAAATAATCTTAGTTAATTTTTCGTTTTGCATGAAATATTTTTCCGCTAGAATGGTCATGTCGGGCTCCGGTTACATTGGCCAAACAATTGTCTGAACCCAATAACCTCAGCAAACCTAAAAAACCAAAAATTAAAGCTTCTTTGTAATCGATTAAAGATGCGGGAGGAATGACAATTTCAGCCTTCGATTTTTGCTTTAACAATTCAACCAAATAAGTATTATAAGTACCACCACCACTGAGCAAAACAGCTCCTTGATCCGGCAAGCATTTTACGATTTGATCTGAAATATGATGGGTGTAGGTATGCAAGAGATCCTCAGTAGATTGTTCACTATATGATTTGATGATTGGAAAAACAATTTCATTGACCCACTCTTGGCCCAGAGATTTGGGTGGGGTTTCCGAGTAGTAATTGATTTCCTCTAATTCTTGATAAAAAGGTGGAAGGAATTTTCCTATCCGAGCCATTTTTCCACGATCGTCATAGGCCATGTTGTTTCGTTGCGCCAAGGCATTGAGCACCGTGTTGACCGCGCATATATCATAAGCCAAGACCTCTTGGTTGCTACTAATACTAATATTGGA
>CBFIIP010000083.1:0-63116 GCA_965662705.1 Flavobacteriaceae bacterium
CAAAGGGGGAGAAAATGAATTTTGATTTTTTGGGAAAAGTTTATAAAATGGATGTTTTAGTGGCCTATATGGAATTCAAAATAGATACCATAGTATCTCCATTAAGTATTAAAAACACCATTTTATTTGATTATTTAAGAGATCAAAAAAATATCATTCACCTGAAGTTAGCTTCCAAGAGAAAAAGTTTCTTAGCGGTGTCTTCAAAATCAATTTTTGAAATTCCAAAGGATTTTTTCGATTTTTAGAATTAATAAATTATATTTTAAAGTGCCTATTTTCTAATACTAAACAATTGACTCTATGAAAATTATCAAATTAAATTTTCTTCTTTTTTCTTTTATGTTTTTGCAACTCCCCCTAAGCGCCCAAACATCTAATGAATCTATGACCTCTAAAGGTCATACCAATAAAAATAAATTTAAACAGCTAAAAGAAGAACTGGCTACTCCCAACAGTTATAGGACTGCTTCTGGTGCTCCTGGTAGAGATTATTATCAACAGAAGGTAGATTATGTCATGGACATAGAGCTAGATGATAAAAATAAAAGAGTATATGGTGAGGAAATGATAACTTACACCAACAATTCTCCAGATGAACTTTCCTATCTCTGGCTTCAATTAGATCAAAATATTAGAAAAAAAAATTCTCCAGCACTATTGAAAAACTCCGAGGGAGAGGGAGCTATGAGTAATATCGATGATCTCATTGAAGAAAATGAAGTAAATAGCTTTGCATCTAAATACCTTAAGGAAAAATTTGATGGAGGATTTAATATATCTTACGTAAAAGATGAATCAGGCAATCACCTTGATTATACAATCAATATGACTATGATGAGAATCGATTTACCTACACCTATTAAAACAGGAGAACAATTTAAGTTTTCTATTAAGTGGTGGTATAATATTAATAATCATGTTGAAAATCGTGCTCGATCAGGATATGAGTATTTCCCTGAAGATGATAATCGCCTATATGTTATAGCACAGTTTTTTCCGAGGCTGGCGGTCTACAATGATGTTGAGGGGTGGCAGAACCATCAATTTTGGGGAAATGGTGAGTTTGCTCTGAACTTCGGAGATTATGAGGTTAATATTAAGGTCCCAGCTGATCACATTTTAGACGCAACTGGTGTACTTCAGAATCCAAAAGAAGTTTTATCCAGAGAACAATACAGAAGATATAAATTTGCTCAAACACAAACCGAAAGTCCAGTATTCATTGTAAACCAGATTGAGGCTGAGGAAAATGAAAAAGATTTTTCATCAAAGAAAAAGGTCTGGAAATTTAAAGCATATAACGTAAGAGATTTTGCTTTTGCAACATCTCGTAAATTTATTTGGGAAATGATAGCCGTTCCCATTGGTGGAAAAAATATTATGGCAGTTTCAATGTACCCTAAAGAAGGGAATCCACTTTGGGAGGAGTTTTCAACCAAAGCGGTAGTTCAAGCGCTAAAAACCTATTCAAAATATACTTTTGAATATCCATATCCCAAAGCGGTTTCAGTTCATTCCAAGAACCAAGGGATGGAATATCCAATGATATGTTGGAACCCAGGGAGGCCTGACATTGATGGGACATATTCCTTGTCAGTTAAGTATAGAATGATATATGTTATTATTCACGAAATAGGACATAATTTTTTTCCAATGATTGTCAACTCAGATGAGAGGCAATGGGGTTGGATGGATGAGGGGATAAATTCTTTTGTTCAATATTTAACAGAACAAGAATTTGGAAGGAAATACCTTCATTTAATGGATGGTTTTTCGGGTTTTCCCTCTAGCAGCGGAGAACCCTCTCAAATTGTTAGATACATGAGTGGAGATCAAAGTATTATTGCTCCCATTATGTCTAACCCAGAAAATGTCTATCAATTAGGTCCTAATGCATATGATAAGCCAGCCACGGCATTAAATATATTGAGAGAAACCGTTATGGGTAGAGAATTATTTGATCATGCTTTTAAAACCTACGCCCAAAGGTGGATGTTTAAGCATCCTACTCCCGCGGATTTTTTTAGAACAATGGAGGATGCTTCTGCGGTAGATTTAGACTGGTTTTGGAGAGGATGGTTTTATACTACAGATTATGTCGATATTGGAGTGAAAGAAGTTAAGAAACTAGCATTTTCAGATCAGCCCTCTGATAAAGCCAAAGAGATATTAGAAAATTATCAATATTTACTTGACCGCTACGATTTAGTGTTTCTATCCGAATCTCCAATTGAAGAGGAGGACATGAGTTTTGGAGTTACTAATTCAAAATCACTCAACAAGATTATTAATGACAACAGTTTTAACATACCAAAAAATATTTATCAAGTCACCTTTAATAAACCAGGGGGGTTAGTTATGCCTGTTATAGTTGATTATCATTTTTCAGATGGAAGTTTTCAACGAGTTAAGTATCCCGCAGAGGTTTGGAGAAAAAATGATGAGGAAGTCAGTAAGTTGATTACAACTAATAAAGAGTTGTTAAGAGTTGAGGTTGATCCTAATGAAATGACTGCTGACATTAATAAAGAAAATAACTCTTGGCCTAAATCCGATGAAATGTCAGAATTTGATCAATTCAAAGCCAATTTGAAAAACTGATGGCCTTGTTTTTTTAATCTTCAGGTTTCTTTTTGGATTTACTTGCCTTATTGGTTGATCTTCATTTTTTATATTTGTTAAAAAATAATCCATGCTTCTCTTTATCAGCAGTGCTGAAATTGTATTTATATTTTTTATTGTTTTGCTGGTCTTTGGTTCAGATAAAATACCTTCTATTGCCAAAACATTAGCAAAAGGGGTCACTCAGGTGAGAAATGCCACCCATGAGATAAAATCTGAAATACAGAAATCTGTTGATGCAAAAAATCCTGCAGGAGGCATAGGTAAAGATCTAAAAAATCAAGTGGATAAGGTCAAAGAAGATTTTGATGAGTTGACCGACTCCATCAAAAGGGATCTTTAGATTTTTCTGCAGATCATCAAACCGTCTCTGATGGGAAGTAACAAATTTTCTACTTTTTTATCGGACTTTACTTTTTCATTGAACTCTTTTAGTCCTTTTGTTTCGACATCCTTAATGGGGATTTTCTCCTCCAAGACTTTTCCACTCCACAAAACATTATCAGCGATGATAATCCCTCCGGGTTTCAGTTTCGGCAATACGAGGTCAAAATAAAGGCTGTAATTGGCCTTATCCGCATCCATAAATACTAGATCGAAAAAACAATCTAACTCAGGAATCAGTGCTTTGGCATCTCCATGATGACAAATGATCTGATTTTTAAAATTACTTTTTTGAAAATACTTCTGATGAAAGTCAATGAGTTCCTCGTTCAATTCAATGGTGTGTAGGGTGCCATTTTCTGCCAATCCTTCTGCTAAACACAAGGTGGCGTAGCCGGTATAAGTTCCGATTTCCAATATGTTTTTGGGTCGGATTAATTGAGAGAGGAAACTCAGCAGCCGACCCTGAAGATGACCACTGATCATCCTAGGTTGTAATACTTTTTGATGGGTTTCAATATACAATTCCTTCAGAAGTTGGGATTCCTTCTGTGAGTAGCTCTCGGCATATTCCAAAATTTTCTGATCAATGAACTCCATTAGTAAGCACGGTTATTGTTTATTTTTTTGGTCGGGCATATTCCATTCTTTTTTTTAATTGGGGTAGGGTATAGCCATCCAATCCATTGATTGCAACAACCTCCCCGTTTTCTAACTTTACCCAGCCGTCTTCTTGAAGCAGTTCATCGTCAATAAAAATATGTTCAATTGCGGCTACGATCAGCAGGCATCCATTTTCTTTGATGTCGTATTCGTTCAGATATCTGCACCCCAAAGAAACGGGTGATCCTTTAACAAAGGGGGCATACCAATCCATTCGATACTCGGGCTCCAACAAGGTTTGATCAAATTCCGAAATATGTTCGTCGTATTTTGCACTGGTATGATGCGCCTCCTCAATGTGTTTTAGGCTGACATGATTAACCGTAAAGACCTGATTTTCTCGAATGTTTTTATAGGTATCTCTGGGAACGGTATTGGGTCTTAAGGTAAAATGTAGAAGTGCCGGACTGCTTCCCAAATGGGTTATGGAACTGAAAATGGCAACATTCTCCTCTCCTGAGTTTGATTTGGTACCGATCATGTTCGCAGATTTGTAGCCCGTAATGCTGTTGACCAAGTTGATGCGGTAAAGCTTTGAAAAATCCCCAATGTCCGCTAGACTGAAATGCTTCATGAAATTAATTTGAATTGGATTGCCTGTCAAAAAATAAGATGGCGGCAAGTAATGCTACAACAATAAACACCAAACCCGCAATGAAGAGGTAATGGTCTTCAATGGCATTGGTGGACAGAAATCCATCCTCGGTTACTTTACGATCCACATACCTAATCACAAAACCTAAGGGAATGAGAAGGAGAATAAACTTGTACTTTTTTAATTTATCTATCATATGATAAGGAGTTAGATGATAGCATCTAAAATAAAGAAACAGAATATCAAATCATATTGATTTTAAAGAATCTAATCTTATTTGTGGAGGTTCGAGTTTAAAAGTATGCATGCATTCAAGATGGGCATTTTCAAAATCCTCGAAAGTTTCGATACATTTTTTAACCGATGGCATTTTGGTTTTATTTTCTAAGAAGGTTTCATTACTTAAAATTTCTGTACACAAACAAGCATCTTTTTCTTTGATACTGATAGAATTGGCCTGAAATAGAAAAAACACCAATGCAACTATGCCAACCGAAATCATTACAAGCTTTTTATTTATCATCATCGTCATCAATTCAACCTTTGTAAATGTAATTATTAGATTTTAAAAAAATTAAAAAAGGCGGGATGAAGAACCCGCCTTTTTCACGAAATAAATAAAAAACCAAACAAAAATTAATTAAACTAAAAAAGTATTATATGATACACAATATATAACTTATGTAAAAGTAGCTACACTCAACACCAATCAAAACATTCTAAAGTATTTTTGTGTCAGTTTTATCACTTCATCAAAAAAAGCGAAGGGGTTTTAGAGATAAATAAATTGAAAAATGAATAATTCGCAATAATCGTAAATTCAGTTAATGATCCGAAATGATCTGCCGTTTACAAAATTATACCGGATTGGGCGAAAAAGAAAAAATCAAATAGCCTCAACCCATTGTTTTATTTCTGTATTATTGAAAATATTTATACCTAAAATTAAGATCAATACCCTGCAGGATGGTGTAATACCGCAAAATTATTTTAAGCAGCGTTAGCCGATGAAAAAGCAATAAAAATGATATATTTGAGAGTTGAAATAGCTCTTTGATTTTAAATATTTATCACTTTTCAAACAGATATATTAGGGTGTTTAGCTCAGTTGGTTTAGAGCGCTACCTTGACAGGGTAGAGGTCACTGGTTCGAATCCAGTAACACCCACAAAAAAAGGGTTCCGATTTTTTGCAAACCTTTTTTTACCTTCCCTAAATTCATTTGATTTTACTTTTTTACAGCAAATCAGCTGGTATGCTTTTATAAGTTTCTTTATGCTGGGTTAAGCTTTGTTTTAAATATCTATTAAGTCACATATATGGTTAATAAAGCTTCTGAAATTAATTATTTTTTCTCTTAAAAAAAACGTGTAATAAAAATAGAGCCTCATTCTTTATCAGCACTTTCAACACCAGCCACATCGGATATAAGTTCCCATCCATCTGCAGACATTTCATTTAATTTAGCCCTCATCATTGCATCATAAGTTGCAATAATAACTATCTACTGACAATAAAAATAACAAAAGGATTTCAATTTTGATCCCTAGAGGACTGGCGTCCAAGATGAATCTTCATTAAAATGTTTAGCTGTTTATTTATACGATAAAGTTTACCCTATTACTTGCGCTAAGGTAAATCCAATTGCAACTCCAAGAATCAACATGATGAAGCCTTTACCAGAGAAAAACCAACTGAATTTTTCTTCCCAAGCGTCAGGAATAAAGTTTTGATTTTCGTCTTTTGCAAAACCGGTTCGTGTAGAATAAGAGGCATACCAATATACCCCACCAAAAAGGACTGCTAGACAAATTAAAACAACGAGAATTTCTTGCATGATTTAATATATATAGTTAATAAATAATATTGTTTATTACAATTTAATAAAAAATTGATTTTAATTTTAAGAAATTTTAAAAAAAAATCACTGAAAAATGAGTTTAATATAATTTTAGTTGTCAATCCAATATTGAAAATATCATTATTTAGGTTAATTTTATTAGAAATTCATTAGAATGAGAAATAGAATTCAAAATATAAGAGATTACGCCAACGATTATCACAATAGCGTTAATTCACCCGAAAAATTTTGGTCAGATATTGCTTCAGGTTTCCAATGGAAACGTCAGTGGGATCAAGTTTTAAATTGGGATTTTGAGTCTCCGAGTGTGACTTGGTTTGAAAATGCCGAACTGAATCTAACCGAAAATATTTTTGAAAGATTATTGCCTACCCATCGGGATAAAACAGCAATTATTTGGGAGCCCAATGACCCCGATGCGGATTCTATTCAGCTCACTTATGGACAATTATTTAAAGCCACGTGCAAGTTTGCCAATGCAATGAAATCTCAAGGGGTTCAAAAAGGCGACCGGGTGATCATCTATATGCCCATGGTTCCTGAAGCGGCCGTGGCCATGTTGGCTTGTGCCCGAATTGGTGCCGTCCACTCCGTTGTTTTTGCAGGTTTTTCATCTTCTGCCCTAGCAGACAGAATCAATGATTGTCAGGCCAAAATGATTCTGACGTCCGATGGTAATTTTAGAGGCAAAAAAAATATAGCGGTCAAGGCTGTCGTGGATGAGGCTTTGGAGCATACCGATACTGTGGAAAAGGTAATCGTATTGAAACGTACTGGTGATGAAGTAGAGATGAAGCCAGGTCGTGACATTTGGTGGAGCGATGCATTAGCAGGCCAATCTGAACAGAACGAGGCTGCGGTTATGAATGCTGAGGACTTGTTGTTTATACTTTATACTTCCGGTTCTACAGGAAAACCCAAAGGGGTGGTTCATACTACCGCCGGCTATATGGTATACACCTACTATTCTTTTCTGAATGTTTTTCAGTATGACGATGAAGATGTTTATTGGTGTACTGCCGACATTGGATGGATCACAGGGCATTCCTACATCGTTTATGGTCCTTTACTCGCCGGTGCCACCACTTTGATGTTTGAGGGAGTTCCCACCTATCCCCACCCAGGCAGATTTTGGGAGATTGTAGAGAAATACAAAGTCAATCAATTTTATACTGCACCCACAGCAATTCGGGCACTTCAAGTGCATGGAACAGAACCGGTAGAAAAATTTGATTTGAGTTCTCTTAAGACAATTGGTTCGGTCGGAGAACCCATCAATGAAGAGGCTTGGCATTGGTATCACGAAAATATCGGAAAGGGAAATTGCCCTTTGGTCGATACTTGGTGGCAAACTGAGACAGGTGGGATCATGATTTCACCTTTGGCAGGGATCACGCCCAACAAACCTGCACATGCTTCACTTCCTCTTCCCGGTGTCCAGCCTGTTATTGTAGATGCTGAGGGTAATGAACTCAAAGGGAATAATGTTGAAGGAAATTTGTGCATCAAATACCCTTGGCCTTCCATGATTAGAACCACCTATGGAGATCACCAACGTTGTAAGGACACCTATTTTTCTGCCTATAAAGGAATGTATTTTACTGGAGATGGAGTGAAAAGAGATCATGACGGTTACCTCAGAATATTAGGTAGGGTAGATGATGTGATCAATGTTTCAGGCCATCGTATGGGGACGGCCGAGGTCGAAAATGCAATAGATGAACATCCCGATGTAGTTGAATCTGCGGTGGTAGGCTATCCACACGAAATAAAGGGCCAAGGGATCTATGCTTTCGCCATCTGTGAAAACAAAGAAAAGTCAGAGGAGGATTTAGCACTTGAAATCAAACAACTGGTCAGAAAGATCATTGGGCCGATCGCTCAGCCGGAACATGTTCAGATTGTATCGGGTTTACCCAAAACACGCTCAGGAAAAATTATGAGAAGAATCCTCCGGAAAGTTGCCAGTCGCGACCTTTCTAACCTTGGCGATATTTCCACACTCTTGAACCCCGAGGTGGTGGACGACATCATCAAAGGAGCCGGATTGGATTAAAGATACTCTAGAAGGTTTTCCATCATCATTCCTCTTGAACCTTTGATCAGAACTTCCATGTCCTCCAAAGGATTTTGGATCAAGTAATCTTTGATTTCAGCCAGTGATTCAAAGGATACTATTCTCATGTCCTGAGAATGGGTTTGAAAAAAGTGTTTACCGGCGATCAAGATTTTATCCAAATCGGTTTGCTCTAGTAGGTCAACAATTTTTTGATGGGCATCGGAAGCGTAAACTCCCAATTCAAACATATCTCCCAGTATTACCGCTGCTTTATTTTCTTTGTTGTTAATGAATGAGGTGATGGATGCTTCCATACTGGTTGGGTTGGCATTATATGCATCCAGCGTGATTTTATTTTTTTCTTTTAAAATGACTTGAGAACGATTATTCTTCGGTTCATAGTTGGAAATACCCCTATTGATTTGCTCATGGGTTAGACCAAAATATTTCCCAATCGCAACCGCCGCTGCAACATTGGGAAAGTTGTAATCTCCATACAATTGACTCTCGATCTTATCCATACCCATTTTTAGGGTCAGTGGTTGATTTTTTCTACCAATATACTCCAATGGGCAGCTGGTATGAAGGGCTTGGCCAAAAGTATAGTGGGCTGTTTTTGAAATCCATTTTTTTTGTAATGAGTCATCGGAATTCAAGAACAAGGTTCCTCTTTTTTTTGAAATGTATTCATACAGTTCTGATTTCCCCTGGATGACGCCTTCGATCCCACCAAACCCCTCTAAGTGCGCTGCTCCAAAATTGGTGATCAGTCCATAGTCGGGTTGAGCGACATGGCACAAAAAATCGATTTCTTTTTTGTGATTCGCTCCCATTTCAACAATCCCGATTTCTGTGTTTGTATCAAATTGCAGTAAAGTTAACGGAACACCTATGTGATTGTTCAAGTTACCCTCTGTAGCTTTGGTAGTATATTTTTGACGCAATACACTGCTGATCAATTCTTTGGTCGTTGTTTTGCCATTGCTACCTGTGAGGGCTAAGATTTTTAATTTGAGCGAGTTTCTGTGATGGGTTGCCAGTTTTTGTAAAGTATTCAAAGCATTTTCCACCAAAATCAACCGGTTGTTGTTTTGTGCGATCTCCTTTTGGTCGATCAATGCGTATTTGGCTCCTTGCTCTAGAGCGGTTTCAGCGAATTGATTCCCATCGAAATTTGGCCCTTTGAGGGCGACGAAAAAACAGTCTTTTTTGAGTTTACGACTGTCAGTGACTACTCCTGAGGTATTTTTAAAATAATTGTGGAGTTGCGCTGTGTTCATAAAAAAAGGCATCATTTGATGCCTTGATTAGATTATCTGCCGCGTTTGTGTCTCGCGGTCTTTTTTATTCTGCTTTTTTGACCCAGTCGGGACATGGCACACCTAAAGCCAATGTAGTCTGTGGCAATGTATTGTGGTAAATACCTTCTTTGGGCCGGATCCAACCAATAGGCACGATCTTTCCACGAACCTCCCTTGAAAACTCTGACCTCATCAGTAATAAGTGAGGTTCTGCGGCTGGATTTATCAATGCTTCTGGCGATGTTACCCTCGTCGTCCAAGCCTACCTTAGGATGGTTGGGAGCATCATACATGCCCGCAGTCTCTGGTCTTTTTTTCGAATCGTCATCGTCCGTGTTGTTATAGCTTGCAAACAATCGGGTAGATTCCTTATCCCCGTCTCTGTAATTTCGGTTATCGCTTTCGGAAAAATTCTGTCTTAAGAAGGTTTCTTCTTCATCAATTGGGATTTTGGCCAAATCACCTGGTAGTCTTTTGAGCATTACCTTTCCATTGGGTAAGGTATCGTAAACCAACTCATCCGGAGAGATAATGGTCGCTTTTCCATCTTCCCCAATGGCATTTTTGAGATAGATATTTCCCCTGTAGTAGTTAAAGTCATTTGCCTCATCGTCAACAATGGGTCGGTAAACATCTGCTACCCACTCAGCCACATTACCAGCCATGTCGTAAACACCGAAGTCATTGGGAGGATAGCTTTTTACTTGAACAGTAATATCCCCTCCGTCATCCGACCATCCGGCTATTCCGCCATAATCTCCTTTTCCAAATTTAAAATTCGCCAATTGGTCTCCTTCACTTCTCCTTTCATCCGATCGGGTATATTCTCCCGACCAAGGATATTTTTTCTTACCTCTGTAGGTGTTGTATTCTCTGTCACCAACCAATGCCAGTGCTGCATATTCCCACTCAGCCTCTGTGGGCAATCGGTAAGAAGGCAACAATACGCCTTTGTCCACCCCTGCATATACATTTACAGTGGCAGTATCTTTTTTCATGGTTCCACTTTTACCCATAATACTATCAGAGGCCATCAATCCTCCATAGGCCGTTTCTGGTCTTTTGAGGTAGGCATCTGTACTAAAAGTGTTGTTGGAGTTAACTACTCCTCCATCATTTTCACTGTATCGAATGTTTTTTTGAACATAGGATTCTCTTTCTAATATAAATTCGTTCACCCTATTGGTTCTCCACTCTGCAAATTGAACGGCTTGTAGCCAATTGATTCCCACCACAGGATACTCTGCATAGGCGGGATGCCTTAGGTAGTTGGTCGTAAGCTCCTCCATGTATCCTAGGGTATTTCTCCAAACCAGTGTATCGGGGAGCGCCCCCTCGTAAATTTGTCTGTATCGAGTTTCACTCAATGGAAAGACAGTTTCTAACCAGTTCAGGTATTCCATATACATCAGGTTGGTCACCTCTGTTTCATCAATATAAAAAGACATGACGTGCTGTTGTGTGGGGGTATTGTTCCAATCGTGCAGGACATCATCTTGGACTTGTCCCTTGGTGTAAGTACCTCCCTCAATGAAAACCAAACCAGGGCCATTTTCTTGATCCTCAAATTCGATATTGTATTGGAAACCACCATCTTTTGAGTTGATGCCCCATCCTGTTCCGCGGGAAACATTGCTTCTTCCTCCACAAGAAACCACAAAACCAGCTATAAGAACAATAAAAATAGATCTTATTAAAAAATTAATTTTCATAGGGTTGATTCGTCTAATTTTCATGCAATATACTAATTATCTGTGTCTTAAATTTCATTCGTTCAATAAACGCATGCTTCGTCATTATCTCAATAACGCA
Source organism: Flavobacteriaceae bacterium (assembly GCA_965662705.1). Taxonomy (GTDB): domain Bacteria; phylum Bacteroidota; class Bacteroidia; order Flavobacteriales; family Flavobacteriaceae; genus UBA8316. Next base: position 11,301 of record CBFIIP010000083.1, read on the forward strand.
ATTTCCAGCACAATATTATATCCACCAACTACAAAAAATAGATTGTTAATAAATTGATGTTAAACCGATACAACATATGGTGGTTTGTTGCGTTATAAAAAAAATAACAAGTAATGAAATCAATAGGCCCCTTAATTAAAATTTCTTTAATATTATATTGCTCCATAAATGTTTATGGGCAAGATCGTGTGATTACTACGGGCGTCCCCTTTCTGCTCATTACTCCGGATGCAAGAGCTGCTGGTATGGGAGAATTAGGGGTCGCTACTTCTGCAGACTCCTATTCTCAACAGTGGAACCCCGCCAAATATGCCTTTTCAGAAGGTGATAGTGGATTGGGACTCAGTTACACACCCTATTTGAGAAAACTGGTAGATGATATCTTCCTTGGAAGTTTATCCTACTTCAATAAGATAAATGAGAGAAGTGCTTGGGGAACCAGTCTCAAGTATTTCAGTTATGGGAATGTTCAGTTTAATGAAATGATCTCCGGAGATATTATTGATCAAGGCTCCAAAAGACCCAATGAAATTACTCTGGATCTCTCTTACTCTTTAAAACTGAGTGAAAATTTCGCTATGGCAGTTGCCGGAAGATTTTTGAGATCCGACCTAAAAATACATACCGATATGGATGCCACTTCCGCCAATAGTTTGGGGGTAGACATAGCGGGCTTTTACCAAAGCTCCCCCTTCGATATGGGAAATTTAGACGGATTGATCAGGGCTGGGTTTAATATTTCTAATATTGGTCCCCGACTTAAGTACGACGAAGGCGGTCAAATGGACTTCATTCCAACCAACCTTAAAATAGGAACAGGCTTGGATTTGATCTTTGACAAATCCAATGTTTTAGGGATACATCTCGAATTTTCTAAGCTTTTGGTGCCTACACCCGTAGCTTACTATAACAATAACAATGAATTGCAAGGATACAGGCAACCCGATATTAACTTTTTCAATGGTATTTTTAAATCATTCAACGATGCTCCAGGTGGAATGGCAGAGGAGTTGAAAGAAATAACTTGGGCATTGGGATTTGAATATCTTTTTGCAGAAACACTCGCACTAAGGACAGGATATTTTAATGAGAGTGAGGAAAAAGGATCAAGAAGATACATGACATTTGGTGCCGGATTTAAACTCAACAGTATGGTAATCGATATTTCCTATCTCTCTTCCACTTCAAAAATCAGAAACCCTTTGGAAAACACCCTCCGATTTTCCCTAAGCTTTGGATTCGAACGATCTAATACCGTCCCTGATGAAGATTCGGGAACTATTGAGGGAACCTTTTGAATTTGCTGAATCAATTTTTTAATTATTTTTTATCAAAAGGACATAATTCAGTAATTTTGGGTTCGAATTGAATTTGATAATTACTTCCGCTTGATGAAAAAAATCACAAAAGCCACCTATCTAAAATGGTATGAGGACATGCTATTTTGGCGAAAGTTTGAAGACAAACTCGCTGCTGTTTACATTCAGCAAAAAGTGCGTGGCTTTCTACACCTTTACAATGGGCAAGAGGCCATCTTGGCTGGTGCACTCCATGTGATGGAATTGGGAAAAGACCGAATGATAACCGCCTATCGAAATCATGTTCAACCCATTGGAATGGGAGTAGATCCCAAGCGTGTGATGGCCGAATTGTTTGGTAAAGCAACCGGAACTTCAATGGGATTGGGTGGATCCATGCATATTTTTTCAAAGGAATACAATTTTCATGGTGGTCACGGTATTGTCGGCGGACAAATCCCTTTGGGAGCGGGAATGGCTTTTGGAGACAAATATTTTAATAGAGATAATGTAACTCTCTGTTTTATGGGGGATGGTGCGGTCAGACAAGGTTCCCTTCACGAAACACTCAATCTTGCCACCTTGTGGCAATTACCAGTTGTTTTTGTTGTGGAAAACAATGGTTATGCAATGGGTACATCGGTGGCAAGAACTGCCAGCCACCAGGAAATATGGAAGTTGGGGCTGGGCTATGAAATGCCCTGTGGGCCCGTCGACGGCATGGATCCTGTAGCCGTTGCTGAGGAATTGGACAAAGCTATCAAACACGCCAGAGCCGGAAAAGGCCCTTCTTTCCTCGAAATGAAAACCTACCGATACAGAGGACATTCCATGTCGGATGCCCAAAAGTACAGAACCAAAGAAGAGGTAGAGGAATATCGAAAAATCGATCCGATCACTCAAGTCAAAGAGATCATTATCAAAAATAAATACGCCTCTCAAAAACAACTAGACGAGTTGGATGTCAGCGTCAAGGTTAGGGTCAGTGAATGTGAAAAATTTGCTGAGCAATCCCCCTATCCAGAACAATCAGTGATGTACGATGCAGTTTACGAGCAGGAAGATTATCCATTTATTAAGCATAAATTAGATTAGAATGGCGGAAGTAATAAACATGCCTCGTTTGAGTGATACTATGGAAGAGGGCACAGTTGCCAAATGGTTCAAAAAAGTGGGGGATACCGTAAATGAAGGAGATATATTGGCTGAGATAGAAACCGACAAAGCCACCATGGAGTTTGAGTCTTTCCAAGAGGGTGAGCTACTACATATTGGCATACAAGAAGGAGGGACTGCTCCTGTAGATAGTCTTTTGGCCATTATTGGGCAAAAAGGAGAAGACATCTCCGGAATGCTAGAAGGGAAAGAAACGCCTCCCGAATCCAAAACAGAAGCAGCAACATCTGCTCCGGTGGCCGACAACGTAGCGGTGGCCACTCCTGTTCCCGAAAAAAAAGTAATGCCTGAAGGTGTTGAGGTCATCACTATGCCTCGATTGAGTGATACAATGGAGGAAGGTACCGTAGCCAAGTGGAACAAAAAGGTAGGAGATGCGGTAAACGAAGGAGACATATTGGCAGAGATTGAAACCGATAAAGCCACCATGGAGTTTGAATCATTTTACTCTGGTACTCTACTGTATATTGGCCTTGAAGAAGGTCAATCTGCTGCTGTTGATTCTGTATTAGCAGCCATCGGTAAAGAGGGAACCGATCCCAAAGACGTAGAAGCTGCTATTGCCAGTAATATTTCTGCTGACACCCCTATGGAAGCACCAAAGACCGAAGTTAGTGTCCCGGCTGTTGAAAAGCCAGTGGAAACAAATCAACCTGCCCCTGTTGCTCCACAAGTACCCATAGCTCATAATCACAACCAAAACGGTAGATTGATCGCTTCTCCTTTGGCCAAAAAAATGGCCGAGGAAAAAGGCATCAGTTTGCAACAAGTCGCTGGCTCCGGTGATGGGGGAAGGATCATCAAACGCGATATAGAAAACTTTAAAGGAAGTTCGGGAGGATTTGTGCTTTCCAGAGGGCCCAGTGGCGTAGAAAGCGTTACCGAATTGGCCAACAGTTCCATGAGGAAAACCATAGCGAAGCGGCTCGCCGCCTCAAAATTTTCTGCGCCTCACTATTACCTTGGTGTTGAAATGAACATGGACAATGCCATCTCGTTCCGAGAACAGTTCAATACTCTTCCCGAAACCAAAATTTCCTTTAATGATATTGTCCTCAAAGCCGTTGCGCTGTCGTTGAAAGAACATCCTCAGGTAAACTCCCAGTGGTTTGACGACAAGGTGGTTCAAAATAACCACGTCCATTTGGGGGTAGCGGTAGCTGTTGAAGATGGACTGGTCGTTCCTGTGCTTAAATTTACCGATGAGATGGATTTAAGACAAATCGGTGTGACTGTAAAAGATTATGCCCTTCGGGCAAGAGACAAGAAATTAGCCCCCGCCGAAATGGATGGGAGTACCTTCACCGTTTCCAACTTGGGAATGTTTGGCATTCAAGAATTTACTTCCATCATCAATCAACCCAATTCGGCTATTCTTTCCGTTGGTGCAATAGAGAAAAAACCAGTAGTTCGTGCTGACGAAATCGTTGTTGGCAGTACAATGAAACTTACATTAGCATGTGACCACAGAACGGTTGACGGTGCTACGGGAGCACAGTTTTTACAAACCCTGAGGTTGTACATTGAAAACCCGATCAGGCTTTTGGTTTCTTAGTGGGGAAAACCAAAACCAACTTTTAAATGAATGCTCATGAAAACCTTTCTTGTTACAGGTGCTAGCAGAGGCGTGGGCTTTGAGGTCTGCAAACAGGCCGCCTCAAAAGGACATCGCGTAATTGCCCTATCTAGAAATATAAAACCGCTCGAGGGCATCGACAACATTCTCCCCTTTTCAGTTGATCTTTCTATTGAATCAGAAGTTGTAGCGTTTGCTCATCAGTTAAAATCCTCCTTTGGGCTTATTGATGTTTTGATCAACAACGCAGGAAGTTTGATTAATAAGCCTTTTTTGGAAATATCTTCCTCCGAGTTTGAGCAAGTGTTTAAGGTCAATGTTTTCGCCGTAGCAACTTTAACCCGTTTGATGTTGCCTCTGATGAATTCGGAGGGACACGTTCTTAACATCAGTAGTATGGGCGGTGTTCAGGGCAGTGCGAAGTTTCCCGGTTTGTCAGCCTACAGCAGCAGTAAGGGTGCTTTGGTCATCCTCACCGAGCTATTGGCAGAGGAATTTAAGGAAAGTGGCCCTTCATTTAATGCATTGGCTTTTGGAGCCGTACAGACAGAGATGTTGGAAGAAGCTTTTCCCGGATATCAAGCGCCTGTCAGTGCATTGGAAATGGCACAATACGTCATTGACTTTGGATTGAATGGTCATCGATTCTACAATGGTAAGATTTTACCCGTATCTTCCTCTACCCCATAGCCATATGAAAGACGCGATTGTTAGCATAGCAAATTATATTCCTAAAAATGCCATGCCCTTACTTTCTCATTACCTCAGTCAATGGGAAGTAAACTTGGTGATCAGTAAAAGTCGCGTTACCAAACATGGTGATTTTAGGGCTTTGGCAAACGGTAGCCATCAGATTACGGTCAATGAAATGGACAATCCCTACCGATTTTTGATCACCACCTTACACGAAATTGCCCATCTGTTGACGTTTAAGAATTTTGGCCCGGGGATCAAGCCACATGGTAAAGAATGGAAAGAAACCTACCAAAAAATCATGTCGCCCTTTTTGAAATCAGAAATTTTCCCTCAAGAATTATTGGTGGTGTTACAACACCATTTCAGAAATCCAAAGGCCTCTTCCGACTCTGATTTTGATATGGTAATGGCCCTTAATAAATATGATCCCAAGAGTGAAAAAAACTATATTTTTGAATTGGATCTCGGATCGATTTTCGAAATTTATAATGGTAAGAGATTCATTAAGGGAAAAAAGCGTGTCAAACGTTTTGAATGTACAGAGATGGACAGCCAGAGAAAATATCTTTTTAGCCCTCATGCACAAGTCATTAAAGTAGAAAAAAATGTCTGAAAATTACTTTGCAATCATCATGGCCGGAGGAATCGGTTCGCGATTTTGGCCTTCAAGCACTCCCGATTTTCCCAAGCAATTTCACGACATGACTGGGGAAGGGGTTTCCTTGTTGCAAAGCACCTTTGGTCGTTTAGAAAATTTTATTCCCGCCTCCAATATTTATATTGTCACCCAAGGGCGATACAAAAACATCATCTTAGATCAATTGGGAGATCAAATGTTCCCCGATCAAGTGATATGCGAACCGGAACGCCGCAATACGGCCCCTTGTATCTTGATGGCGAGTCTTAAAATCAAAAAAAATAATCCCGATGCCAAAATGGTGATCTGTCCGAGTGATCACGTCATTGTTGATGAAAAGTTGTTTGTGGAGGATATGGTTTTTGCCTTGACGCATGCCGATGAAAAAAACTTAATCACTTTTGGTATCCGCCCCGATTTTCCCTCTGCGGGATTCGGTTATGTCGCGATTGATAAAGATCAAAATGATAGAGAGATCAAAAGGGTAGAGACGTTTACAGAAAAACCCGATAAAGCAAGAGCGCAAGCTTTTATTGATGCGGGAAATTACTTTTGGAACTCAGGGATTTTTGTTTGGTCTGCCACCGCTGTGCTGAAGGCGTTTGAAACCCATGCTCCCAAACTATACGCTCTTTTCTACAGCGGAAATGATCTTTTGAATACGCCCGATGAAGAAGCTTTTGTTGCGCAACACTATCCTTTGGCTGAAGACATCTCAGTGGATTACGCTTTAATGGAAAAATCAAAGCATATTTTTCTGATCCCTGCACGTTTTGATTGGGACGACCTAGGCAGTTGGAAGTCAATCTACGATCGTCAACCCAAGGACAATGAAAAAAATGCTGTAGTCAATGCATCATTGTACGCCGATGCAGCCAGCGGTAATCTGATCAAAACCAATCCCAATAAAAAGGTGATCATTTCGGGCTTGGAGGATTTTATCGTCGTTGACACGGAAGAGGTGTTGATGATCATTCCAATGGATGAAAATCAAAATTTAAAACAAATTTCTGAGCGCGCTCAAAAAAAATTCAACGGTAAAAAAGATTAATTTTTTTCCTGATAGGCTTTCCTCACTTTTTTAAATAGATTGGAGGAATAGATAAAATTACCTACACTTTCGTTTTCTGTTTTAAAGACCTCTTGATTAGATCCTTCCCATCCTTTGCGGCCATTTTCAAGGAACAGTATTTTTTCCCCAATTTCCATGACCGAATTCATATCGTGAGTATTGATGATGGTCGTGATTTGATATTCTTTGGTAATTTCCTGAATCAAATTATCAATCAAGGTCGAGGTTTTGGGATCCAGTCCTGAATTGGGTTCATCACAAAAGAGATACTTTGGATTCATCACCACCGCTCGCGCAATGGCGACCCTTTTTTGCATTCCACCGGAGATCTCTGAGGGTAATTTTTTATTGGCGTTGATTAGATTTACCCTTTTGATCACTTCATTGGCGCGATTGAGCATTTCCTCTGGACTTTTTTTAGTTAACATCCGCATGGGGAACATAATGTTTTCTTCAACGGTCATCGAATCAAACAAGGCACTCCCCTGAAAAACCATTCCCATTTCTTGTCGAAGAATGCTTCTGTCTTTGTTATCCATTTCCTGAAGGGAGCGATTTTCAAAAAAAATATTGCCACTATCAATCCCATAGAGTCCAAGGATGCATTTGAGTAGGACAGTTTTCCCGGAACCACTCTGTCCAATGATCAAATTGGTTTTACCTTGTTCGAATTGGGTCGAAATATCGGTGAGAACCCTGTTTTCACTAAATGATTTACAAAGATTTTCTACAACGATCATTAGGTCAATAATAATTGCGTTATGATATAATTGGTAATAATAATCAGTACGCTTGTCCATACAAAAGAGGTGGTACTGGCTTTACCCACTTCCAGCGCTCCACCTTTAAGGAAATAGCCGTGATAGGAGGGAACTGTCGCCAAAATAAAGGCAAAAAAACCTGTTTTTATAAAGGCATACCTTACATGATAAGGAATGAATTCCAGTTGTATTCCCTCTATAAAGTCGGAACTGGAACAAAACCCCCCATAGATCGAGGCAACATAGCCTCCTAGAATCCCCAAAAACATGGATATGGTAATGACAAAAGGGTAGAAAAGCATGGCTATAACCTTCGGGAAAATCAAATAATTGTAGGTATTGATTCCCATGACCTGTAGGGCGTCAATTTGTTCAGTCACCCTCATGGTTCCCAAACTGGAAGTAATAAATGATCCCACTTTTCCGGCCATGATCACCGAAATAAAAGTAGGAGCAAATTCTAAAATTACGGATTGTCGGGTCGCAAAACCGATTAGATTTTTGGGTAAAAGTGGATTGTTGAGATTGAGTGCGGTCTGGATGGCAACCACCCCCCCTACAAAAAATGAAATAAAGGAAACAATGCCCATCGATCCAACGATAAGGGAGTCCAATTCCTTGATAATCAAATCTTTCATCACTTTCCAACGGGTAAAACGTTTGAATACTTTTGAAAGCATTATAAAATAACCACCAATGTCATGAAGAATTTGCATTACTACAAATTTAAACAATTAAGCCCAAGAAAAATTAGAATTGAATTTTAACTGAAATTAAATTTGGTAGGTGATGGCATTGATGTTCATTCCCGCGCCAACACTTGCAAAAAGGATGATGTCCCCTTTTTCGAGCGAATGTCCTTTGTAGTTTTGTTTGAGTACCAAATTGAATAAGGTGGGAACTGTAGCCACTGAGCTGTTACCAAACTCTTCGATATTCATGGGAAGAATTCCCTCCGGCATTGGTTTTTTGTAAAGTCTGTAAAACCTTTTAACGATGGCTTCATCCATTTTTTTATTGGCTTGATGGATGAATATTTTTTTGAGTTGCTCGATTTCAATTCCCGCATCATCGAGACATTTTTTCATGGCGGCAGGAACCTTATTCAGCGCAAACTCATAGACCTTTCTGCCCTGCATTTTGATGAATTTATCGCCATTAAATTCTTTAGTGTTATAGGATTTTCCGTAAAAAATAAAGTCTGCCTCGTTTTTGGCAGTATAAGTCATGGTACTGTGGGAAAGGATTCCCCCTTCCTGATTGGATTCCTCGAGTATGGTGGCTCCTGCGCCGTCGGCATAAATCATGGAGTCGCGGTCGTGCAGATCAACCACCCTAGAGAGGGTATCGGCTCCGATAACCAAACATTTCTTGGCCATTCCCGCTTTAATAAATGCTTGGGCCTGTATCATGGCCTCCACCCATCCCGGACATCCAAATAAAATGTCGTAGGCCACACAGCTGGGACTTTGAATTTTTAGTTTTGCCTTAACTCTTGATGCCAAACTTGGTAAAGTATCTATTTGTTTGCTGTCGTTGGAAATGTCTCCAAAATTGTGAGCAACGATAATGTAATCTAGAGTTTCCGGGTCTAAATCGGCATCATTTAGAGCATTTTGCGCAGCCTGGTAGGCAATGTCTGAGGTTTTCAAATCTGAGGCGACATATTTTCGCTCTGCTATTCCTGTTATGGAATTGAATTTTTCAATGATGGTTTCATTGTTAATCTCAAACTTGGAACCTTTATTATTGAGGAAGCTGTGGTCTATAAAGTCTTCGTTTCCTTGGACAACAGAGGGAATAAAACAGCCACTACCTGTAATTTTACAGCTCATAATCATTGAACAATATTAGTCCTTTATTGAAAATTATCGACGGTTTTACACAAAAACCCTATGATATTCAAGGCTGTAGTTAGGCATTGGATTTTACCTGATTAAAGAGATGAACCCCTATTGATTAGGCTTTTACGTATTCTTCTATCGCGGAGCAACTACAAACCAAATTACGATCGCCAAAGGCTTCATCCACCCTTCTTACGGCAGGCCAAAATTTATTTTCTTTGACAAAATCTAGTGGATAGGCAGCTCGCTGTCGGGAATAAGGGAAGTCCCATTCATCTGCGGTGATAATGCTCAAGGTGTGCGGTGCATTTTTCAAGAGGGCAATACTCGCCTCATCAGCCGCATTGATCTCCATTCGTATGGAAATCATCGCATCGCAGAAGCGGTCGATTTCCTCTAGATTCTCACTTTCTGTGGGCTCTATCATCATGGTTCCAGCTACGGGGAAAGAAACAGTTGGAGCGTGAAATCCATAGTCCATGAGTCGTTTGGCAATGTCCACTACTTCGATGTTTTGACTTTTAAAAGGGCGACAATCGATGATTAATTCGTGAGCAGTTCTTCCTTGTTCTCCGGTGTATAGGATATCATAGGCTCCCTCCAGTCTTTTGGAGATATAGTTGGCGTTGATTATGGCGGTTTCGGTGGCTTTTGTAAGTCCGCTGCCTCCCAACATTTGGATGTAACCATAGGAGATCAAACAGGCGAGGGCCGATCCCCAAGGGGCTGCGGAGATGGAATCATTAGACTCACTTCCTCCTGTTTTTACCAAGGGGTGTTGGGGCAGGAAGTCGGCCAAGTGTTTAGCCACACATATTGGCCCTACCCCAGGGCCTCCCCCTCCGTGTGGAATGGCAAAGGTTTTATGTAAATTCAGATGGCATACGTCTGCACCAATTTGTGCGGGGCTGGTCAGTCCAACCTGCGCATTCATATTGGCACCATCCATATAGACCTGTCCACCACAGCTGTGAATTTTGGTGGTAATGTCTTTGATATTGGCTTCAAAAACACCGTGGGTGGAGGGATAAGTGATCATCAAAGCGGCTAGTCTTTCAGCATGTTCCTCAGTTTTTTGTGAAAAATCCTCCCAGTCGATGTTCCCCAAATCATCGGTTTTGACCACCACGACCTGCATGCCTGCCATGACTGCCGATGCGGGATTGGTTCCGTGTGCAGAGGAGGGAATCAGACAAATGTTTCGGTGGGCTTCTCCACGGGCATTGTGATAAGCTCTGATGACCATCAAACCAGAATACTCCCCTTGTGCCCCCGAATTGGGCTGGAGGGAGGTGGCGTGGAATCCTGTAATTATACTGAGCTGTTCCTCTAGGCGGTGAAGCATTTTATGGTAACCTTGGGCTTGATTTTTGGGAACAAAAGGATGGATATTGGACCACCTTGGCCAGCTCAAAGGCAACATCTCTGCAGCGGCATTCAGCTTCATGGTGCAGGAACCCAGAGAGATCATGGAATGGTTAAGAGCCAAATCTTTGCGTTCCAAACTTTTGATATATCGCATCATGGCGGTTTCTGAATGGTATGAGTTAAATACCTTATGGGTAAGAAAAGGACTACTCCTTTTTTGATCCAAAGGATAGCGATGGTTTTCAATTTTTATTTTTCCACTGATGTTTTTTTGTTTAACAATAGCTTCAAATACATTTAAAATTTTAAGTAAAGCAATTTCATCGGTAGCCTCGTTGATTGCAATTCCCACGGTTTTCTCGTCGATGTAATTGAAGTTGATTTTATTTTTCTCCGCTTTCGCTTTGACTGCAGTGGCGTCGATTTTAATTTTTAGGGTATCGAAATAATGGTCATTGAGCTGGGTGAGTCCCAGATCCACCAATTTTTTTTCAAGTTTAGCGGCGTTTAAATGTATTCTTTTGGCTATTTTTTTGATGCCTTTGGGCCCGTGATATACGGCATACATTCCGGCCATTACAGCGAGCAATACCTGTGCTGTACAAATATTGGAAGTGGCACGGTCTCTTTTAATGTGTTGCTCTCTGGTTTGCAGTGCCATACGCAAAGCGAGACGATCCTCTTGGTCTCTTGTTTGTCCAATGATTCGCCCAGGAATGTTTCTTTTGTATTCTGCTTTGGTGGCAAAATAAGCGGCATGTGGCCCACCATAACCCAGTGGAATGCCAAAACGTTGGGTGGTGCCAACCACCACATCCACATCATATTTTCCGGGTGCTTCCAGTAGGGCCAAACTCAATAAATCGGCTGCTACAATGGTTTTCAGGTCAAAATTTTTTGCTTTGTTTACCATTGTGGGAAGATCGATGATATTCCCGTGTTTTCCAGGATATTGGAAAAATGCAGCAAAAAAGCTTTGGTCAAAAGGGGTGTGCTCTGCATTGCCTACTAGCAATTCAATGCCCAATGGCAGGGCTCTGGTTTGGAGTACGGCGAGGGTTTGGGGGAGGATGTCTTCTGAAACCCACAATTTGTTGACTTCTGCCTTTTTTTGTTCCCTTGATCTGACGGCATAGGCCAAGGTCATGGCTTCTGCTACTGCTGTGGCTTCATCCAAAAGGGAGGCGTTGGCCAGCTCCATGCCCGTAAGGTCACAAACCATGCTTTGAAAATTAAAAAGGGCCTCCAATCGCCCTTGGGCGATTTCTGCCTGATAGGGCGTATAAGCCGTGTACCAACCTGGGTTTTCCAAAATATTGCGCTGAATCACCGCAGGAGTAACTGTCGGATGATAGCCCATACCAATATAATTTTCAAATAGTTCATTCTCATCGGCCAACGCCCGTAATTCGTTTAAGAAACGGTGTTCGCTGATGCCCTCGGGCAGCGCAAGAGGATGGCCCAATCTGATTTGCTCTGGGAGGGTTTGAGACAGCAATTCCTCCACGGAATCCAGTTCAAGAGCAGTTAACATTTTTTGGATTTCTTCCTCTTTGGGGCCTAGGTGGCGTAGCATGAAATTATCCGGCTGCATATCACTATCAGTTTAATCAAAATTAGCTTATTGCAAGAAAGGTTTTTATTGGCTTTTAATTGATTTGTCCTTTTTTTTTGAACAATAAGCCCAGTTATTAACAGCGAACCGATATTTTTGTCAAGTGGGATGGATCCTAAATCTTTTTGATCACTACGTCAAATACAGTTTTCATGTGGGTTTGGCGGTTTTTGCCCTCGCCTGGATTACTGTTTTGGATTTTGGCCTTTCCTTGAATTTTACCCATCAGTTGCTTTTTTTTGTACCCCCTTTTTTGGCCTATAATTTTATCAAGTTTCACCGGATTTTTTTGGATCGTTTGACGTTCAAGGTCAATGGTTCACTGATGGGATTCACCATATTTATAGGTGTTTTGATTTTTGGAATGGCAATCCTCTTGCCTGTTTCCAGTTGGCTCCTTCTTTTTTTTACTACAGGCTTGGTTTTGTTGTACTGTTTGCCCCTACCGGGGTCACAAATCAATTTTAGGGGATGGAAAGGGATGAAAATCCATTTGGTGGCATTGAGTTGGGTTTTGACCACTGTTTTTTTACCCCTATCCTTAGCGGGTAAAAGTCTCACTGAATTTTCGCTGGTCTATGGTTTCCAACGTTACCTTTTTGTGTTGGTCGCCACCCTACCTTTTGAAATCCGCGACTTAGCCTCGGACGATCCCAATCTGTTGACTTGGCCCCAAAAATGGGGAATTCCTAAATCGCGATGGTTGGGGGGGGCGTTGCTGTTGCTTTTTGTTTTTTTGGAGGCTTACTTTCAACTCTCTGCCCATTTTGGGTTGGTTTTTGGTGTCGCTCTGCTCTTGTTGGGTTTTGTTCTCCGTTCAAAAGAAGATCAATCCCAATATTATTCTAGTTTTTGGGTGGAGGGAATTCCAATTTTATGGTTAATTTTAAAGTTAATGATTTGAGATGAGAATACTATTGATGTTGCTATTGTTCTTTCAACAAACCCCCAAGGTAGAGGTTTTGGAAAAAGCGGAATATGAGGCTTTGGTCGAACGGGGATATGCCCTGATTGATGTCAGAACCCCAGAGGAGTTCAAAGAGGGCCATATTAAAGGGGCTCTAAATATCGATGTAAAATCTGAATCTTTTGTCAACGAAATACAAAAACTCACCCCCTCTGACACACTGCTGATCTATTGCCGGTCGGGTCGGCGGAGCCAATATGCAGCTCAGGTAATGGTCTCTTTTGGGTTTCAGAAAATCTACGATCTTGAGGGGGGATTCCTCCGTTGGGAATCAGAATAAGGCTGTTGGTAGAACAAACTTGTAAAAGAAACATTCCGCCCATTATTTAAGAGCATTATTTCGTAATTTTGTCAAATTAAATTTAGGATTATGGCATTTGACATCGAAATGATCAAAGCAGTATATGCACGCTTGGAGGAACGAGTTTCGCAAGCGAGAGCATTAAAAGGCAAACCCCTTACTGCCTCTGAAAAAATATTGTACACCCACCTGTGGGACGGTAGTCCTACACAAACTTTCGAACGCGGGCTTGACTATGTCAACTTTGCGCCAGATCGCATTGCCCTGCAGGATGCTACGGCCCAAATGGCACTGTTGCAGTTTATGCAAGCTGGAAAACCCAAAGTGGCCGTACCCACAACCACCCATTGCGATCATTTGATTCAAGCCAAAGACGGAGCCAGCTCCGACCTAAAATCTGCCAATTCAACCTCGGCCGAGGTGTTTGACTTTCTAAAGTCGGTATCCAACAAATACGGACTTGGATTTTGGAAGCCAGGCGCTGGCATCATCCACCAGGTGGTATTGGAAAACTATGCCTTTCCCGGTGGAATGATGATTGGAACAGACTCCCATACTGTAAACGCTGGTGGATTGGGGATGCTAGCCATTGGTGTAGGGGGTGCTGATGCCGTGGACGTGATGGCCGATATGCCTTGGGAACTGAAGTTTCCCAAACTGATCGGGGTCAAGCTGACCGGAAAACTCAACGGCTGGACGGCTCCAAAGGATGTCATCCTAAAAGTAGCAGGTATTTTGACCGTTAAAGGCGGAACAGGAGCCATCATCGAATATTTTGGAGAGGGTGCCGAGGCCATGTCCTGTACCGGAAAAGGTACCATTTGTAATATGGGTGCAGAGGTGGGCGCCACAACTTCTACCTTTGGCTACGATGCTTCCATGGAACGTTATTTGCGATCTACTGGACGTGATGATGTTGCCGATGCTGCCAATGCCGTAAAAGAACACCTCACAGCCGACCCAGAAGTATATGCCCAACCCGAAGACTATTTCGATGAGGTGATTGAGTTGGATTTGGACAGCCTCCGTCCGCACCTCAACGGTCCCTTTACGCCCGATTTGGCTACGCCGGTTTCAGAGATGAGTGCTGCAGCCAGAGAAAACGACTGGCCCCTGCAAGTAGAATGGGGATTGATAGGTTCATGTACCAACTCTTCCTATGAAGACCTGTCCCGAGCGGCTTCTATTGCAAAACAAGCCGTAGATAAAAACCTAGTCACCAAAGCCGAATTTGGGATCAATCCTGGATCGGAGCAGGTGCGGTACACCGCTGAACGCGATGGGCTTCTTCAAATTTTTGAAGATCTGAACGCCAAAATATTTACCAATGCCTGCGGCCCTTGTATTGGTCAATGGGCAAGAGCTGGTGCCGACAAGCAAGAAAAAAACTCGATTGTTCACTCTTTTAACCGCAACTTCTCCAAAAGGAACGACGGAAATCCCAAGACCCATGCTTTTGTAGCTTCTCCCGAAATGGTGGCTGCATTGGCCATTGCTGGGCGTTTGGATTTTGATCCGGTCAACGAAAGCCTGATCAACCAAGATGGGGAGGAGGTCAAACTCGACCCCCCCAGCGGTTGGGAATTGCCCCCCTCTGGTTTTGCAGTGGAGGAGAACGGCCATGTCGCTCCGCAAGAGGACGGCTCTCAGGTGGAGGTCGTGGTCAAAGAAGATTCCGAGCGTTTGCAATTGCTTAGCCCATTTCTGCCTTGGGACCAACAAAATCTGATGGGTGCTAAGCTGCTAATCAAAGCCCAAGGAAAATGTACCACCGACCACATTTCCATGGCCGGCCCCTGGTTGCGTTTTCGCGGTCACCTCGATAATATCTCCAATAACTGTCTGATCGGGGCGGTCAATACGTTTAATCAAAAAACCAATTTTGTAAAGAACCAACTGACAGGCGAATATGGAGGGGTACCCGATGTACAACGCCAATACAAAAAAGCAGGGATCGAAACCGTGGTTGTGGGAGACCACAACTATGGAGAGGGATCGTCAAGAGAACATGCCGCCATGGAACCCCGATTTTTGGGGGTCAAAGTGGTCTTGGTTAAATCTTTTGCCCGTATCCACGAAACCAACCTAAAAAAACAGGGGATGTTGGGGATTACCTTTGCCGATGAAAACGATTACGATTTGATCCAGGAAGACGATACATTTAATTTTATCGACCTAAAGGACTTTGCTCCCGGTCAACCCCTGACGATTGAGCTGTTGCATGCCGATGGATCCAAAGATACCATCAAGGCCCAGCATACTTATAACGCCCAACAAATTGAGTGGTTTAAGGAAGGTTCTGCATTAAATCTGATCAAAAAGGAAAATGCCGCTTAGGGCAATTATCAAGTGAATTTAAAGGCCCGTTGATCGGGCTTTTTTTATTGTCTTTTTCAAACATCTATAAATATAGTTAGCAAATCAAAAAAGTCCCTATCAAACTATCAAAACCCAAAAGTCTTAGGGCTATAAAAAGGAAAAACCCCTATACCACCAATCCAGCCCTTTTAAGCAACGCCTGGGGGTCGGGGGCTTTGCCTCTAAACCTTTTATAGAGTGTCATGGGGTGTTCGGTGCCTCCTTTGGAAAGGATATTGTCCTCAAAAGACTTTGCCGTTTGGGGATCAAAAATTCCTTTTTCCAAAAACAACTCAAACGCATCGGCATCCAATACTTCTGCCCATTTGTAGCTGTAATATCCAGCGGAATAGCCCCCTTGGAAGATATGCGAAAAGGCGGTGCTGGTGCAACTTTTGGGGGTGTCTTTTAAAAACTGTACCCGTTCCAAAATGGCACTTTCATGGGATTTAACGTCTTTGATGTCGGTGGCTTGGGCACCGTGATAGGAGAGGTCCAAAAAGCCAAAGCCCAACTGCCGGAGGGTTTGCAGTCCCTGTTGAAAATGGGCGGCTTTTTTGATTTTTTGGATGTACTCCATCGGGATTACTTCGTCCGTTTGGTAGTGTCGGGCAAAAAGTTCTAAGGCTTCTTTTTCATAGCACCAATTTTCCATGATCTGGCTGGGCAGTTCTACAAAATCCCAAAAAACACTGGTACCGCTCAGCCCGCCATAGGTGGTATTGGCTAAGATGCCGTGTAGGGCGTGGCCAAATTCGTGGAAGAGAGTGGTTACTTCCTGAAAAGTGAGTAGGGACGGGGTACTGGCAGTGGGTTTAGAAAAATTACAAACCACTGAAATATGTGGCCTTTGGCCCTTTTTCTGTCCGCGGAAGGACGTCATCCATGCCCCGTTTCGTTTTCCCGGTCGGGGGAAAAAGTCGGTATAGAGCAGGGCGTAGAAATCCCCTTTGCGGTTGTACACTTCATAAACTTCCACCTCGGGATGGTAGCCTTCCAAGCTTTCGTTTTTTTCAAAACGCAAGCCGTATAATTTTCCTGCGATCCCAAACACCCCGGCTTGAACCTTTTCCAACGGAAAATAGGGTTTGAGCTGCTGTTCGTCCAGTTCCAATTCCGCCTGTTTGAGTTTTTCCGATACATAGGCGGTGTCCCATTTTTCAATAGGGGACAAGCCCAATTGATCTGCGGCAAAATCTTCCATAGCTTTCCACTCTTTTGCAGCGGCAGGATAGGCTTTTTTATACAGGTCTTCTAAAAAGTTTTTGACGTTTTCCTCCGAAGTGGCCATGCGTTCCTCCAATACAAAAGCGGCATGGGAATCATAACCCAACAATTCGGCTCTCTTTTTTCGGAGTTCGATCAACCGCAGTATAAGGGTGGTGTTGTTGTGGTCGTTGTCCTGAAAACCACGACGGCCAAAGGCCAAACTCATTTTTTTGCGCAACGCTCGGTTTTCGGCATAGGTCATTAGGGGAACATAACTCGGATAGTCCAGGGTAAAGATCCAACCGGTTTTGTCTTTGGATTGGGCGGTTTCGGCAGCCATTTCCTTGACTTGTTCGGGTAAGCCTTCTAGCTCTTTTTCTTCGATGACATGAAGTTCAAAAGCCTGGGTGTCGGCCAAAACATTTTCGCCAAAGGTGAGGCCCAACTGTGCTTTTTCGGTATCGATTTCCCTTAGACGGTTTTTTTCCTCTTCTCCGAGCAAAGCCCCGTTCCTGGCAAAACCTTTGTATTCTTTTTCCAAAAAGGTTTGTTGCTCCACCGAAAGCTTTTCTTGCTTTTGATTTTCGTAGATCGTTTTGACGCGTTCAAACAAAGCCTGATTGAGTCTTACATCGTTATGGAATTTTGTAAGCAAGGGGGAGGCCAGCTGGGTAATCGACTGGAGGGTCTCGGAGGTTTCGGCACTGTTGAGGTTAAATAGAATACTGCTGTTGCGGCCCAGGAGTTCCCCGACGTTTTCTAGGGCTTCGATGGTGTTTTCAAAGGTCGGAGCTTTGGTTTGCTGTACGATGGCATCGATGGCCTCCAACGCATTTTTGATGTTTTCTTCTAGTGCAGGAATAAAATGTTCTGGTCGGATGCTACTGAAGGGGATGGACTGATGGGGGGTGTCAAAGGGCTTAAGTAATGGGTTTTCCAATGGGTTATGGATTAAGTTTTTTGCTACTGTTGATGACTTTGGTTTTGAGCTCTTGTTTGTAGGTGCTTACTTTTTCAAGCACTTCAGGCTTGGAAGTCCCTACGATTTGCGCGGCCAATA
The DNA here is from genome assembly GCA_965662705.1 of Flavobacteriaceae bacterium. Classification (GTDB taxonomy): domain Bacteria; phylum Bacteroidota; class Bacteroidia; order Flavobacteriales; family Flavobacteriaceae; genus UBA8316. Next base: position 29,239 of record CBFIIP010000083.1, read on the forward strand.
TCCCGGCATTTTTGGCGCCGTTAAGGGCAACGGTGGCTACGGGAACACCGCCCGGCATTTGGAGGATGGACAAAACCGAATCCCAACCGTCGATGGAGTTGCTCGATTTGACGGGAACACCGATAACGGGTAGGGGAGAGACTGCAGCAATCATCCCTGGGAGGTGGGCCGCACCGCCGGCGCCGGCGATGATCACTTTAAGCCCCCTGTGGTGGGCCTGATTTCCATAATCCATCATTTTGTCGGGGGTTCGGTGGGCAGAAACGATGTCCACTTCCGTTTCGATACCAAATTCCTTGAGGATGTCGATGGCCGCTTGCATGACCGGTAAATCCGATTCGCTGCCCATGATGATGCCTACTTTTGCCATAATTATTTGCTGATTACTGATAAGGTTTCTTTTACTTGCTCCGCCATCTTTCTGGCGGTTTCGATTTTGGGGTGTATGATGGTTACATGTCCCATTTTGCGGAAGGGACGGGTTTCCTTTTTACCGTAAATATGGGGGGTGACCCCTTCAATGGTCAATACTTGGTCGATGTTTTTATAAACCACCGGGCCGGTATGGCCTGCTTTGCCCACTAGATTCACCATCACCGCTGCGGCTTTGCTTTCAGTTTTTCCTAAAGGCAAATCCAATACCGCGCGAATGTGTTGTTCGAACTGGCAGGTGTAGGAGGCTTCTATACTGTAATGTCCGCTATTGTGGGGACGTGGGGCCACCTCATTGACCAATACGTCTCCCTCGGGGGTAAGAAAAAGCTCTACCGCCAAAAGTCCGATCTGGCCAAAGGCCATTGAAGTTTGAAGCGCCACTTCAACCGCTTTTTTGGCATCGGCGCTCGAGAGTTGGGCGGGGCATAAAACATACTCCACTTGGTTGGCCGTGGGGTGAAACTCCGATTCCACCACTGGATAATGAACCGTTTCTCCCTCCGGACGGCGGCAGACGATCACGGACAACTCTTTTTCAAAAGGCACCAATTCCTCTATCAGGCATGGGCCTCCATTCAAATCCTCAATTTCCTTGTTGGAACGGACAATGGATACCCCATAGCCATCATAGCCCATTTCGGCCGATTTCCATACAAAAGGAAAAGACAGCTCACCTTTGATGATGGCTTCCTTGACTTGATCTAAGCTTTCATATTCCTCGAAAGGGGCTGTGGGGATGTTGTTTTCTTTGTAAAATCTTTTTTGGAGGCATTTGTTTTGAATGGTACGAAGTACCTTCGGCTGGGGATAAACTTTTACCCCTTCGCTTTCTAGTTTTTCCAATGCCTCCACATTGACTTTTTCAATTTCGATGGTCAGAACGTCCACATTTTTACCAAAATCATAGACGGTTTGGAAATCGGTGAGTTCACCTTGAACAAAATGATCGCTGGCCAGTCGTGCAGGAGCATTTTCACTGGGATCCAAAACCTTGGTTTTGATGTCCCACTTTCGGGTGGTATAGAGTAGCATTTTACCCAATTGACCCCCTCCCAGGATACCCAGCGTTTTGGTAGTTGAAAAAAATTCCATGCCGAAGTTTTTACAAAAATACGGATTAGTTTTTGGCTTGAAAAAAAACAAATCCAAATTGGATATCTTTGTAACAAAAGCAATGCAATGATTAATCTAGTACTCTTTGGAAAACCAGGAGCCGGGAAAGGGACGCAAGCCGAATTCCTAAAAACGAAATACCAATTGTTTCACATTTCTACGGGCGATCTGTTCAGGCATCATATCTCCAATAAAACAGCATTGGGAACATTGGCCCAATCCTATATGGATCAAGGGGATTTGGTTCCCGATCAGGTGACCATTGACATGCTCAAGGATGCGGTGGAAAGTCATCCCGAAGCCAAAGGGTTTATTTTTGACGGTTTCCCCAGAACGACCAAACAAGCCAAGGCACTGGATGCTTTTTTGAGTGAAAAATCCATGCAAATCAGCGCAACCTTGGCCTTAGAAGCAGACGACGATGTTTTGGTGAAACGCTTGATCAATCGAGGGAAAACCAGTGGAAGAGCTGACGATCAGGACGAACAAAAAATCAGAAACCGATTCGACGAATACAACAATAAAACCGCACCGCTAAGGGCATTTTACGAGGGTCAGGGTAAATTCCACAGCGTGGACGGTATCGGCAGTATTGATGAAATTACCCAACGACTGACCGCTCTTATTGATGGTTTGATCTAAAGATGACCGAAGCCAATTTTGTTGACTACGTAAAACTCAATCTGAAATCTGGAAATGGGGGGAAAGGTTCTGTCCACCTCCATCGAGAAAAATTCATCACCAAAGGAGGGCCAGATGGCGGGGACGGTGGCAGAGGGGGGCATGTCATTGTTCGTGCCAATCCCAACCTTTGGACCTTGTATCCCTTTAAGTTTACCCGTCATTTTTTGGCCGGGCACGGTGGAGACGGGAGTAAGAGCAGAAGCACAGGAGCCCAGGGAAAAGACGTTTACATTGATGTGCCTTTGGGTACGGTGGTCAAAAAATCAGCCACCGAAGAAGTTCTTTTTGAAATGGTGGAGCCGGATCAAGAAGTGGTTGTATTGGAGGGGGGAAAAGGAGGACTGGGCAATTGGAATTTTAAATCTTCCACCAACCAAACCCCCCGCTACGCCCAACCGGGAATACCGGGACAGGAACTTCAGGTGATTTTGGAACTCAAAGTATTGGCCGACGTGGGCCTGGTGGGTTTTCCCAATGCAGGAAAATCAACCTTATTGGCAGCCTTGACTGCTGCAAAACCCAAAATTGCAGATTATGAGTTTACTACTTTAAAGCCCAACTTGGGCATTGTCCCTTATCGCGATTTCCGGTCTTTTGTTATGGCAGACATCCCCGGAATCATCGAGGGTGCAGCCGAGGGCAAAGGCTTGGGGCATTATTTTTTACGCCATATTGAGCGCAACTCGGTTTTGCTTTTTATGATTCCTGCCGATACTGCAGATGTTAAAAAAGCATTTGATGTGCTGATGAACGAATTGCGAACCTACAACCCCGAATTGATGGACAAAGACTATGTGGTTGCGCTTTCCAAATGCGACCTGTTGGATGAGGAGCTTAGAGCAGAATACGCGGAGGAAATGGAAAAAAACTTTGGTGAAATTTCCCACTGTATGATCTCGGCAGTGGATCAATCTGGACTTAAAGCCTTAAAAGACCTCATTTGGAAAAAATTAAATACCCCCAATGCATAAATTCCTGTTGATTTTTTTTCTGAACCTAATTCCTTTGGGTGCAATTGCACAAATGAAAACCCCTTTTGTTACCTATGATTTTAAAAATGATACTCAATACAATTCCAGATTAAACGTCTTTCAGAAAGCGGAGGTTAAAGGCGAAACAGCGACCACAAAATCCATTGCTACTTGGGCCTATCAACACAAAGACTGGGAGACGGCGATTGATTATTTCGAAAAACTAATCGTTGATTATCCTACCGCCGAGAATTTTTTTAAACTGGGGGTAGCTGCAGCCAGAAAGTCGTTGGAGGTTTCGCGTTTTTTTTCTGTGCCCTATGTGGTCAAGGCGCGGAAGTCTGTCCTTAAAGCCCACGAGCTTGAACCGAGTCGGGTGGTGTATCTCAACCTTTTGATACAGTTGTATGCCGAGATCCCCACTATTTTGGGGGGCAATATGACCTTTGCCCAGAGGAAAGCCAAGGACTTGACCCTTATCGATCCCATTGAGGGAATGTTGATGGAAGCTTATCTTTTTCAGCTGAATAATGAAACTGAGGCGGCCATAAATCAATACCGTGAATTGTTTCGAACTTTGAAAACGGATATAAAAAAGTTGAAAAATGGTTTTTTGTCTTTTAGAAGAGACTTAATATTTGAGTTGGGCCGTGCCGCAGCCGAATATCAGTTGGAAAGCGAGATGGGGGTTGCTGCTTTGGATTATTATATTCTCGATTTTAGTGATGAGGACAATTATCCATTGGAATGGGCCTATTATTATCGGTCAAAAATATATTTTTACAACGATCAGTTGGAAAAAGCACAAGCCTCACTTGAGCAGGCCTTGAAAATCAAGCCTGATTTTGAAGAAGGATTGACATTTTTAAAAGTAATAAAGCTTGAGTAAGTATCATTTTATTGCGATTGGTGGCAGTGCCATGCACAGCTTGGCGATTGCGCTGAAAAACAACGGCCACGATATAACGGGGAGCGATGATGCTATTTTTGACCCTTCCCTTAGCCAATTGAAGCAAGCGGAAATTTGCCCAGAGGTAATGGGTTGGTTTCCCGAAAAGATTAAGGATCGCCTAGATGCTGTGGTGGTCGGTATGCACGCCAAAAAGGACAATCCAGAACTTTTGAAGGCGCAAGCGATGGGTCTTCCCATTTTTTCTTATCCAGAATTCATTGCCCAGCATGCCCAAAATAAGACTAGAGTCGTCATAGCAGGGAGTCACGGCAAAACATCTATTTCTGCCATGGTACTGCATGTGTTGAATTACCATCAAATCTCGGTGGATTATATGATAGGAGCCCAGTTGGAAGGCTTTGACAACGCGGTCTTTTTGTCTGAGGAAAATGATTTTATCGTTCTCGAGGGCGACGAATACCTTTCCTCTCCAATTGATCCCAGACCTAAGTTTCACCACTATCAACCCCAAATCGCACTGATCAGCGGTATCGCATGGGATCATGTCAATGTATTTAAAACAGAAGCGGATTACAATCAGCAATTTGAGCGATTTATCGACTCGATTACTGCGGGAGGTGTTTTGGTTTATAATGAGGAGGATAAGGTGTTGGCGGAGATGATTGTGGATACTCAAAATACGATCAGAAAGGAACCCTATTCTATTTTGGAAAACAGTGTTTCTGGAGGCGTCACTTATTTGGAAACCGATGAGGGCCCTCTTCCCTTGGAAGTATTTGGCCGTCACAATCTTTCAAATCTGGCAGGTGCGAAGTGGCTGTGCCAATTGATGGGCGTTGATGAAGATGATTTTTACCAAGCGATTGGTAGTTTTAGAGGGGCCTCCAAACGACTCGAATTGCTGCAGCGATCGGAATCGGCCTATCTTTTTAAGGATTTTGCTCATGCCCCGAGTAAGGTAAAAGCAACTACTGAGGCGGTTAAAGAACAGTTTTCCTATTTAAAAATCACAGCCTGTTTAGAGTTACATACCTTCAGTAGTTTGGATTCTTCCTTCATTAAAAATTATAGAGACAGTTTGGAAAAAGCCGATTTGCCCATCGTTTTTTATGATCCTGAGGCCCTTAAAATTAAAAACAGAACGCCGATCCTTCCGCAAGAAATAATTGATGCATTTGGTCATACTGACCTTTTGGTTTTTACAAATCCTAAGGAATTACATGATTATTTATTGGCGCAAGTATATGATCATACTGTTTTACTGATGATGAGCTCTGGTAACTACGGAGCCTTAGATTGGGATGCATTAAAAGCCAAATTTACTTAAGTGCTAACATCTGTAAAGAATTTTTATCTTTATAGACCAAGTCTTTTTTATGTCAGATACTGCCCCCAAATTAACCATCAAGCAGTGGAATCTTGATGACCGACCACGAGAAAAGCTTAAAGAAAAAGGGGCTAATGCCTTGTCCGCAGCGGAACTTCTAGCCATCATTATAGGAAGTGGAAGTAAAGGGGAGAGTGCAGTGGATTTGATGAAACGCATTCTTCACCGTCAGAAAAATGGCCTTAAGGATTTGCAAAAGATTTCCTTTGAGGGGCTTACCCAATTTAAAGGGGTGGGGCCGGCTAAGGCGCTAAAAATTAAGGCTGCCATTGAAATTGCTGTCCGCCTCCAAAATCAGCCTTATCTCACCAAAAAACAGTTTACCTCCAGTGCGTTGGTTTTTGGATTTTTATCCCCATTGCTCACCCCCTTGGAACACGAGGAGTTTTGGATATTGTATTTGAATCAATCCAACCGATTGCTTGAAAAAAAATGCCTGAGCAAGGGAGGGATCAGTCAAACGGTAGTGGATGTTCGATTGGCCCCTAAGGCAGCGATTGAGTTAGGGGCAACGGCTATGATTTTGGCGCACAACCACCCCTCTGGGAACCTCACTCCCAGCAAACAAGACATAGAAATCACTCAAAAAATTATAAAAGCAGCTGCTACTTTTGACATTCTAATTTTGGATCATCTTATTGTCTCTGAAAAGCGTTATTTTAGCTTTAAAGATGAAAACATAATCTGAATGATACTGGTTTATTCCCACAAAATCACCCCCCGGTTGACCTATATTTTCAGGCAAGTTTTCATCAGAATTTTGGAGCTTCCGGTGAGTTTTACTTCTGCCATTGAGAAATTCGTTTCGCACTCGGGACCCAAGTTGAGTTATACCCACCAGCCTTTGGGCAATGAATTTTTTATTAAATCTCATGAATTGCTTTTTCAACAAGGGATTCAAGAGCCCGAGATCGAAGTTTCCCAATGGTCGGGCATTCCGGCATTTTTTAAGTCGGAAAAACCCTCGCAATTGCCTTTCGATATTTTTGCGGCTTCGTTTTATTTGATTAGCAGGTATGAGGAATACTTGCCACATGTAAAAGATGAGTTGGGTGCCTTTTTACCCTATCAGAGTATTGCCTCCAAAAATAATTTTTTGGAGTTGCCACTGGTCGATTTATGGGCGGTGAGGTTAAAAGACAAATTGTATGCTTTTTTTCCTGAACTTCCCCATGGTTCATGGAAAAAGCCAAAGTTTCAACCTTTGGTTTCAGTGGTGAATCCCTATCGGTATCAAAAAAAATCATTTCTATTGAAGATCGCCGATACTTTGATCGCCCTTTGGCACTTGGACTTTTTCTCCGTGATCGAGCAATTTCTGGTTCTTTTGCGTTTGCAAAAAGATCCGTACAACAATTTTGAGGAGCTTGAAAGACTTTTTAAAAAATTTGGAAATCCACCCCTCTATTTTTTTCTTTTCGCTAAAAATACCTTTTACGACCAAGGGGTATCGGTCAACAATTACGGATTTAGAAATCTCATCAAAAATATTGCGGATACCGGAGATGTTTCTTTATTGGTCTCCTATGCAGCACAGCGGGAAATAAAAACATTGGTTGAAGAAACGGTCCATCTAAAAAAATTGATCATCAAAAAAATTGATTCGGTACGCTTCCATTATGGATTGCTTTCTGCTGCCTGGGGTTACAATAGCTTGTTGGATCGGGAGATCCATGAAGATTATAGTATGGGATATTTAGAGGAGGTGGGTTATCGGGCTTCTACTGCTGTGCCTTTTTATTTTTTCGACCTGAATAATGACTTGCAAACCTCCCTCAAGGTCTTTCCTGTTGTCGCCCACGAGAAAGGATTGAGGAAGTTTTCCCCTACCAATGCATTTAAAAAATTACAGGAATTTTACGACAACCTACCAACCGCCTCGGGTTTTCATGGGGTTTCTTTTACCAATACCATACTTAACAGCGAAGATCCCGAAAATCCTTGGAAGGCATCTTTCATCAATTACATCCGCTACCATGATTCAAAAAAATAGGGTGCGTCATATATTTTTCGATTTGGATCATACACTTTGGGATTTTGAAACAAATTCATCCTTGACCTTTGCGAAGATTTTTAAAGAACAAAACATTGGGGTCAATCTAACTGATTTTCTGGAGGTCTATGAAGGGATCAATCATCAGTATTGGAAACTATACAGGGAAAATAGAATATCCCAAAAAGAATTGAGACACAAACGTTTGATTAAAACTTTTGAAGCGATTGATTTTGATTTTGACTCTACCCAGATTGATTTGCTCTCGGATCAATATATTTTACATTTGTCTACTTTTTCAAACCTTTTCAATGGGGCGATTTCACTTTTGGAGGAGCTCAAAGGTCAATACCAACTCCACATAATTACCAATGGTTTTGAGGTGGTTCAACATCACAAAATCAATAACTCTGGTCTTTCCCCTTATTTTGAAAACATTTTTACTGCCGAGAAAGTGGGATACAAAAAACCCCACCCCATTATTTTTGAACATGCCCTTGACCAAACCAAGGCGGTTGCGGGGAATTCCCTGATGATTGGCGATAGTCTTGAGGCTGACATTTTGGGGGCTTTAAATGTAGGCATGCAGGCCATCCACTTCAACTCTCACAATGAACCCGATCACAGCCACTGCCAGATGGTTAGTGGACTGGACGAAATTAAGGGGATATTATGATTTTTAAACTTAAACTTTCGCTACCGAAAGGAAAGCTTTAAATTCGCCAGCAAATGGAACTCAAAAAAGCCCAGAAAATAGTTAACGATTGGATTCAAGACCACGGTGTTCGGTATTTTGATGAATTGACCAACATGGCCCAGCTTACGGAGGAGGTGGGTGAAGTGGCTCGAATCATTGCAAGACGATATGGAGAGCAAAGTGAAAAGGAAAGTGACCGATCCAAGGACTTGGGGGAGGAGCTTGCCGATGTTATCTTCGTTGTACTATGTTTGGCCAATCAAACCGGGGTTGATCTTCAAAAGGCTTTTGATAAAAAAATGAAAATCAAATCGGAGAGAGACCACGATCGACACCAAAACAACCCAAAACTTAAATAGCCAATTTCAATGAAGCTGAAATTATTTCACCCTACCAAAGTAGCCAAAGGTGAACTTACCATCACGGGATCTAAAAGCGAATCGAATAGGTTGCTAATACTCCAAGCTTTGTATCCACAGATCAAGATTGAAAATATATCATATTCCGATGATTCAAATGTTACCCTCAGGGGGTTAAAAAGCAATGGACGAATGGTAGACATTCATCATGCGGGAACTGCTATGCGTTTTCTTACGGCTTATTTTGCTGTTCAGCAGGGCAGAGAAGTCGTACTGACAGGTTCTGAGCGCATGCAAGAACGTCCGATAAAGCTTTTGGTTGAGGCATTGAACAGCATAGGTGCCGACATTCGTTATGAGCGGAAACCTGGTTTTCCACCATTGATCATAAAGGGCAAGGAACTAAGCGAAAACCGCATAAGCCTTCCAGCCAATGTCAGTAGTCAATACATATCTGCATTGATGTTGATTGCCCCCTCTTTAAAAAATGGGTTGGTGATTGAATTGATCGGAGAAACGACTTCTGTTCCCTACATTCAGATGACCCAAAGTATCCTCAATCAACTGGGGTTTGAGGCTGCTTTTGATGGAAGTCAAATCATCATTAAAGCTGCTGAAGCAATTGAAGAAAAGATATGGAAGGTGGAGTCGGATTGGAGTTCTGCTTCCTATTTTTATTCCATAGTAGCCTTGGCCGAAGAAAGTGAAATTACACTTTCCAGTTACTTTGAGGAAAGTATGCAGGGGGATTCAGCATTGGTGAAAATCTATCAAAAAATGGGGGTAGAAACCACTTTTTTTGATGGTAAAATCAAGCTTTCTAAAATGCCGGGCTTTAGTCCACCGAGTTATGTTTCCTTCGATCTTAAAAACACGCCTGACTTGGCGCAAACCATAGCGGTGACTTGCTTGGGTTTGAATATAGGCTGTAAACTTTCCGGTCTTCATACCTTAAAGATCAAAGAAACGGATCGGCTGGTGGCCCTCAAAGTTGAAATGGAAAAGTTGGGTGCTCAGGTAGAAATTACAGACAAAACTTTGGAGCTTATCCATCCGGGTACAATCAAAGAAAATATCTCTATAGAAACCTACAATGACCACCGAATGGCAATGGCTTTTGCTCCATTGGGTTTGCTTGTTCCCATCAATATCAATAATCCGGGTGTGGTTTCAAAGTCCTACCCAAGTTTTTGGGATGACCTCAATAAAATAAATTTCGATCAAGATATCTTTTAGTATTTTATTGATTTTTACTTGACAACCCCCCCCTGTAGCACTTATATTTGCAACTTTAAAAACGAACCCATGAAATTGTCAGATTTTAATTTTGACCTTCCCAATATTTTATTAGCACAACGACCTTCAGCAGGAAGAGACGAGTCTCGTTTAATGGTACTCAATCGTCAGGACCAATCGATCAGTCATCATACTTTCAAAGACATTATTGATTTTTTTGATGAGGGTGATGTTATGGTATTGAACAATACTAAAGTTTTTCCAGCGAGATTGTTTGGAAATAAAGAGAAGACTGGAGCACGAATTGAGGTTTTTTTATTGAGAGAGCTCAATGAGGAACAGCGATTGTGGGATGTATTGGTTGATCCAGCGCGAAAAATTAGAATTGGCAATAAACTTTATTTTGGGAATGATGACAGTCTTGTAGCGGAGGTCATTGACAATACAACCTCTAGAGGGAGAACCCTTCGTTTTCTTTTTGACGGTTCTTACAGTCAGTTCCGATCCAAGTTAAAGGAGTTGGGTCAAACCCCCCTTCCTAAATACATCAACCGCCCGACAGAGAAAGAAGATGAGGAGCGCTACCAAACCATCTACGCCAAACATGAGGGTGCTGTAGCTGCGCCCACAGCAGGCTTGCATTTTTCCAAGCATTTGATTAAAAAACTTCAAATCAAAGGCATAGATTTAGCAGAATTGACTTTGCATGTTGGTTTGGGAACCTTTAGTCCGGTGGAGGTAGAGGACTTGTCCAAGCACAAGATGGACTCTGAGGAGTTGATCATCAGTCAAGAGGCTTGTGATTTGGTTAATAATGCCTTGACCAGTAATCGAAAAATTTGTGCAGTAGGTACCACCGTTATGAGAGGCTTGGAAACCTCTGTTTCCTCTATGGGAACACTCAATCCCTATCAGGGATGGACGCACAAGTTTATTTTCCCACCCTATGATTTTTCTATTGCCAATTGCATGATTACCAACTTCCATACCCCTAAGTCCACGCTGTTGATGATGGTATCTGCTTTTGCCGATGTAGATTTTATTAAAGAAGCATATAAGGAGGCCATAAAGAAAAAGTATAACTTTTATTCTTATGGTGATGCCATGCTTATCATATAGTCTTTTGAGCGGGCCGAGTGAAGAATTCGCACTAAGGATGTAAAATGAGAACCGATACCAAAAAAGACATCCGATCGCTTTCGCTCGGGGACCTCAGGCAGTTTTTTACAGAAAATAACGACCAAGCCTTTCGTGGTAATCAGGTATATCAGTGGTTATGGCAAAAAGGTATTCACGATTTTGATGGGATGACCAATCTGTCTAAATCTACGCGATTGTTATTGGAGGAACATTTTGTGATCAATCATATCGAGATCGATCTGCAGCAAAAAAGCAAAGACGGCACCATAAAAAATGCGATTAAGCTCCACGATAATTTGGTGGTGGAATCTGTTCTGATTCCTACTCCCACTAGGACAACGGCATGTGTTTCTTCTCAAGTGGGTTGCAGTTTGGATTGTAAATTTTGTGCCACCGCCCAAATCAAGAGAATGAGAAATCTCAACCCCGATGAAATATATGATCAAGTGGTGGTCATGGATCAGCAAAGTCAATTGTATTTCAACCGCCCTTTATCTAATATTGTTTTCATGGGAATGGGTGAGCCATTGATGAATTATAACAACATGATCAAGGCGGTTGACAAAATTACTGACCCAAAGGGGTTGGGCATGTCTCCTTCCAGAATTACGGTTTCTACCTCTGGTATTCCTAGAATGATCATGAAAATGGCGGATGATCAAGTCCGTTTTGGTTTGGCCGTCTCGCTTCACAGTGCCCGACAAGAGTTGAGACAAAATATTATGCCATTTGCAGAAAAATTTCCTTTGGAGGAATTATCCAGTGCTCTTCTGTACTGGTATGAAAAAACATCGAGATCCATTACATATGAGTATGTGGTTTGGGATGGGATCAACGATCAAGAGGAGGACATTAACGCATTGGTTGATTTTTGTAAATCCACCCCTTGTAAGGTGAATTTGATCGAGTACAATCCCATTGGAGATGACAATTTCCTACAAGCCAAAAAGGAGCGTATTCAGGCGTATCAAACTGCCTTGGAGGCCAATAGAATCACGGTGACCGTCAGAAGGTCAAGGGGAAAGGATATCGATGCAGCTTGTGGTCAATTGGCTAACAAATCCGAAAGTATTTAGATTGTTTTTCAATTGCGAATAGTGGTATCTTTACAGAGGAATGAAAGTCGTAGAGCGAATTAAGGAACCCATTTATGAAGAGATGGAGCTTTTTGAAAAAAAGTTTACTTCTTCAATGTCCTCTCAGGTTGCCTTACTCAACAGAATCACCCATTTTATTGTCAACAGAAAAGGAAAACAAATGCGTCCCATGTTTGTTTTTTTGGTGGCCAAAATGTTGGCCAATGGCAAGGTGAACGAGAGATCCTACAGGGGGGCTGCTGTGATAGAGTTGATTCATACAGCCACTTTGGTTCATGATGATGTGGTAGATGACAGCAATCAGCGGAGGGGTTTTTTCTCCATCAATGCATTGTGGAAAAATAAAATTGCGGTTTTGGTAGGGGATTTTTTGCTTTCCAAAGGATTATTGCTCTCCATAGAAAATGAGGATTTTGATCTGTTGAAAATCATCTCGGTGGCGGTCAAGGAAATGAGTCAGGGGGAACTTTTACAAATCGAAAAAGCTAGAAATCTCGATATTACAGAGGAGGTTTATTATGAAATCATCCGCCAAAAAACAGCAACGCTTTTGGCCGCTTGTTGTGCAATGGGTGCGCAATCTGTAGGAGCCAAAGAAGAGGAGGTTTCCAAAATGCACGATTTTGGTCAACTTTTGGGTATGGCTTTTCAGATTAAAGATGATTTGTTTGATTACTCAGAGCAGAAAATCGGCAAGCCAACTGGGATTGATATCAAAGAACAAAAAATGACCCTTCCCATGATCTATGCCCTTAATGTGATGGACAAATCGGACAAAAAGTGGTTGATCAACACGGTCAAAAATCACAACAAAAACAAGAAGAGGGTTCGGGAGGCCATCAGTAGGATCAAAGCGGTTGGGGGGCTTAATTTTGCAGAGAAAAAAATGGAATCATATCGTTCCAAAGCGATCAAAATGCTTAAAACTTTTCCCAAGAACGACTACCGAGATTCCTTGGAGTTGATGGTTAATTTTGTCATTGAGCGTAGCATTTAGAATAGCAACCTCCAAATAAATTCCCTTGGTTTTGTTCCCTAAGTATATAATTTTATTTTTATGTAAATATTAGCCTTGCTTTGATTTCAAAAAGTACCATAGACCAAGTGTATGAAGTGGCCCGATTGGAGGAGGTGATAGGAGAATATGTCAGTCTGAAGAAATCGGGGGCCAACTTTAAGGGCCTGAGTCCTTTTACACAGGAGCGCACCCCGAGCTTTATGGTTTCACCGGCCAAACAAATATGGAAAGATTTTAGTAGCGGAAAGGGAGGCAATGTGATTGCTTTTCTGATGGAGCATGAGCATTTTACTTATCCTGAGGCCATACGCTACTTGGCCAAAAAGTACAATATTGAAATAGAGGAAACGCAGGAAACCCCTGAAGAAAAACAGATCAAAGACACCAAAGAAAGTATGTTTTTGGTTGTTCAATATGCATCGGAATTTTTTGAAAAAAATCTTTGGGAGACGGAAATGGGGAAGTCTATTGGTCTGACCTATTTTAAAGAGCGTGGATTTAAGAACGAAACCATCAAAAAATTTGCCTTGGGATATGCTATGGATTCCTATGATGATTTTAGCAATAAAGCACTAAAGAAAGGTTATAAACTGGAATTTTTGGAGAAAACCGGCCTGGTGATTGTCAATGAAGATCGCAAAGTGGATCGTTTTCGAGGGCGGGTGATATTTCCCATCCGCAGTATGTCTGGAAGGGTACAGGGTTTTGGCGGCAGAATACTCTCGGAGAAGTCCAAAACTGCCAAATATCTCAATTCTCCAGAAAGCGAAATTTACTACAAAAGCAAGGCCCTCTATGGGATATATGAGTCCAAACAAAGCATTGCCAAAAACGATATTTGCTATTTGGTAGAGGGGTATACCGATGTAATTCAAATGCATCAGTCGGGGATTACCAATGTAGTCTCTTCTTCAGGAACTGCTCTCACTGTCGATCAGATCCGAATGATCAATCGATTGACCTCTAATATAGTGGTTTTGTTTGATGGGGATGCTGCGGGTCTTAGGGCATCACTCAGGGGGATCGATTTGATTCTCGAACAAGGAATGAATGTAAGGGTGTGTAGTTTTCCCGAGGGGGAGGATCCCGATAGTTTTGCAAAATCCCATTCTACAGATGAAATCACTGCTTTTTTGGAGGAAGCTTCTAAAGATTTTATACAATTCAAAGCTTCACTGCTGACCGATGAGGGCAAAAATGATCCCATCGGGAAGGCGGAAACCATTAGAGAAATAGTCGATAGCATTTCAAAGATACCCGATGTTATCAAGCAGGAGATTTATATCCAGAACTGTGCTGAGATCATGCAAATTTCTGAAGATGCGCTCTTCAGTGCCTTGGCTCAAATCAACCAAAAAAATATACAAAAAGGAACCAAAAGGTTGGTTGTTCCTCCGGCTACTGAGTTGGTCAAAAAGACGATTGATACTTCGAGTAAGGTCAATCGTGTTTTCGAATTGGAAAAACAGGTCATTGCCATACTATTGACCTATGGGAATCTTGAATTGAATTTTGAGGACATCGTTATGGTTCCCGATGAGGAAGGGACTTTGGTAAATAAAACACAAAACATGTCCGCCAAAGTCTATGAAAAGATTTTCTTGGACTTGCAACAGGATGAAATTGAATTGAGTGATGAAGCTTTCAAAAAGATTTTTTACAAGTTGATCGCCATGTACCAAAGTGACTCATCGGAATTGAACCTTGAAAAAATGATGCAAACGGAGGATTTGGTTCAGAATGAGATCATTACCGATTTGATCATGAAGGAGGAGCAACATCAACTCCATGATTGGGAAAAGCGAAACGTTATGGTCAAGCACAAAGGGAGTGAGGTGGTACAGTTGGTGAGTGAGACGATACTTTCGATCAGACGCTATTTGGTAGATCAGAAAATAGAGGAACTCCAATTGGAAACCAAAGCGCATGAGCAAAATCAAGAAACCCTTCAGGAGATCATGAATTACCAGCAGCTCAAAAAAGTACTATCCGACAAACTGAACCGAGTACTTTAAACCAAGTTGAGGTTTTTGGCCTGCACGTATAAATCAAACAGATTGTTTACTTTGAGTTTGTGCATCATTCTGTTTTTATAGGTGTTGACTGTTTTTTGGTTGATCTTCAAGCATTCCGCAATTTCTATGTTTCGTTTGCCTTCGGTGAGGAATTTAAGTACTTCAATTTCTCTTGAGGAAAGTGTTCCGTAGTCGTTTCGGGGTCTTTCTAAATCCAAATCCAAACTCAATTCGTTGTTGAAATTGTTGGTGATGTAGAGTTTATAGGACGTGGTTTTGTGAATGGCATCTGCCATCACCGAAGCATTTACGTTTTTAGACAAAAAACCCAAGGCACCGGCCTTGAGTAGGGGAATACTGTAGATGTCCTGATCTTGATCTGTAAAAAAAATGACGTTGATTTCATCATTGATCTCTTTGACTCTATTGATCAAATTGGTGGGCGTTTCATCGCTCAACACCATTACTGAAATGAGGATGTCAACTGGATTAGATTCCATGTACTTGATGGATTGGCCAAGACAAGCTGAGGTATTTACCACTTCAATTTGATCAAAATCCGAGAAGAAATTTTGGAAGCCACACCTCACAATAGGGTGTGGGTCGATTATAGCTATCTTAATCATAATTTGGGGCGAAATATTTATAATTTAAAGTTAATAATTTTTTTTCAAAAAATTACGTCATAAGCTCAGAAGGTATCTTACAAACCGGTATGGGTAACATTTTGTGTTGGTTTTGTCGGTTAAACTTCATATAAATCTCGATTATTTCCATTTGCTTCTGATCGAGACCTTCGAGGGATGGATTTTTTTGAATTTCTTTCATGGCCCATTCTAGATCATCGTAGCTGGCTCCCATTTGATCCTCGTCTGTCCGGTTGTCACTCCAGAGCCCATCCGTCGGAGCTGCCTTTTGAATGGACTCGGCCACACCCAAATACTTGGCAATCGCATAGACTTCTGATTTAAGCAAATCTGCAATGGGGCTGAGGTCAACTCCACCGTCTCCGTATTTGGTATAAAAACCTACACCAAAGTCTTCGACTTTGTTCCCGGTTCCGGCCACCAAATACCGATGCAATGCCGCAAAGTAATATAATGTGGTCATTCTTAACCGTGCCCTTGTATTGGCCAGACTCAGTAATTTCTGCTGTTCCCTATCGGTGGGGGGAATACAGTCAACAAAATGATCAAAGACCTCCGATAATGAAATGTTGTGGTGGCTAACGTTGTCGAACTTTTTTTCCAACCATAGGATGTGTTCCATTCCTCTGGAAATCTGATCGGTACCCTGGTGAATTCCCATTTCGAGGCAGATCACCGGTGCTTTTGTAAGGCTACAAAGTGTGGAGGTTACCGCAGAATCGATTCCACCGGAAACACCTACCACAAAGCCATTCATTTTTGATTCTTTTAGATAATTTTCAAGCCATGCTACAATATGGTTGACTACTTTTTCAGGGGTTTTCATTTTATTCATCAAAGAGCCTTAAATTTGTTTAACTAAGTTACGTTGGAATTAAAATAAATCCAATTAAATGAGATTGATTGTGCGGTATTCCCTATCACTACGCGTTTTTCTATTTTTTTTGATGTTTAATTATGGTTGTGAGTACACTTCCGACAGAACATCCGAAATCCTGTCGATTCCTATGGAACTAACTATTGAAAGGTTTGATCAGCAGTTTCATGGTTCAGAAGAAGAGGATATCCCCCCTTTGAAGACCAAATATCCCTTCTTGTTTCCCGAAAAATTTAATGACAGTGTTTGGATCAGAAGACAAAAGGATAGTTTACAATTGCTTTTGTTGGAGCATGTAGAAACCCAATTCCCATCAATGGAAGGCTTGGAAAGTAAGTTGGAGGATCTTTTTAAACACTTAAAATATTACTTCCCTAAGACCCAAAAACCACGAATCATTGGATTGATCAACAATGTGGACTATCAGAGTAAAACGATTTATGCTGACTCTTTACTCCTCATTTCCTTGGATACCTATTTGGGCATAAATCACAAGTTGTATGAGGGTATTCCTCAATATATACGGCAAGAAATGGATCCCCAATACATGACCTCTCATGTGGTAGATAAATTTGCAGAACTCAAAATTCCGCCGATTGAAGACCGGTCGCTATTGTCGCAAATGATTTATCATGGAAAAAAAGTTTACATCAAAGATTTGGTTTTGCCTAAGCTTACCGATGCCCAAAAAATGGGGTATTCTCAAGAGCAATTGGGTTGGGTAAAAAATAACGAAATGTATATTTGGCAGTATTTTATAGAAAAAAGACTGTTGTACAGTACAGATCCCTCCCTGTCGCAAAGGTTTGTTGACCCTGCCCCCTTTTCAAAATTTTATTTAGAGATCGACAATGAATCTCCGGGTAGGATAGGTATTTGGTTGGGTTGGCAAATCATTAGGTCTTATCTAGAACGTTATCCGAAAACTGAAATTCAAGCTTTACTCAATCTTCCTGCACAAACCCTCTTCTCAAAATCAAACTATAAACCCAGTAGATAATGCCACAAAAAAAGAGTCCCATCCACATAGAAGTCACTTTAGACGATAACAAAGTCCCTGAAAAAATCGTTTGGTCAGCCCCCGATGGAGGGGTAGAGAATGAGGCAGCAGAGGCCATGCTTCTGGCTTTGTGGGATGGACAAAATCAAGAAACCTTAAGGATGGATCTGTGGATTAAGGAGATGCCTGTCGATCAAATGAAAATGTTTTTTCACCAAACCCTTTTGACGATGAGTGATACATATATGCGGGCCACCCAAGACGAAAAAATGACGGCAACGATGAAGGATTTTTGTGATTATTTTGCTGAAAAACTCAACCTCAAAGGTAGTGATTAGCAAACCTACAGACTTTGGTTGACTTTGTCAATATAGTTTAAAAGAGACTCCCGGCCCCAGCCCTTTTCAGAGGAGGTGACGAAATGGAGGGGAAGCTCCTCCCATTCATTTTTGAGCAGTTCTAGGTAAAGGCTTACTTTTTTCTCCACTAACTCTTTTTTTAATTTATCGGATTTGGTAAAAACAATGGCGAATGGAATGAGGTTTTCGCCCAACCACCGAATAAATTCAAGGTCGATGGATTGTGCTTCGTGGCGTATATCGATCAAAATAAAAGCAGATACCAATTCCTTTCTTTTGCGAAAGTAGTCTACAATGTATTTTTGAAAGGTTTTTTTTTGAGATTTGGAAACCCTGGCATAGCCATAGCCAGGTAGATCGACCAAATGCCAATTTTTATTGATCAGAAAGTGATTGATCAGCTGGGTTTTTCCGGGCCTTGATGAGGTTTTGGCCAGTCTTTTACGATTGCACAGCATGTTGATCAATGAAGACTTTCCAACGTTGGACCTGCCAATAAAAGCATATTCGGGGAGCTTACTTTTGGGACAGTTTTCTACTCGGGTGTTACTGACCACAAATTCGGCGTGGGCAACATTCATTCTGGAGGCTTAAATGTTGTGTTTCTCGAGCCACGAGTGCATGATCTCATTGAATCGATCGGGATGCTCCATCATGGGGGCATGACCGCATTTGTCAATCCAGTACAAATCGGAATTGGGAAGCAGTGAGTTGAATTCGTCTGCCACATTGGGAGGAGTAACACTGTCTTGAGCCCCCCAAATGATTGCAGTTTTGGTGGGCATGTTGGGCAAATCACCCGCCATGTTGTGACGAATCGCACTTTTGGCAAAAGCCAATGTTCTCACTAATTTGTTTCTGTCATTAACGGATTCAAATACTTCGTCTACAATTTCTTTAGTAGCTACTTTTGGATCGTAAAAAACTTCCTCACTTTTGGCTTTGATGTATTGGTAATCCCCTCGTTTGGGGTAACCGTCTCCCATGGCATTTTCATACAAGCCCGAACTCCCCGTGATGATCAAGCCTTTGACCTTTTCGGGATGGAATTTGGTATATAATAAAGCAACGTGACCTCCTAAGGAATTCCCTAATAGAACAACCTCTTTCAGCTTTTTAAACGCTAAAAATCCATCGAGAAAATCAGCCAATGATTTTACTGTTGAATCACCTAGAGACATATCATAAACCGGCAATTCAGGAACCAATATTTTATAGCCTTTGGAAGGAAAATAACTCATCACCCCTTCAAAGTTGCTCAAACCTCCCATCAAACCATGTAAAATCACTACAGGGGTGCCTTCTCCAATTTCAACATAACGATACTTTGCCTCAGTAATAATCTGTTTCTCAGCCATCATTAATAAATATCGTCAAATATACTCAAATTCAACAGTATGATATGAATTTAATTTTTTTAACTGCTTTTGCCCGTAGTGGTAAAAAAGGGTAAAACTTATTAACAATGTGGTATATTGTGGTAAAAAGTGGTAAAATTGATTTATATTTGATTGAAATTCATAGATCCAAAGTATCATGCAGCATTTCATCGGAACATATGAGTGCAAAGCGGACGCCAAAGGGCGTATCATGGTTCCTGCTGCATTGAAAAAACAACTTTCGAAACAGCTCGACAAAAGCTTTGTGATCAAAAGAGCTGTTTTTAATCGGTGCTTGGAATTGTATCCCTTGGATCAGTGGCAGGCTTTGATGGAGAAAGTGAACAAGCTCAATCGCTTCAAGAAAAAAAATAATGATTTTATACGTCGATTTACAGCAGGTGTAAAACTGTTGGACATTGACGCCACAGGTCGTTTGTTGATACCAAAAGATTTAATTAACCATGCCAATATCAGCAAAGAAGTAGTCGTCTCTTCGGTGGTAAACATTCTTGAAATATGGGATAAAGATCTCTACGAGAAAGCAATCGATGAAGCAACAACGGATTTTGCTGCACTGGCAGAGGAAGTAATGGGGGACCAAAATGAAGACGATTTACCATAGACCAGTAATGCTTGAAGAAGCCATTCTTGGATTGAATATTAATCCTGATGGTATTTACGTCGATGTAACTTTTGGAGGAGGTGGTCACTCGCGTGCCATTCTTGAAAAGCTTTCGTCCAAAGGAAGATTATTGGCTTTTGATCAGGACGAAGCTGCCCAGCAAAACAAAATCCAGGATGATCGATTTCAGTTGATCCATGGAAATTTCATGCACCTCCAACGATTTTTGAAGTTTTACGGTATTCGTGCTGTAGATGGAATTTTGGCGGATTTTGGTGTCTCTTCCCATCAGTTTGATTCGGGGGAGCGTGGTTTTTCTACGCGTTTTGAAGGGCCTTTGGACATGAGAATGGATATTCAAAACCCTTTGACTGCTCATGAGGTAGTCAATAATTACAGCCCAGAGGCATTGCAAAATATATTCAAATCATATGGCGAGTTGCGTAATGCCAAAAAAATAGTAGACCAGATTGTTCAACAGAGAACGCATAGCCCCATCGAATCTACCCAAGCACTTGTGGATCTTCTCAGTCCCATTTTGCCAAAACACCTATTCCAAAAAACCATAGCTCAGGTTTTTCAGGCCATAAGGATAGAGGTCAATGCCGAGTTGGATGTGATCAAGTCTTTTTTGGAGCAGGCAGTTGAAGTCCTTAAAAAAGGAGGGCGGGTGGTTTGTATCTCCTATCACTCTTTGGAGGATCGTTTGGTCAAGGTCTTTATTCGCGAGGGAAAGTTTGAGGGTAGGGCGACCTCCGATCTCTATGGTAATAGAAATTTACCGCTCAAAAAGGTTGGAAAAATGCTAGCTCCTAGTGGAGAAGAGTTAGAAGTTAACCATCGTGCCAGAAGTGGAAAGTTAAGGATTGCAGAAAGGATATGAAAAAGCTAATGTCCATACTGAAAATGGAATTTTTAATCAAGGATGATGCCTTTAAAAACTGGCGGATCATACTTTTTCTGGCCATACTGTCCATGATCACGATCTCGAGCGGTCATGCTGCCGATCAAAAGATTTTTAAGATCGCGCAGCTCAGTGATGAGATCAAAATGTTGAAAAGCGAATTTGTCGAGCAAAGAACGGTTTTGATGAATCTTAAAATGGAGACCAAAATCATGGAGGAATTGCGTCCCATCGGCATTGTTCCGGCAAAAACTTCACCGATTAAACTTGTTGTAAAAAAATAGGTATGGATAAAAAAAGAAAAATAATGAATCGCACTTACTTGGTGGGTTTTGGACTTTTGCTTTTTTCGTTTGTATTGATCGGGAAATTGACTCACATACAATTTTCCGAGGGGGATAAATACCGGGCAATTGCCTCCAAAAGGACGCTAAAGAAAGTCATTATTCAGCCGAGTAGGGGTAATATTTTTGCGGATGACGGAAGTATTTTGGCCACTTCAATGGCGCGCTATGAGGTGAGATGGGATGCTGCAGTCCCTTCCAAATCATTGTTTGATCAACACAAGATGGGATTGACCAAAGGCTTGTCTGAAATACTGAACCTCACTGAAAAACAAATTTCTACAAAACTTAACAAGGCGGTGCGGAATAAAAACAGGTATTTGCTAATCGCCAAAAACCTGACCTATTCTCAGCAGAAAAAAATAAAGCAACTCCCCCTGTTTAATTTGCCTTCCTATCGCGGTGGCTTGATTATAGAACATAAAATGGTGAGGGAACACCCACTGGGCAAAATGGCGGAAAGAACGGTGGGTAGGATCATACCCGAAAACAAAGGAGGATCGACACGTTTGGGGCTTGAGGGGGCCTTTAGCCAATATCTCAAAGGCGAACCGGGTCAGCGACTCAAACAGAAAATTGCAGGAGGCCAGTGGAAGCCGATTAACGATGAAAACGAAAAAGAACCCACCGAAGGGTTTGACGTTTACACCACCCTTAATGTCAATATTCAGGACATTACCCATACGGCCCTGTTGGAACAATTGGAAAAGTTTAATGCAGATCACGGCTGCGCAGTAGTGATGGAGACCAGCACGGGAAAAATCAAAGCCATCGCAAATTTGGGAAGGACAAAGTATAACACCTACTACGAAGAAAGGAATTTTGCAGTATGGGAGGCCCATGAACCAGGTTCTACTTTTAAGTTGATGGCCATGGTGGCAGCTTTGGAGGATAAGGTTGTGGACGAAAATACACTGGTCGCTACCGGTAATGGAGAGTACACCATGTTTCGAAGATTTAAAGTACGTGACTCCAAGAGAGGAGGTTACGGAACGATCACCGCAGCCAAAGTTTTTGAAGTCTCTTCCAACATTGGAATGGTTAAAATCATCCATGAAAACTATCGTAAAAACCCCGAAAAATTTGTCAATCGCTTGTATAACATCGGTATTGACAAAAAACTCGGACTGCCCATTTGGGGGGAAGGCGAACCCAAAATTCCACATCCCGATGATAAAAAAGATTGGGATTTACTTGATTTGCCCTGGATGGCATACGGCTACGGCGTATCCATGACACCGCTTCAAACCCTAACATTTTACAATGCAATTGCTAATAATGGGGAGATGGTAAAACCCCGTTTCATCGAAAAAATAGAATCTTATGGGCAAGCATTAGACCAAACCTTTGGAAAAATCATATTGAACCCTTCTATATGTTCGCAATCGACCATCGACAAGGTCAAGAAAATGATGTACAATGTGGTGGATAAAAAATGGGGTACTGCACACAATATCAAGGACAATGACCTGAGCATAGCGGGAAAAACCGGTACCTGCCAGTTGGATTATAATCAAGAAGGAAAAGAAGTGCAATATGCCTCCACTTTTGTTGGTTACTTTCCTGCAGAGGCACCTAAGTATTCTTGTATCGTAGTAATTCACCGACCCGATAAATCCAAGGGTTATTATGGCTCAACAGTAGCGGCTCCGGTTTTTAAGAAAATTGCTAAAAAAATTCACAACGCCCTGCCCACCACCGTTGAAATTAAATTGGATCTCATCAACCAACTGACCTCTAAGGAAACAGAAGTAGCCCCTCCTGGTGATGTTATCCCCGATCTAAAAGGCCTGACGCCAATGGAGGCCTTGTCGCTGCTGGAACCCATGGGACTGGAAGTGGTCATTAAAGGACAAGGAAAAGTTATCAAGCAATCCCTCAAAGCAGGATTGCATTTTAAAAACAATCAAAAGATCATTCTGGTATTGTCTTGAAAAAATTAAAAGAAATATTATACAAAGTATCCATCGAGGGAATTTTCGGTTCTACCGATGTCGTTGTGGGGGATATCGCTATGGATTCAAGAAAAGTTAAAAAAGACGGGGTGTATATAGCGATTAAAGGGAGCCTGACCGATGGACATAGATATATAGACCAAGCCATTCAAGCGGGAGCCAATTCCATTATTTGTGAAGTGCTTCCAGAAAATCTAAAATCTGGGATTACCTATATTCAAGTGAATGATGCCAGAGCGTCCTTGGGTTGGGTGGCTTCTAATTTTTACGACAATCCCTCGAATCAACTCAAACTTGTTGGAATCACCGGAACCAATGGTAAGACTTCAGTGGCGACTTTACTTTTTGACTTATTCAACTTTGATGGGCCACAGGCGGGGCTTATTTCCACGGTTTCAGTCAAATACGCTGACTTTGAATACCAAGCTTCTCATACCACCCCAGATCCCCTGACGATCAATAAACATCTGAAAGCGATGATTCAAAAGGGGGTAGATTACTGTTTTATGGAAGTTTCTTCACATGGGATTCACCAGAAAAGAATTACAGGTTTAACTTTTACCGGTGCGGTTTTTACCAATCTCACCCACGATCATTTGGATTATCACCATACTTTCAAATCCTATCGCGATACCAAAAAAATCCTCTTCGATTCATTGTCAAATGATGCTTTTGCGCTAATCAATGTAGATGACAAAAATGCCAAGGTGATGATTCAAAACTGCAGCGCAAAATCACATACCTACGCATTGCATCGTTATGCTGAATTTTCTGCCCAAGTTTTGGAAAGCCAATTCAAAGGGATGTTGTTGAAGATCAATCAAAATGAAATATGGACCCAACTGCTCGGCGAATTCAATGCCTATAATCTTTTGGCAGTACATGCGACAGCTCAGCTTTTGGGAAAAGAGGAGTGGGACAGCCTGAAATCCATTAGCAAATTGAAAAGCGCACCGGGACGATTTCAAACTTTTGAAACCCCGGATCAGGTCATGGTAGTGGTGGACTATGCCCACACGCCTGATGCGCTTAAAAATGTATTGAATACCATCAATACAATAAGAACCCAAAATGAAAGCCTAATAACGGTGGTGGGTTGTGGTGGTGATCGAGACCAGGAAAAGAGGCCCATCATGGGTGGCATTGCAGCCCAGTTGAGCAGTAAAGTTTTGTTTACCTCCGATAACCCTCGAAATGAAGATCCCGAAATGATCATTGAGCAAATGAGGAAAGGTGTGGATCCGGTGGATTTCAAAAAAACCATGAGTGTGACCCAAAGAAAAGAAGCCATCAAAGTAGCTTATCAATTGTCCCAACCAGGCGATGTTGTTCTCATTGCCGGAAAAGGACATGAAAATTACCAAGAGATCAAAGGGCAACGATTGCCGTTTGACGACTATGAAATAGCCAAAGCAATATTCTACAAAACCGAATAATCCATGTTGTACTATCTGTTTGAATTTATAGAGCAAAAGTTTCAGTTTCCGGGAGCTACCTTGTTTCAATTTATCTCATTTAGAGCTTCCTTGGCTGTAATTTTATCCTTAGCATTTACTTTGATTTATGGTAGGGTCATCATTGGGTTTCTGAAAAACAAGCAGATTGGAGAATCCGTAAGGGATTTGGGCCTTGAGGGTCAGAATGAAAAAGCAGGTACCCCAACCATGGGGGGGATCATCATCATCTTGGGAACCCTGATCCCAGTTTTGCTTTTGGCACAATTAGAGAACATCTACATCGTGTTGCTCATCCTAACCACCTTAGCCATGGGACTCATTGGTTTCATTGACGATTACATCAAAACATTTAAAAAAGACAAAGAGGGGCTCAAAGGCAAATTCAAAGTGGTAGGCCAAATCCTTTTGGGAATAGTTGTTGGGGCTGTGCTTTACTTTCACCCAGAAGTAACCGTTAAAGAGGAGATCAGGACAGAGGGGTTGGCTAAACCATCAAATATCCAGGAAGTTTTTTCCCCCGCTAAAAAATCTACCCTGACCACGATACCGCTTTTTAAAGACAATGAATTTGATTATTCGGATTTGGTCAGTTGGATTTCTGAAGATTTAAAAGCCTTCACTTGGATGGTATTCATTCCCATTGTTGTATTTATCATTGTTGCAGTTTCAAATGGAGCCAATCTGACCGATGGGATTGATGGTTTGGCCGCGGGATCTTCAGCCATAATGGTCTTGGCATTGGGAATTTTTGCATGGGTATCCGGGAACCTCGTCTTTTCGGATTATCTCGATATTATGTACATCCCAAAAGTGGGTGAAGTGGTGATTTTCGTTGCCGCTTTTTCAGGTGCTTTGATCGGTTTCTTGTGGTATAATACTTTTCCCGCTACCGTATTTATGGGAGATACCGGCAGTTTAACCATTGGAGGTATTATCGCTGTAATAGCACTGATCGTAAGAAAAGAACTTTTGATCCCACTACTGTGTGGAATTTTCCTTATCGAAAATTTATCGGTAATCCTACAAGTTGGGTATTTCAGATATACCCGAAAAAAAACAGGCGAAGGGGTAAGAATATTTAAAATGGCGCCATTGCACCATCATTACCAAAAATTAGGGTTGCATGAGAGTAAAATCGTTACTCGCTTTTGGATCATTGGAATTCTATTGGCGGTATTGTCCATCGTAACACTCAAAATAAGATAATGAAAGAAAAGATTGTCATTTTGGGAGCTGGAGAAAGCGGAAGGGGAACGGCCCTATTGGCCAAAAAACAAGGCTTCGAAGTCTTTGTATCCGACCATGGTAGCATATCGCAGTCCACCAAAAAAATGTTCGATCACTTGGAAGTGGAGTGGGAAGAGAACCAACATACCCTCTCCAAAATGTACAATGCAAATTACATTATGAAGAGCCCGGGCATCCCCTCCAATACGGCCTTGATCCAATCATTACAGGAAAAGGAGATTCCGATGATTTCTGAGATTGAGTTTGCTTCAAAATTCACCAATGCCACATTGATAGGTATCACGGGCAGTAATGGTAAAACCACCACTGCAATGATGACCTACCAAATACTCAAAAATGCAGGTTATGATGTGGCTTTGGCTGGAAACATAGGGAACAGTTTTGCCCGGGAGGTGGCCCAAAATGACAGTCAATACTTTGTGCTGGAAATTAGCAGTTTTCAGCTCGATAATATCATCGATTTTGCCCCCCATATCGGGGTCATAACCAATATTACTCCTGATCATCTCGACCGATACAATCACGATTTTATCCAATACCTCAAATCAAAACTAAGAATCAACTTAAATCAATCGGAAAGGGATTTTTTGATTTTCAACGCAGAAGATCAAGAACTGAGTGGAGCCATTAAAAATGTCAACACCCAGGCCACCATTCATTCATTCGGGACAAAAAATAACAATCAAAATTCAACTTATTCAGATAACGATCAAATCGTGATTCAAACTCAAAAAAACAGGACTATGATTAATACAATGGAATTTCCCTTAAAAGGAAGACACAATTTATTGAATGCTATGGCTGCCTCAACGGTGGGCCACCTATTGGAAATCAGTAAAGAAACCATACGTGAGAGTTTATTGAATTTCAAGGGCGCACCCCATCGATTGGAATCGGTTTTGAAAATTCAAAATATTCGATATATCAACGACTCCAAAGCCACCAATGTCAATTCGGTTTATTTTGCTTTGGAGAGCATGAGCACTCCCACTGTTTGGATTGTAGGAGGAGTGGACAAAGGCAATGATTATGAAATGCTATTCCCACTGGTCAGAGAGAAGGTCAAAGCCATCATTTGCCTTGGAGTGGACAATGACAAAATCATCAATGCCTTTCAATCCATTACCGATATTATGGTGGAAACCCAATCCATGAAAGATGCAGTGAGGGTAGCACATAAAATCGCTGAAAAGAACGAAACAGTTTTGCTGTCTCCGGCATGTGCAAGTTTTGATCTTTTCCAGAATTATGAAGATCGGGGCAACCAATTCAAACAAGCGGTAAAAGAATTATAAATATAGTTAATGAAAAATAGGAAAATTCTTTTCTTGGGCGATCGTGTGCTATGGGTATCCTTGGGATTGCTTTCGATTTTTTCATTTCTTCCTGTTTTCAGTGCAAGCTCAAATTTAACCTATGTTGTGGGGCAGGGCACCCCTTGGAGTCACTTACTCAAGCATTTTATTGTACTGGTTTTTGGTTTTGTTTTGATGTATTCAATACACAAAACACCCTATCAATACTTTAAAGGGATATCTATTTTGGCACTTCCTTTAGTTGTTTTTTTATTGATTTACACGGCCACTCAAGGCAATATGATAGCTGGTGCCAATGCCAACCGTTGGATCAGAATTCCAATTGTAGGGCTGAGTTTTCAAACCTCTACCCTTGCAGGGATCGTGCTTTTGGCCTATGTAGCCCATTTGATGTCCAAAGACAATCCCAAACTATTCCGACTTCAATCTTCTGTTTTGCCCCTCTGGTTACCTGTATTCGTGGTGGTTTTGTTGATTTTACCTGCCAATTTATCTACTGCTGTGCTTCTATTTTCCATGGTACTGCTTTTGGTATTCCTGGGGGGATATCCCATCAAATACCTTTTGGGTATGATGATGGTGGGCTTGGTAATGACTGTGTTATTTATACTGCTTGCCAAAGCCTATCCCGATTGGGTTCCCAACCGGGTAGATACTTGGGTGAACAGAATAGAAAACTTTAACAATGCCGATAGTAGTGGAAATTATCAGATAGAAAGGGCCAAAACCGCTATTGCTACAGGGGGTATGTTAGGTCTGGGGGCCGGAAAAAGTGTGATGAAAAATTTTCTACCTCAGAGTTCTTCCGATTTTATTTATGCCATCATTGTAGAGGAATTTGGATTGGTTGGAGGTAGCGCTTTGATTTTGTTGTATGTGATCATTCTTTTTAGAATCGTTGTTATTGCCCACAGATCGGACACCGTTTATGGTAAACTTTTGGTGTTGGGATTGGGCTTACCAATCATTATTCAGGCTTTTGTAAACATTGCAGTGGCATTGCAAGTTTTTCCTGTAACGGGACAAACCCTTCCCTTGATCAGTAGTGGTGGTACTGCCGCTTGGATGACCTGTATTTCCTTTGGAATAATTCTCAGTGTGAGCGCCGGCCAGAAGATAGAGGAAACCGTTTCAGCGGATACACCAGATAAAAATGAAAACCCATTAACCATTCTCAGTGAAACCTTATAAAGTAATCATATCAGGCGGAGGAACCGGGGGACATTTGTTTCCGGCATTGGCGATTGCTGAGGAGATCAAGTCTCGAAACCAGCGCGCTGAGATTTTATTTGTAGGGGCATTGGGTAGAATTGAAATGGATAGAGTACCTCAAGCAGGATATAAAATCATTGGCCTGTGGATTGACGGACTACAACGCGCTATAACTCCTAAAAACCTGCTTTTTCCAATTAAATTATTTTTAAGTCTTTTAAAATCCATTTTTATATTAATAAGATATAGACCATCGGTGGCAGTGGGAACCGGGGGCTATGCAAGTGGACCACTGCTTTTTATGGCCAGTTTACTCAAAATTCCAACCCTCATCCAAGAACAAAATTCTTATCCCGGAATTACCAATAAACTATTGTCCAAAAATGCAAATGCCATCGCAGTTGCCTATTCAGGGCTGGAAGGATTTTTTCCAAAAAATAAATTGCATCACACAGGAAACCCCATCCGAAAATCTATATCCCTGCAAAAGTACCCTCGCAAGGATGCCAAAGCTTTTTTCAAACTGCAGCCGGATCAACCCACTTTGGTGGTTTTGGGGGGTAGTTTGGGTGCGAGAAAGATTAACGAGTTGGTCGCATCGCATTTGGAAACCTTTCAAAAAAAGGAGTTACAACTGATCTGGCAATGCGGGAAGCTGTATTATGATCAGTACCAAAAACTCCAATCGGAAAAAGTCCAAGTCATTCCGTTTGTTGGGGAGATGGACTGGCTTTATGCTGCAGCGGACATGATCATTTCAAGATCAGGCGCGGGAACACTTTCTGAGTTATGTTGTGTGGCAAGTCCGGTTTTGTTGATTCCCTCTCCTAATGTTGCTGAAAATCACCAGTACCACAATGCCATGGCCATGGCCAATGAAGGTGCTGCTTTGGTCGTTGAGGAAAAAAAATTAGAGCGGGATTTTGAAGCGGTATTTAATCAACTCTTAGACCCTGAAAGGCAAAATCAAATGTCGAAAAGTTTGAAAAAAATGGCACAGCCCAACGCCACTGCTCAAATTGTAGATCTAATTGAAGGACTGTTGTAAATGAATCGAGAACAAAAGAAATATTGTTTTTTAGGAATAGGAGGAATAGGAATGTCTGCCTTGGCCAAATACCTGTTCGAGCAAGGTGAACGGGTGATGGGCTATGACAAAACCCCAAGCAACATTACTGAGCAATTGATCAGCATGGGTATTCCTGTGGTTTTCGAGGATTCCATTTCGGCCCTACCGGAGGATTTTAGAACTGCAGACACCCAAATCGTTTATACCCCCGCATTGCCTAAAGATCATTCACAACTCAACTACTTCAAAACCCAAGGAAACAATATCAAAAAAAGAGCGGTGCTATTGGGAGAGGTTACTGCGAATAGCATAGTTTTTGCCATTGCCGGTACGCATGGAAAAACAACCACCGCCTCAATTTTAACCCATTTGTTTGCTTGTATGAATTTGGAGTTTACCGCTTTTTTGGGAGGCATAATGAATACCTTTCAAAGTAATTTCATTTCCAATGGAAATATTTATTCAATCGTAGAGGCAGATGAATACGATCACTCTTTTCTGCAATTACGTCCCGACTATGCTTGTGTTACCTCAATGGATAAAGACCACTTAGATATTTATGGTAATCAAGACAATATGAAAAAAGCGTTCCGACAATTTGCTGACTTGGCCGATCAAAAAGTGATTATGGCTAAGGGGTTGGAACTGGAGGGAATCTCCTATGCGGTTGGGGAAAAAGCAAATTTTTATGCAAAAAACATCCAACCTGGAAAATCGGGCTATCA
The DNA here is from genome assembly GCA_965662705.1 of Flavobacteriaceae bacterium. Classification (GTDB taxonomy): domain Bacteria; phylum Bacteroidota; class Bacteroidia; order Flavobacteriales; family Flavobacteriaceae; genus UBA8316. Next base: position 59,414 of record CBFIIP010000083.1, read on the forward strand.
CTTTGATTTGGTTACCCCTGATAAAACGCATGAAGGGCTATATCTTAGTGCAATCGGTCGTCACAATTTATCCAATGCCATTGCAGCAGTCGCCTTATTAAATACAGCGGGTTTGACTTTGGAAAAGGCCTTGCCTGCGTTGGGAACTTTTAAGGGCATCTTCCGAAGGATGGAACTCATTGCCCTGGAAAACAAACTCTTGATTGATGATTATGCCCACCATCCTGAGGAAATCAAAGCAGTGCTACAAACCTTATCTGAATTCTATCCCGATGAAAGCAATATGGTTGTATTTCAGCCGCATTTATTTTCCAGAACTCAAGACTTCATGGAGGATTTTGCAGCTGTGTTAGAGCAATTTGATGAAATTGTTCTGATGGACATTTATCCCGCACGGGAAAAACCGATTGATGGGGTCAGTTCGGATGTTTTGTTGGAACGAATCAAAAATAAAAATAAGAGAAAAATTATGGATGAAGAATTTCATTCAACGGTCCTTCAATCCGAGGCAGATTTGGTGTTGACCTTGGGTGCAGGGGACATTGGAATTCACGTGCAAAAACTAAAAAAAATCAGCATAAATGAGATATAGAAAATATTTGTTTTTTGCTTCTGTTTTTGGCTTGACATTGATGCTGTCAATTTTTGCTCATCACAGGAATATCGGGCGTTCCATAGATAAAATTGCCATTGAATTTGATTCCAGAGGTGCTCGGTTTTTGAGTGACTCTCTCGTTAATAAATTGTTAATACAAAACAAAGGTGTGCTTCCGTGGAAGGCTAAAGATAGTTTAGTTTTGAGTATGCTTGAGTCTTTTTTAGAAATCAATCCATATGTCAAAAATGCAGAAGTTTATCATTTTCAAAATGGAATTTTAGGCGTTAGTGTCGAAGAAAAAAAAGCGGTTGCAAGGATACAAGGTGCTGAAAAATTTTATTTGGACAATGTGGGTAATTTGATTCCGCTTTCGAGCAAACACACACCTAAAGTACCCGTTTACATAGGAAATTTAGACCAAGCGCAAAAAACAGACCTGTTAGCATTGATTGATTATTTCAATGCCGATCCTTTTTTAAGGGACGAATTGGCTTCTATTTATTTTCAATCTGATTCCTATTTTATCGGGATGCGATCCTACGGTTTTGAAGTAGAAATAGGTCAAATCCGTCGCATGCAAGAAAAACTTTCAAAGCTCAAAGTTTTTTGTGCTTATTACGACAATCATCGGTTAGACAAGGACTATGCCTTGGTCAATTTAAAATTTAAAAATCAAGTAGTTGGATCTTAAATCAACAATATGAGTTATTCAAATGTATCAGTAGGACTCGATATCGGAACCACCAAAATCGTTGCCATGGTAGGTGAAAAAAATGAATTTGGCAAGGTTGAAATTCACGGCATTGGAAAGTCCAAAAGCTTGGGAGTACACAGGGGTGTTGTTAACAATATCACCCAAACCATTCAATCTATTCAACAAGCGGTAGAGGAGGCAAAAGTAGTTTCAGGTCAGGAGATCAACGAGGTAGTTGTTGGTATCGCTGGACAACATATACGAAGTCTTCAGCACAGTGACTATATCACCCGTAAAAATCCTCAAGAGGTCATTTCACAGGAGGACGTAGAGCGCTTGATTCAACAGGTTTACAAACTGGTGATGCTGCCCGGAGAAGAAATCATTCATGTATTACCGCAAGAATTTAAGGTAGATGGACAAGCAGAGATCAAAGAACCCATTGGAATGTATGGCGGAAGGTTAGAGGCCAATTTCCACGTTGTTGTAGGGCAGGTTTCCTCCATAAAAAATATCGGTAGGTGTGTTAAAAGTGCAGGTTTGTCCATGAAAAATATTACCCTTGAGCCTTTGGCTTCCTCTGAAGCGGTTTTGAGCCAAGAGGAAAAGGAGGCCGGTGTGGCATTGATAGATATCGGTGGGGGGACCACCGATTTGGCTATTTTTAAGGATGGAATCATCCGCCATACTGCTGTCATTCCTTTTGGAGGTAATGTCATAACGGAGGACATCAAAGAAGGTTGCTCCATCATTGAAAAACAAGCAGAACTCCTCAAAGTGAAATTTGGTTCTGCTTGGCCAGGGGAAAACAAAGACTCCGAAATCGTTTCCATTCCTGGGCTGAGGGGGAGAGAACCCAAGGAGATTTCCCTGAAAACCCTTTCCAAGATTATCAATGCCCGAGTCGTGGAGATCATGGAACAGGTGTATTTGGAAATCAAGAACTATGGACATGATGATCAAAAGAAGAAATTGATCGGTGGAGTAGTTTTGACTGGAGGGGGGAGCCAATTGAAACACTTAAAGCAACTGGTGGAATATATCACAGGGATGGACACCCGAATAGGATATCCCAGTGAACATTTGGCAGGGGATACCCAAAAATCCGATACCAGTCCCATTTTGGCAACTGCAGTAGGATTGTTGATGAATGCATTGGAAGAACAAACAAGGGATGATATTTCTGATGAGACAGCTGCTGAATCTCACATGGACGATCAAAATCCAGATCAACCCGCTGATGGCGGGAGAGCGCCCCACCCCATTTCATCCAATAGAAAAACCATATTGGAGCGATGGGTGGATAAGTTTAAAGAATTTTTAGACAACGCATAAATACACTGCAATGGAATCTGAAATGAATAATAATTTTAGTTTTGATTTACCCAAGAATAAAAGCAATGTCATCAAAGTCATTGGTGTAGGGGGAGGGGGGAGCAATGCCATCAACCATATGTTTCAACAAGGGATCAATGGGGTTGATTTTGTGATAACCAATACCGATGCCCAAGCGCTCAATGAGAGTTCGGTGCCCATCAAAATTCAACTGGGAGCTTCGTTGACCGAGGGCTTGGGTGCGGGTGCCAATCCCGAAGTGGGTGCCAAGGCCGCCGAGGAAAGTCTTGAAGACATCAAAACCCTGCTGGCGACCCAGACCAAGATGGTTTTCATCACTGCCGGAATGGGAGGAGGAACCGGTACCGGGGCTGCACCTATTATTGCCAAAATGGCAAAAGAGATGGATATTCTTACCGTAGGAATTGTTACCATGCCTTTCCATTTTGAGGGAAAAATAAGATCGGTGCAAGCAGAGGTCGGTTTGGAAAAAATCAAACAAGCCGTTGACGCACTGATTGTTATCAATAACAATAAGCTAAGGGAGGTTTATGGTAATTTGGGCTTTAAAGCCGGCTTTTCCAAGGCAGATGAGGTACTCTCTACAGCGGCCCGAGGGATTGCAGAGGTAATTACCCATCATTATCGCCAAAATATTGACCTCAAAGATGCCAAAACGGTACTGAAAGACAGCGGCACTGCAATTATGGGTTCAGGAGTCGCAAGCGGTGCCAACCGTGCCCACGATGCCATCATCAATGCTTTGGATTCCCCTTTATTGAATGACAATAAAATTACAGGTTGCAAAAACGTACTCCTTCTGATTGTTTCAGGAAACGAGGAAATTACCATTGACGAAATTGGAGAAATTAATGAATACATACAGACCGAAGCCGGGAATGACACCAATATCATAATGGGTATCGGTGAGGATCAAAACTTGGGAAGTTCAATAGCCGTAACCATCATCGCAACCGGTTTTGGGGAGGATCAGCAACACCAAATTGTAAATACGGAAGCCAAAAAAATCATCCATACCTTGGAGGAAGACCAGACCTTGGAACACGAGCTGATGG